>ONGM01000099.1 GCA_900317365.1 uncultured Planctomycetota bacterium
CGCGCCCGTAGTCGGTCGAATACGTCGTGTTCGGCGGCAGGAACGTGGTGAAACCGGCGCCGTTCGAATACATGACCGTGCCGTAGTTGCCTTGGTAGTTGTTTTCGTTGCGGTTAATTTGCAGTTCGCTCATGCAGGTCGTGTTCGACGTACCGTCGGTGCAAATCGCCATTTCAACGGCTTCGTTGTATCTAAACGGAGCCCTCTTCGCTTTGTAAGAGCCGCGACCGTCCCAGTTCACAACTTCGTCGTTGTGATAGTTCGAGTTGCCGAGGTTGACGAAGTAGCACGTACGACGAATGCACCAGTTCGAGTTGCTCTTTTCGCCGATCGCTTGCGATTGCGTCGGGCATTGGTGAGCGTCGATCAACGCAACGCGATATTCGTAGTTAATGCCGTTTCCAAGTTGCTTTTTGAAGTCGATCGTGGAGTACATCGCCGCTTGTTCGATGTACGGCAACGTGCGCGCGTGCCAAGAGTACGTGTCCGTTTGGTTCGCGTTGCCGTCGACGCCGATTTGAACGGCGATCGGGAAGCGTTGCTGGTTCGCGTCCGCGTACATTTGCATCGCGAGCGTCAACTGCTTCAGGTTGTTCGTGCATTGCATACGGCGAGCCGCTTCGCGCGCGGCCTGAACCGCCGGAAGAAGCAAACCAATTAAAATACCGATGATCGCAATAACGACCAACAGTTCAACGAGCGTAAAGCCTCGTCGCGAAAAATTGAATGATTTCATAGGGAACCCTAAAACAAAATAACCGCCGCGCGCTTAAGTCGCGCGACGTAAATAAAAAGACTGTGCGAATCACAACAGTTGCAAAATCGCTTCGCGCCGCTAACGCCGCGCAAAGGTATAAATCATCAGGATAACGTTTTTGACGATCAAACGTTCCAAACGTTCCAATGTTCCCGCCTAGCGTCGAACTACGTTGCAGTCGACGTATGGATCGCTATTGGATATCTATTACTCTTTCGAGTCCGATTCCAGATCGAAATTAAACGTGTTTTTCCCTTCGTTGACGGTAATTTTCAACTCGCTGCGTTGATTGTAACGTTCAGGAATCAATTCGACAACGCGCTCGGTAACGTTGTGCGCGATTTCGTCCTCGGTCGGATTCTCGATCGGAACGGACTTTTGCGCGCGAATAGTAACCGCCATCTCGCCTTTCGACGCGCGCACCTGATACACACCGTTCACAATCTTACCGCCGACCGCCGTGCCCGGCTGACCGACCATCGGACCAATATTGATCGAGCCGGATTCCAACGGTTGTCCGTCGAGAGTAACCGTTCCTTCGACCGGTTGCAGGCCGTCGCTCGGTTTGCAACCCGCGATAGCGACAAATAACATAACAACGCCGAGGATCGACGCAAGCGCGCTGAGTTTCTTCATTTTATCATTACCTTATAATAACAGAGCTGAGACGCAGAGTCGAACCGTTCGTGCCCGCGTTCCCTAAACACAATTTAGTTTATAAAGGAATCGACTCTGGAAATCAATCGTAATAAGAGCGAACGCCCCGTTTTTTTTATTTTTTACGATTTTTGAGTCGTTTCGATCAAACCGCTTAAACCAGCCGTCAAAATCGTTTTTATCGCCGTGTTCTACGGCAAATCTCGAATCGCAGCGGCGGCGAGATTTCCGGAGTCGAGCGCTTTCGTCGCCATCGCGCGCGCGGCCTCGACGTCGCGCGCAACGCCGTTTCCGAAATACAAACGCAACGCGACCTGAAACATCGCGTCGGCGTCTCCGGATTCTGCGGCGGCGAGAACTTCGCGATACGCTTCCAGCGGAGACAGTCCTTTCGCGCCGGACTTCATCGCGCGCCGCGCCGCCCCGATTCGCGCCGCGTCGAGCGCAAAGGTTAAATCAAATTCAAATTCGGAAAGACGCTCCTGAACGGCGACTAACGCCGCGACGAAAGCGTCGTCGCCGACGCGATCCGCGACCGACTCCAGCACGGTCTCCGCGACCTTCAGACGCTTCGCGTCGCAACGCCCTAAAAACGCGACCGTCGCCGCCGGGTCCGACGCCAGAAAGTCGGCGAGCTCGTCGTAACACGCGTCGATCTTCTCAACGTCGACTTTGCGCAACTTGCGACTCAGCGCGTCGAATCGCGCGTCGAATTGTTTTGCGGTCGAATCTGTCATAACGTACGTTTCGTCTCCATATTTCTCGTTAATCAAGTCCTCGTTCTGTCATTGAGCGCGCGTTTCGCGTCGTCCAGTCGCTCAAATTTCCCGTCTCCGGATCGCGGTTGTCGGCTGTAAATCGGATACGCCGTGATAATATCGACGCCTCTTTTGTCGTTAGTTCGCAGAATCACGACGATTCTCACGCCGTTGTAATTCTCTTCGAGCCTTGCGGAATCTTCTCCGCGCAGCTTCGCGACGCCGGCAAGCGCGATCGAATTGACCGCCTCGACAATGTCGCCGCGCGTCCAATGACTGGGAAAGACCGTGTGCTGCGGATTCGCCGGATCGTCCGCCGCGCGACGCGAGGAACGTCTCTCAACGGAACAGACTTTAACGCCGTTCTCATAGAACGCGTGAATCTCAGGCTTCTGATTGGCGCCAAACATATAGAGGTACGCCGCGTGGGAATGTCCTCCGGCCGCGTGTCGATTACTCTTTTCATAGTCGCCGCGATAGACGTGTCCGAGTCGATATTCGGAGAAATCGACTTTGCTCGTTCCTTTGCCGCCAAGCGCCGCGCGAACTTTCGCGTCCGTCGTCATATCGACCGCTTTGACGCCGTTCCATTTCGCGTTTGGATCCGCGCCGTCGGCAAGAAGTCGCTTCACGCGCTGAAGATTATTCTGCGCCGCCGCGCGATGCAACTTCGGCTCGTCGGGATTCAACGCGGAAAACGGGTACGGCTTCTTGCCCCAATTCTTAACGAGGTCGCGGGTCGACGCGTCCTTACAGAGCGCGTCCGGGGTCTTGCCGTTCGAGGTCGCTTTGGGATCCGCGCCTTCGACGAGCAGACGCTGAACGACCCAGAAGACGCCGAGCGAGGCGGCCTTGCCGAGAATCGTCTCGCCCGAGTCCGTCTTCGCGTTCGGATCCGCGCCGTAATCGAGTAAAGCGAGCGCGATCTGAGTCGAATTGGCGTCGTTCACATTCAGCGCGTGCCAAAGCGCCGGCGCGCCGAAAAGCGTCGCGTTCGGATCCGCGCCGGCGGCGAGAAGCGCGTCGACGACGAGCGGCCCGTCCCCGGAATAGATCGCGAAGAAGATCGGCGCGACGCCTTGCCCGTTCTTGCGCGAGACGCTCCGCGCGACGCTAGGCTGCGCGAGCGCGTCGGTCAACGCGGCGAATCGCTGATCGAGGAACCTGTAATCGTTCGCCTTGCGATTCGCGCCGACGAGCTTCGCGGCGGATCCACTCGGTTCGACGCGCTCCAGCTTCGCGTTCGACACGCCCGAGAGTATCTTAAAAAGATCGTCCTCCGCCTTCGCGCTCGCGCCAACGCACGAGACGACGGCGCAAACGGCGACTATGAGCGCGACAAACGCCCGGCGAATGCCTAACGTCGACATGACCAACGCCTTTCCTTTCATTGTTTCCGACTACGGCGCTTCCGACTACAGCTCGGCTCTCAGTCTGGCGAGCGCGTCGTTGAGGCGTTCCATCGTCAGTTCTTTGCCGATAATCGCGGCGACGTCGGTGCCGCCGCCTGGCGTCGCCGTCATTCCGGAGAGCGCGATTCCCAACGGATAAAGCGCCCAGCCCGCCTTAACTCCGAGTTCCGCGATCACCGGAGCGCACGCCCCGTAGATCGCGTCCCGATTCCACTCTTGCAACGCGTCCAACGCAGGCGCGAGCTTTTCAAGCGCGGTCAAAGCGCCGCGTTCGTCCGTCTTGAACTTCTTATTGCGATAGAGTTCAAGGGAATATTCCGGCATTTCCTGAATAAACGCGACGCGCTCGGGAATGTCGCTGAGGATTTCGCAACGCGGCTTCAGGTTGGCGCAGAGAAGATCCATATCGATCGGGCGCTTCACGACGGACTCGACGTAAGGTCGCGCGATCTTCGTGAACTCTTCGTTCGACATACGATTGATATACGTCGCGTTGAAGGCGCGCAGTTTGACGATATCGAAAATCGCAGGGGACTTATTAATCCACGCGGGGTTCCAGAGCTTAATCATCTCGTCGAGAGTGAAGTACTCTTCGTCCCCTTTCGGGCTCCATCCGAGGAGTAGTAGGTAATTTAAGATCGCCTCTTTCAAATATCCTTTCGCGACGAGGTCTTGATAACTTGCGTCGCCGTTGCGTTTTGAAAGTTTCGTGTGGGCGTCCTTCATGACAGGCGGGCAGTGGATATAGACAGGCGGCTCCCATCCGAAGGCTTTGTATAGGAGGTTGTACTTGGGCGAGCTGGAGAGGTACTCGTTTCCTCGTACGACGTGGGTAATTCCCATGAGGTGATCGTCGACGACGTTAGCGAAGTTATAGGTAGGCATACCGTCGCTTTTAATGAGGATCTGATCTTCGAGTTCGGAGTTCTTGACCTCGACTTCGCCGTAGATCAAATCGACGAATTTTGTGGTTCCTTCGGTCGGCATTTTCTGTCGAATCACGTAGGGTTCTCCGGCGTCGAGTCGACGTTGAATTTCTTCTTTATCGAGGTTTCGGCAATGTCGATCATAGTTTCCGACGGCGGCGCCGGCGGCGCGTTGTTCTTCGTGGAGTTTTTCGAGTCTTTCGGTCGTGCAGAAGCAGTAGTAGGCTTCGCCTTTTTCGACGAGTTGCAGCGCGTAATCTTTAAAGATTCCCATGCGTTCGCTTTGAACGTAAGGCCCGTAATCTCCTCCGACGTCGGGTCCTTCGTCCCAGATCATGCCGTTTTCTTTGAGCGTTTGATAGATCACGTCGACTGCGCCGTCGACGATTCGCCCTTGGTCGGTGTCTTCAATGCGGAGAATAAAGGTTCCGTTTTCGTGTTTCGCCGTCAAATAAGCGTAAAGCGCCGTTCGAAGATTTCCAACGTGCATATACCCGGTCGGACTCGGCGCAAATCGCGTTCTCACTTTACTCATTTTCATACTCCATACGCGCCGACTAATCAGTCTCCATGCGCGGCGCTTGCGATAAACGTTATCGTCCCATTGTAGCGCGAATAAGAAAACGCGCAACCAACGCGCCGCAGACAATATTGACTCCCTGAGAATCAAATCTTCGCGAGTTAAGATCAGCGCGCAAGTAAAAACGGAGTCGCTCCGGAAACGCAAAACGCGCTCCGCCAAAGCGACTCCGTTCAACGGAAAATCGTTCAAAGAAAGGTCAAAGAACGTCGTCGACGCTAGAAGTCGAGTATAACGCTCTCGCCTCCGTTGATCGACCCGAAAGAGCCCCAAACTCCGTAGGGACTCTTATTGGTCGATATAACGCGTCTCGAATCTCGAACACGTTCAAAAATCTGATCGTTGTCGGCGGTCAAGTCGCCGCAGTCGATCGCGTCGCTTATGAAACGGACGGAACCGTCGACCAACACGACGTTGACGCCGCCGGCGTGCCCGGAACTCGCCGTCATAATCGAGCGCTCGTCGTCGCGCGTCCCGGAAATACAACTCGCGGCGTTCGGAGGAAGAATCGTATTGAAAGACGAATGAACATAGAGACCGTCCGCCCAGCGTCGACCGCTCCAAGGTCTTGTGCTTTCGGACGCCTGAAAACGTTCCGGATTGTCGGGATCCTTGAGATCCATGCACGTCTCCGGGTAGCGCGGGTCTTTGCCGGTCAAAATTCCGGTTCGAGCGTCCAACGTGCTATCGTCCGGCCCGGCGGTCGTCGGATGCGTAAGACATTCCGAAAACATCGCCGTATTGCTCGTGCCGTCCACGACTGACGACAGACGACGAACCAAATTCCCCTCCGCGTCGTTTGCGACCATGAACGGACCGCGCGATTGCGCGCCGGTCTCCGCAAAAGAGCGCGACGCCAGGGACGCGTCCCCGAGACTCGCGCGATAATTCAAGCGACCGGGGAACCATTCGCTCGCGGCGTCGTAGGAGTGGGAATCGGCGGGACAATGGTAAATTTCAATATTTTTGTACCATATCGCGACGGACCAATCCCAAGGATTCGCTCTATACGGTCCGCACTCCTTATCGGTTCGTCCGCTCGTCGGATCGCTGGGTTTCTGCATATGCAACTTGCCGCCGTTCGCGTATTGCGTCCAGAGGGAGGCTTGATCAATATACGGGAGAATCATGACCGCCCAGTTGACCCGCGAATATTTCTCGTTATTCTGCGCGATCGGCGGCATGTGCTGGTGGACGTCGTGGAAGTTATGAATCGCCAACGCGATTTTTTTGAGATTGAACGCGCACTGCGTCGCGCGCTCGTCTTCACGCGCGCTCTGAATCGCCGGAAAGAGTATTCCTAAAACGACGCCGATCGCAGCGACCAACACCAAGAGTTCGACCAACGTGAACGCGCCGCGTTGAAACAAAATTCTCTGAGACTTTTTCATATATCGCCTCTAACCCAATTAACAGTTAAAGAAACCCAACGAAACTCGTCGCGTCAGGCGCTCCAAAACCGAGTCCGACAAGCCTCGCGCATATGCGCGCATTATAAACCGCAGGCTAACGGATTTCAATACAACTCAAAGAGCGCAAGCAATCTAACGACACGGTTGAGAACGGCGACGGTTAGAGCCGCAAAACGCGTTGCAAAAAAACAACTGGCAAAATCGCTCCCGAAATCGTCGTTTCCAAATTCGTTTCGACTTCAACGCGTCGCCGAAAAAAGAAACCCAAAGACTCGATAACTCAATATATTTTAACTAAAGTTAGTTTTGTCTTATTGACAATTTCAACGAAAGTTTTAAAATGCGCAATTAAAGTTAGTTTGTTCTAACTCTATAAAAGCAATATCACGTACCCTTAATAGAAATCAACGGAGACAGTCATGTCGGTTAAAGTCTTTTTTGGAAGTTCGACAGGCGAAACAGAGTCCGTAGCGAATCAGATCGCGAAGGCGTTTGGAGTCGACGCCGTGAGCGTTGCGAACGCGAGCGCCGCCGATTTCGACGCGGATCTGCTTATTCTTGGGTCCTCCACGTGGGGTGAAGGCGATCTCCAAGACGATTGGCTCGATAAGAACGACGCGCTTGATTCGGTCGACCTATCGGGTAAAAAAGTCGCCGTTTTCGGATTCGGCGATCAAGAGTCTTTTAGCGGAACGTACTGCAACGCGCTCGGCACGCTCGCGGAGAAAGCGGTCTCTCGCGGCGCGACCCTCGTCGGTCAAACGTCGACCGACGGCTACGCCTACGACGATTCGACCGCCGTTAAAGACGGACAGTTCGTCGGTCTGGCGCTCGACAATATGAATCAGTCCGACAAGACCGACGCTCGAGTCGCCGCGTGGATTGAAGTTCTCAAGAACGCGTAATCGCAGTTTGAACGCGGACAACCTCGCGCGTTTCGTTTCGCTTCACGCGATCGTCGCAGAGTGGGCTCCTCGCTCCTTCCGGTCGTTTGAAAGACGTCGCGTCGACGGGCAAATCGCGTCGTTCAAAGAAACGCGAAACGCCTGACGTCGGCGGCTGAGCGACGGCGTCAGGCGTCTTCTTTCATTTCTGCGTCAGAGTCTCAAATTACTCTTGCGTTGAAATATCGACTTCAAACGTGGAGTTTTTATCGACAACGGTAACGTGAAATTCGGAGTTTTTCGGGTCCTTATACTTTGCCGGAATGAGATCGACCGGATGGGTCGGCGGCTCCGGTTTTGAAGGATCATAAGGAATCTCCTCGGCGGGAGTTCCGTCGGCGGTCAGCCAAACTTCTTTTTGGAACGTCAGGACGTATTCCCCGGGCATAACGCCGGCGACCGGCGACCCGGCGGAGACGAAGCGAACGGTTCCGTCTGCGAGCGTAACGCCGCCGGCCGCGCGTTGACCGGAATCTTTCGTCACCGGCGCCATCGTTACGGAGACGCCTTCCATCGGCTGCCCGTCAACCGTAACTTTACCGGTGATATCGATCGTTCCATAAGGATTATTATTGCAACCGACCGTCAGAGCCGCAGCGAGCGCGACGATCGCGAAAAGAAAGCGCTTGTATTTCATAACGGTAACCGTTTCACGTATCTTAAAAACTAAACCAATTGCCGCAACGCATGCGAATTTCGCGACGCCGCTTTCACCGCAGAACGTGTTTCGTGTGCAAAAGCGGCGCGTTTGAAGACTCGCTCGTAGTCGGTAACGTTACGCAAACGCGCGCAAACAAATTTCGCCGCGTTCTTGATTCGGTTTACAAAGCGACGGTTTCGCCGCCGTTGAGAGACCCCATTGCGCCCCAGACGCCGTAACCGCTCGCGGCGCCGGTGCCGCGATACAGGTCGTTGTTAGCGCTCGAATCGCCGCAGTCGATCGTTTCGCTCACAAACCGAACGGAGCCGTCCGACATCGTAATATTGACGCCGCCGGAATGTCGCGAACTTGGAGTCATAATCGTGCGCTCGGCGTCGGACGTCGAATAGAGACAGCTCACGGAGTTGGGCGGCAACACGGTGTTGCAAGACGAGTACACGTACATACCGTCGGGCCAACGACGACCGTTCCAGGGACGAGTCACGGCGGAAGCCACAAACTGAGTCGGATTATTCGGATCTTGGAACCCGATGCACGTGGACGGCCATTGCGGATTTTTCCCGGTAAGAATCCCGGTGCGAATATCGAGCGTGATTTCGTCGGAACCGGCGGTGGTGCGGTGCGTGAGCATTTCGCCGAAGAGAACCGTATTGCTCGTACCGTCGGTAATCGCGGCGAAATTGCGCGTGGTGCGCGCCGAACCGGCGCCGTTGTTGACCATGAATGGACCGCGCGATTTCTTACCGTCGGGGCCGAAGTAACACGACGCGATCGTGGCGTCGCCGAGGCTCGCGCGATAATTCATGCGACCGGGGAACCATTGCGCCGCCGAATCATGCGTGTTCCCGTCCGACGGACAGTGATAGCAGGGCACGTCGACGTACCAGAGCGCGACGTTCCATTCCCAAGGATTCGCCTTATACGGCGCGCACGTCGCAGAACTGCGACCGCTGTTCGGTTGACCGGCAGTGTTCAAATACACCGTTCCGCCGCTCGCGTACTCCGACCAAGTCGCCGTCTGTTCAACGTACGGCAAGATCATAACGGCCCAACTAATACGCGAAAAATCGCTATTGTTCTGGGCGATCGGAGGAACGAAATTCTGGACGTCATGAAAATTATGAACGGCCAAACCCAGCTGTTTCATGTTGTTCGTGCATTGCATGCGGCGAGCCGCTTCACGCGCGGCCTGAACCGCCGGAAGAAGCAAACCAATTAAAATACCGATGATCGCAATGACCACCAGCAACTCGACGAGCGTAAAAGCTCCGCGCTGAAGAATAATACCCTTGGCTCTTTTCATCTACGATAATTCCTTATACAAAATCTATGCTATTAAGACGGAAAGAACGAATTGCGAACAAATTTATCAAGTCCGCGCTTCCATTATTGTACTATTTTATTTAACCCCAAAAAAGACTGCGAAGTCTTGGAATAGTAAAAAAAAACAAAAATTTCTAAAAACAAACGTTTATGAAGAACTGTTAAAGGCCAAAACGCCTCCAACTCGAAACAAAGAAAAAACTCGAGCAAAGAATAATCCGATCGATTCCTACTATCGACGCCTGCCAATCAAAAAAACACTGGAGTCGAGGTTGGAATCCGCTAAAGGATCAAAGTTCTCGCGCCTTCAGATAGACTGAAAATCGAGTTCAATTAACGAACGCTCAGATTCGCTTGCAAATCAATATAACGCCAAGTTTTTTCCAAAAACGTCCCGGAGTTCTCTAACCCAAGTTTCTGTTTTGTCGCCCTAATAGCGACAGACGACTGATCAATACCGATCCACTTTCGGTTCAACAGCTCCGCCGCATAAAGCGTCGTGCCGGAACCGCAAAACGCGTCCAGGACGATTCCGCCTTCTTCGGACGAAGTCGACACGATCAGCTTCAGCATATCGAGATTCTTTTCGGTTGGATACGTCGGATATTGAGGATCTTTGAATTCCCAGACGTCCTGAACGCGCTTGCCCTCCGCTTTGTCGGCAAATTTTTTCTTACGCGGAACGCCGTTTGAACTCCATTCGATTAGCCCATCGGCGTCCCATTTCTCCATTGTCGCAACGTCCGCGCGCCAGTGTCTCCCTGCCGGCGGCGCCATTCCGCGAAACGGCGCGCCTGTCGGTCCGTTTTTCGTCTCGCCCGGAGCGTGAAGCGGAACCGTCGTATAGCGTCTCCCAGCGGCGTCGACTTTAGGATAGAGTCGCACAATTTCTTCGTCGGTAAACGGCAGTCTTGGTTCATGCCAAATCGGGCGCGCCCCTTTGCTGTAGAACAGAATCAAATCTTTGACGTTTCCGTATCCAACGCGCGCAAAATTTTTCGGGTTGCATTTAATGCGCGTTATGTCGTTGCGAAAATTTTCTTCTCCAAAGACGCCGTCCATGACCTCCTTAACGTAATGCCCTATTTTATAGTCAATATGGAGGTAAATCGACCCGCGCTCGGAAAGAAGCTCGCGCAATAACTCAAGACGAACCGTTAGAAACCTTAAAAAATCGGCGCCGCGCAATTCGTCGGCATACGCCAAAGTTCCAGCGTTGACTTGACTAATCGTCGAAACGCGATCCGTCGTTACCAAGAACTTCAATCCGGTCGCAAAAGGCGGATCAATGTAGACTAAATCTACTTTACCAGCCAATTCGCAGTCGTCGATCAGATATTTTAACCCGTCGAGAATGTCGCCATGAATAAGTAGATTATCCGTCTTAACGACACGAAAGACACAACTAGCGACCAACGGAAACGATCATTTCACGCCGAACGCTATCGACGCGAACCGGGTTCCAACGTCCGAACGTCAAAAAATATCCCCGACTGGATTCGAACCAGCGACCTACGGTTTAGGAAACCGTCGCTCTATCCAACTGAGCTACGAGGACGCGCTACCGCGTTAGTCGCGGTATCCGTTTGGATTCTTCTTCTGCCAATTATACGCGTCGCGGCACATTTCGTCAAGTCCGTATTGCGCCGTCCAGCCAAGTTCTTCGCGCGCAAGCGTCGCGTCCGCAAAGCAGATCGCAACGTCGCCGGGACGTCGATCGACGATTTCGTACGGAACGTCGACGTTATTGACACGCTTGAACGTCTCGACGAGTTCCAAAACGCTGTATCCACGCCCCGTGCCGAGGTTGTAAACCTTAACGCCCGGCTTCGCGTGGTCGCACGCCGCTACGTGCCCTTTCGCAAGGTCGACGACGTGAATGTAATCGCGCACGCCTGTGCCGTCCGGCGTCGGGTAGTCGTTCCCAAAAACGTTCAGCTTCGGACGACGTCCGACCGCCACTTGACACACAAACGGCGCCAGGTTGTTCGGGATTCCCAACGGATCTTCGCCGATTTCGCCGCTCGGATGCGCCCCGATCGGGTTGAAATAACGCAAAAGCGTAACCGACAAACTCGGCGTCGCCTTCGCAAAATCGCGAAGAATCTGTTCGATCATGTACTTCGTCCAACCGTACGGATTCGTGCACCCGCCCGTCGGCGACGTCTCCACGAGCGGAACGCGCTCGGCTAGTCCGTAAACCGTCGCCGAAGAACTAAAAACGATCTTCGGAATATTGAACTCCTTCGCCGCTTCGCATACGACAAGCGCGGAGTCAAGGTTGTTCCGATAATATTCGACCGGCTTTTGCACCGATTCGCCAACCGCCTTAAATCCCGCGAAATGAACGATCGCGTCGACGGCGCCGACCTCCGTCAGAAGTTTCCGCATCGCTTCGCCGTCGCAAACGTTGAGACGCTCAAAACGCACGCTCTTATCCGCCAACTTCTCGACGCGTTCTATCGCCTTTTCCGAACTGTTGCTCAGATCGTCGACGACCACGACTTCATAACCGGCGAGAAGAAATTCCAACGCCGTATGAGAACCAATGTAACCTGCGCCGCCTGTAAGCAATACTTTTGAAGCCAAAATCGTCCTCCAATCCACATGGAACTGCGGTTTGTGATCCAATTGTCTTTGCGAATTTCTCAAATCCACATTTATGGGTATTATACGCTAAGGTCGACAAAGGTCAAGTTTCAACGGCGCCGATTGCCGCGCATTGTCAAACGCTCCGCGCGCCCCCGCCTTCGTCGCCTCGCCTATAAGGAAACCTCCGAGGCGCGCTCGCTCAAAACCGTTCGAAAAGATCGCGCGCGACGCCGCGCGAGTTCTTGCAAACGTGCGTTTCAAGCGAGCCTGACGCCTTTTCGTTCCCCAGCTTAGAAAGAGGCGCCACGCGATCCACATTCGGAACAAGAAACAATACTCCACAGAAGCAGAAACGCCAATGCGTCGGAAAAATCGCGGCTCCGCCATTCCGCCCACTCTCCCGGTCGCTCCATAGTGAACGCGTCCGCGATTTCACTATGCAAAAGAGAGGGCGTCGATCTTTCGGTTGCCGCCCGGACTTCTCCAACAGACGTCTCGCCGACAACCCCCCTCAATATACTTCGAAAATCGTCTTTGTCAAGAAATAACAATCTCAAAAAAGTTCGATAGGATCGTTCGTCCAGAGTCTCCGAAAGGATCGCGCGCAATCGTTCGGACTTTGACAGGCTGGCGACGTGCGTTCGAGAAAACGACGATCTTGCGAAAAGAGCCGCTTCTCGCGCGCGCCTGCAACGTTTCCTCCGAATCCGTCTGACGCCTTTCGCCTCGCCTTTAAAAGAGAAGGCAAGGCCGAGGTTCAATTTTCAACAAAAGAAAATTTTCTGAAAAAGAAAAGAGGACTCCGCGTCAACGGAGTCCTCGCAAGTTTGATAAAGAATACGAGCGTTAGCGTCGATTCAGAGAGGCGAGACGCCGCGCAACCGCGAGACGTCGCGGTTGCGACTTCGCGGTTAGTAGCGCATACCGCCGCCCATGCCGCCCATCATGCCGCCCATGCCGCCGCCCATCATGCCGCCCATGCCGCCGCCGTAGCCGCCCATGCCGCCGCCCATCATGCCGCCGCCATAGCCGCCCATGCCGCCGCCGTATCCGCCGCCGCCATAGCCGCCGCTATTGCCGCCGTAGCCGCCGCCGTTTCCGCCGTAGCTACCGCCGTCCTGAGAGTTGTACGTGAACATCTTCAGAAGTTGCGAGAAGGTCGGGGACGGAGCGACGAGCACGTAACGTCGGTCGCCGGAGATACCTGCGGAGGTCGTGAAGCCCGCGCCGGTGTACGTCGTGCTAATGACCGGATAGTAACCCGGATCCGGTTCGAGGTAGGTGATTTGCGGTTCGTCAAGCTCTTTGATCTCTTTCGAGTCGGGGCGTTTGTACGAGGAAGCGTATTCGCTCGCCTTGCTTTGGACGTCGCCGGAAGCGCGGCTTTCATTGTGAGCGACGCGACTTTCAGCCGCTTTCGCGAGTTTGGAAAGCTCGGCGTTCGTGCGAATTTGCATTTGCTCGATCATCGCCGCCGCGTTCAGAATCTCTTCTTTTTCCTCTTCGAGTCGACGACCTTCGGCGAGATCGACGGTGAATTCCGCCTTGCCTTCGTCGTTGAGTTCGACGGGAATCAGGTTCTGATGTTGATTCTTCGTACCGACGTTCGTGGAGATGAGAACGGTAACTTTATTTTGCGCGAGGTCGCCCCACGATTTCTTAATGAGGAAATCGTATTGACCGCTGAAGCCCATCGGGCAAACGTACGTTTGCGATCGCTTGTCTTTCAGAAGGTCGACTTGCGCGCGACGGACGTCGTTGGTCGTGTCGAGGAGGGTTCCGCCGGCGGCGGTGCGACGTTGCGCGTACCAGCACACGGCGCTCGTCGGCTCTTTGACGGCGAGGTCGATTTCGGCGTCGCCGGCCCAGGAGATTTCGACGATGACGTCGCGAACGGTCGCTTCCGCGAATTTCGCTTTATAGGCTTCGGCGTCTTCGTCGCGACCTTCGGTCTTCATACGTTCGTAGAGTTCTTCGGCGAGTTCGTAACCGGGTCGTTGAACGTCTTCGACGAGTTTGCCGTCCCACACGACGGAGGCGATACCGAGGGTAACCCACTTCTGAGCTTCTTCATCGTTGAGCTCTTGCGCGAGCGCGAGACCGCGAACGTACGGCTCAGGCCGAGTCGGCGCGACGCGCGCGACGTCGCGATAGATCTTGAGAGCGCGTTCTTTCGAACCGATCTTTTCGAGATAGGCGGCGAGTCCCATGAGGACGAGCGGATCGCCGTTGAAGTCCGCGACGGAAAGAACCGCTTTTTCGATTTCTTTACGAGGAGCGTCGGACTTAATCAACGCGGCGACGAGCGCTTCGTACATCCAGGAGTCGGCGCAATCGTTTCTCATTGCGGACTTCAGGAACGCGACGGCCGCTTTCGCGTCGCTATTGACGAGCTTCTGCGCTTCGATAACGAGTTCGTTGGCGAAGCGCTCGCGCTCTTTCTGATACGCGGCGGTCGCTTCTTCGGAGGCGTTTTCACTCGGTTCTTTCGGCGCGTTCGCTTCGAACCAAGCGTCGTATTTTGCATTGAGGTCGACCGGCGCTTGCGCGAGCGTTCCGACCGGTTTCGCCGTCGCCGGTTTCGCCGTCGTCTTATTCGACTTCGAAGGAACCGCGAAGAGTCCGCCGTCGGCGGCCGCTGGAACTTCAGGAGCGTCGATGAAGTTCTTCAGGATGGCGTCGTTCGCCGCGCCGACGTTGCCGGCGCGTTGGCGATTGTTGTTCGGTACGGAGAACATGCCGCCGCGACCGCCGCCCATCATGCCGCCGCCGAAGCCGCCCATGCCGCCCATCATGCCGCCGCCCATGCCGCCCATCATACCGCCCATGCCGCCCATCATGCCGCCGCCCATGCCGCCCATGGAGCCGTTCTGGTTCGGTTGCATAATGAGGTCGCCGACGGAGTAGAGTTGCAACGACGTCGAGATTTCAGGATTGTTCTTGATTTCGTCTTGCGTCGTAATGTAGAGCGCGTCGTTCAGAATGCAGAACGCGAGGTCATGGGGACGAAGGACGATCTTGAGCGCTTTGCGCAACGAAATATTGGAGAGCGTCTCGTTGATTTCGAGGGACGACGGCGCGCCGGCGGCCTCTTCGATATTCGTCGTGTCAAAGACGACGTTGATATCCATGTTTTTCTCATGGAGTTGTTCTTTGACGCTGTCGATCCAGTCGGTGAGCGTGAGACCGGCGTCTTCGCCGCCTTCCACGTCGACTTTCGTTTCAAGCGCGGCCGCGATGCGTTGTTCTTCCGCAGAACCGGTCAGGTTCGCTTGACCGTACTTCGCTTTGCGGACTTTCGTCAAATTCACCCAAACTTCGGGGTCGGGATAAGCGATCGGCGGCTCGTCGGAGACCGGAACGTGAGCGCGTTCAACGGACATGAGCGTGTCGAGCAATTTCTTTTGACGAACGTGACGGAGATAATGATTTTCCGTAAGAGCGTCGTGGAGAACGACGACGTTCCAAGCTTGCGTCGGCAACGCGCTGTCAGGCGAGACGTCTGCGGCTTCTTTCGCAGCTTCCGCAGCGAGGATGTACTTGCTCTGTTTCACGAGCGATTCAAATCGCTTCATGATTTCGACGACCTTAATTTGGTCGTTTTCAGCGGCGATGCGAGCGCGTTCATGGCTCGCGACGATCGCTTGATTGACTTGCGCGGCGCGTTCGTTGACGTCGCGTTGTTCCTTTTGAGCGCGGACGAAACGACCGGTCGCGGCGAGTTCGCTCAGCAAGGTCGCGCGAAGATCCGGCGAGATCGTCGAATTATTTTCAATCGCTTCGATTTCCGTCTTAATATGTTGCAATTCGCCGTCCGGGTCGCTCATGGAATTCTTACGAGCGTTTTCAGCGACGACGCGAGCGTGCGTCTTCACAGCGGCGGAATTGACTTTGACGTTCGATTCGGCGGCTTCGAGAAGATTCGCTTGATTGTTCGTTTTACGATCCTTGCTCTCGGCGGCGGCGTAACGTTTTTCAAGTTCCGTAGCGGGCGCGTTTTGAGCAGGCTCCGCAACGGTCTGGTCGTCGGTCGTGTCGTCGGCGACTTCGGCGTCGAGTTCGTCTTGATCGTCGTTAAGGGAGAGATCGACTTCTTCCTGAACAAGTCCGGAAAGACGCGCGGCGGTCGCGGTATCGCCGGCTTCTTTCGCTTGTTCGGCGAGTTCGAGCGTCTGATCGACGGCGGAGTTAATCGCGACCTGTTGATCTGTCAGCATAGCGCGACCGGCGATCGAAAGGGTTGCCCCGCCGTTCGATTGAGCCGCTTGAACGAGCTGATAGAGGTACTGATTGCTCTTCGAGGACTTCTGCGGCGCGAGACTCCATTCGATATCGGCTTCGCGACCGTCGGCGAGCGAGACGGGAATGGAAATATTGAGATTTTTGAGCTCTTCGGAGGCGGAACCGACGAGGTAGGTTTCGCGATCGCTACGAATCGGCGGAAGCGGATTCGGATAGAGATCGGAACCGGCGATATCCAACGAGTCGACTTCGGGGAAGAAGACGGAGGCGGTCGTCGCTTTTGCGAGTTCCTTACCTGCGTCTTTCGCTTCGGTCGAGGATTCGACGACGTACCCGCCGGTGCGGTTAGCGAGCGCGCCGAGGGTTTGTTCGTTGACGTTCGCGCCAACGCCGTACGCGTTGACCGGAACGCGAGCGTCGACCAGGCGCCCGACGGTTTCTTCGAAGACTTCTTCATTGAAGGCGGCGCCGGTGCTCACGCCGCGGCCGACGAAGACGATGGAACGATCGGCGGCGTCGTTATAATCGAACGCGTCGACGGCGACTTTGAAGGATTCTTCAAGGTCTGCGGCGCCGAGAGCGTCGCGTTTCGCGAGCGCGTTCACGGCGGCGGTCAGTTCTTTCGAACCGACGGCGAGAAAACCGTCGGTAATCGGCTCCGTTACGTTGGAAACGGAGAAGAGTTGGACGCGCGCGTTTTTCGGCAAGTTCGCGACAAGGGAAGCGACCGTCTCTTGCGTCGTTTTACGAACCTGGGAGTTCAATTGAGACGCGGAAAAATCAATCAGCGCAACGACGTCGACGTAGTCGGAATCCGAAGCAATTTCTTCGGCTTGCAAAGGAACCAAGAAGCAGTTCGTTCCGTCGCTTAATTGATACGTCTCTACGGGGACTTCTGAATCCGCCCCTTGAGCCGCCGAGACGCCCAACCAGGACGTTAGCGCGATCATCGCGGCGGGCAATATCATAAAAAGGCGCTTTCTCATTATATTGATTCCTCTTCTCCGAAAAATCTCTTGAAACGATCGAATGGAAGTCTAATGCAGTCAACGCAAGGGTCGAGCAATGAGCGCGACTCTTGAACGCCGTCGTTCGATCATTTTACCGATGCGCGCGGCAACGCGCGGGTCAATAGGTAGTTTACACAGAACGAGCCGTTCTTTCAACCGTTTTTATCGACCGCAGTTCCAATCTTGCGTTAATAAGGAGAGATCTTATCGGAACGACCCTAAAAATCGTTGTTTCCACAAACGCGCGACGCTACGGCGTCGCGTTGCGGAGCGTACTCTTTTCACACGTCAAACGTTTCCGAACCGGCGCAAAACCGCGTTAGCGCCGTGATCCTACAATAACGCTTATCGTACAATTTTAATCTCTTTCCGGTCGTTCGCAAGATTTTTTTACCCTTTTTCAACTTTTTTCAAAAAAAGCAAACGCCGACTGTCGAGCTTTTGCAATATAACGGTCATACGAATCCTCCAATCGCGCCGAAACGCCGACGCGGACTCGGCGCCGCGCTCCCTAATTCTTGGCGAATTGATCTTGTCGTCGCGCGACTTTTCCGTAGAATATGACAAAGGTTTTCGACAAAGGTTTTCGGCGTCGCGTCGCCGCGTTGATTCGCGGTTCAGCGTCTATATATCATTGCGCGCTTTTCGCGTCGCGGTTCAATAATTGGGTCTGAAATGGATAAAGAACAACTCGAAGGGCTGGACGGTTTTATCGAAGATCTCGAAGAAGAGGATTACGAAGACGACGCCTCAGACGCCGCCGAGTCGTCGGAAACGTCGACGGACAGCGACTCGAACTCAGAAGACTCCGAATCTTCGCGCGAATCGTCGGGGCAGGTTCCGTTCGTTCATCTTCACACGCACTCCCACTATTCCCTTCTCGACGGGGTCGGCAAGCTCGAAGCGCTCATCGCGCGCGCGAAAGAGCTCGAAATGCCCGCGCTCGCCATTACGGATCACGGCAATATGTACGCGGCGCTCGAGTTCTATCAAAAGGCGCTCGACGCCGGAATCAAGCCGATCATCGGATACGAGGCGTACGTTGCGCCCGGTTCGCGGTTCGACAAAACCGAGAAGACGATGTACCATCTCACGCTTCTCGCGATGAACGAGCAAGGATACAAAAACCTGCTCAAACTCTCCTCGTTGGCGTTCCTTGAAGGCTACTACTACAAGCCGCGAATCGACCATGAGTTGCTTAAGGAATATAACGAAGGGCTCATCTGTCTTAGCGGGTGTCTTTCGGGCGAGGTGGCGAAGACGCTCTTGAAGGGTCGAGGCGGGGCGGAGGCGTACCAGAAGGCGAAGCAGATCGCGCTGTGGCACAAAGAAATCTTCGGCGACCGTTATTATATCGAGCTTCAAAATCACGGGCTTGAAGACCAGCAGATTCCGCTCGAAAAGGAGATGGAGCTCGCGCGCGAACTTGGGATACCGACGTGCGCGACGAACGACGTTCACTACGTTCTCCACGAAGACGCGGACGCGCAGGATCTCGTTCTCTGCATCAATACCGGCAAGTTCCGCACCGATCCGAATCGAATGCGCATGGATTCCGACCAGTTCTATCTCAAGAGCGGGCGGGAAATGCTCGAGGCGATCCCGCAGGATCCCGACGCCGTGCGTCGTTCCGTCGAAATCGCCGCGCGTTGCGAACTCAATCTTGAACTCGGCAAACGCTTCTTCCCGATCTTTACGCCGCCGGACGGACTGACGTCGGACGAATACTTGCGCAAACTTTGTCTCGAAGGTCTTCGCCGTCGTTACGCGAACAATCCGAAGCGAATGGTCAACGGCGAGCTGACGCCGGAAGTCATGGCGCGTCTCGATCGCGAGCTGAGCGTCATTAGCAAGCTGGGTTTTCCGAACTACTTTCTCATCGTTTGGGACTTCGTTCGGGAAGCGGAAGCGCGCGGGATCCACCGCACCGCGCGCGGTAGCGGCGTCGGCGCGCTCGTTTGCTACGCGCTCAACCTATCGCACGTGTGTCCGCTCGAATTTGACCTTCTCTTCGAACGTTTTCTCGACGAAAACCGACTCGAAGCGCCCGATATCGACATCGACTTCGAGCAGTCGCGTCGCGGCGAGATTATCGACTACGTTAAAGAGCACTACGGCGCGGAAAAGGTCGCGCAACTCGGCGTCTTCGGCACGATGGCGGCGAAGCTCGCGATTCGAGACTGCGGCCGCGCGCTCGGCGTTCCGTTGCAAGTCGTCAACGACGTCGCAAAACTCGTTCCGAACGCGCCGAAAATGACGCTCAAAAAAGCGTTCGAGCAGAGTCCCGAACTCGTCAAAATGTACGAAGAGAACGACGACGTCAAGGAGCTCGTCGACTACGCGCGAAAAGTCGAAGGACTCGCTCGAAGCGCCGGAACGCACGCGTGCGGCGTCATTATCGCTCAACGCGACCTCACCGAGTTCGTCCCGATTCAGAAACTGACCGGAAAAGAGGACGTCGTTACGCAATGGCAAGGCGCGGAAGTCGAAAAGGCCGGTCTGCTCAAAATGGACTTCCTCGGGCTCAGGAACCTCTCCATTCTCGCAGACTCCGTCGCCATTATTGAGCAAACGACCGGAAAGAAAATCGATCCGTACAACCTTCCGCCCAACGACCCCGAGACGTACGCGTTGCTCTGTCGCGGCGAAACGAAAGGCGTCTTCCAGCTCGAAAGCTCCGGGATTCGCAAACTTCTCATGAATATGCGTCCGGACAATATTCGCGACCTAATCGCGGTGCTCGCGCTCTATCGTCCGGGTCCGATCGAAGGCGGCATGATCGACGAATACGTCGACGTTAAGCACGGCCGCAAGGAGGCGACGTATCTTCACCCGGTGCTCAAAGAGGTTCTCGAAGAAACGCACGGCGTCATGGTCTATCAAGAGCAGATCATGCGCATTCTCAATAAGCTCGGTCGCATTCCGCTTTCGAGTTCGTACACGTGCATTAAGGCGATCAGTAAGAAGAAGCACGAAAAGATCGCGAAATTCAACGAGGATTTCGTCAAAGGGGCGCAGGAAAACGGACTGACGGCGGAGAAGGCGCAGGAACTCTTCGAGCTGATTAAGAAATTCGCCGGATACGGTTTTAACAAATCGCACTCGACGGCGTACGCGAACGTGGCGTACACGACCGCGTATTTAAAGGCGCATTATCCGGCGGAGTTCATGGCGGCGCTCTTATGCGGCGACATTTCCGGACGCAACTTCACCAAGCGCGACAAAACGGTCGAGCACGTCGACGACTGCGCGCGCATGGGAGTCGAAGTCGTGCCGCCGAATATCAATCTTTGCAACGCGAAATACCGCGTGCAAGACGGCAAGATCTATTTCGGATTAACCGCCGTGAAATCGTGCGGGGAAGACGCGGCGCTGGAGATCGAGCGCGCGCGCAACGAAGGGGGGCCGTTCACGAGCTTCTTCGATTTCTACCAGCGCGTGAACACGAAGTTAGTGAACCGCGCGGCGGTCGAATCGCTCATTAAGTGCGGCGCGTTCGACGCGTTCGGCAAGCGCGCGCAACTCATGATGGCGGTCGACAAAGCGATCAAGAGTTCGCAACAGGCGGCGCACGACCGGGACCGAGGGCAACTGAGTCTTTTCGGCGCGGTCGCCGGCGCGCAAGAAGAGAAGGAGAGCGCGGAAGACCAGGGATTGCCGGACGTCGAAGAATGGTCGGAAAAAGAGCGCGCCGCGTTTGAGAAAGAGGTCATGGGATACTACGTAACGTCCCATCCGCTCGGAAATATTCGTTCGACGCTCAGGCTCTTTGCCACGTCGACGGCGAAGATTCCCGAAATGGCGAATCGCGCGAACGCCACGATCGGCGGCGCAATTTCCGACGTCAAAGTCATGAACTCGCGCAATCCGAAGCCCGGACGACCCAGCACGTTCGCGTTCTTCCAAATCGAAGACTTAGATTCGAGCGTGCGATGCGCGCTGTGGGCCGACGCGTATGAAAAATACGGCTCGCTTTTGAAAAACGAAGCCGTGCTCTTTTTGCGCGGAAGAATCGATAAGAAAGAGTCCTCCTTTGAAAACGAGGAGGGAGAGCGCGAAATCGAAACGACGTTCTTCGTCGATCAAATCATTCCGTTGGAAAACGCGACGAAGGAACTGTCGCGCGGCGTCGCGATCATTCTCGAAGAATCCGAAGTGCGCGGCGACGAAATCAAAACGCTCTACGACGTCGTTAAGACGTACCGAAACGGGCGAGACGGTATGGCGCAAGGCTCCGATTTAGAAATTTGGGTCAATATGAAGAACGGCGCGCGCGCCACCTTCAGGTGCCCCGAATTTAAAATTAACCTAACGAGCGAAATGCGCCGCCGTATCGAAGAACGCTTCGGCGAAAACGCCTTCCACCTGCTCCCTGCCCCGCAGAAACAAACGAGCGACGACCGCGAACGTCGGCGGTGGAAGCAACAACGATAACGGCGAAGCGCCGCCTTCGCCGCGCGCATTGGGAAGCGAGGCGAGAATCCGGCGCTTCCGCAAAGCAAGCGCCTAAAAAAGCCCCCTACGACGACGCGTTTCGCATTGTCGTAGGGGGTTGTTCTTAGGGGGCGCGGAGGCGTTGAAGCGGTCCTGCGCGGCGTCGCTATCGCGGTTTAACGAAGTACGAGCGCCAGACAGGCGTCTCCCCGAGTCTCGCGCGTCGTTCGAAGTGTGAGTGGAAATCGAGGTCGGAATGTCCGTCGAGCGTCTGATCGCAGATCACGCTGAACGGCCCGCGCAGATTCGTCGACAGTTTGATAATCTCGACGCCGGACTCGAAATACTCTTGAACGTCGGTCCAGAAGTGCAGAATTCCGCCGGGAATCAGGCGCTCTTCAATCATTCGGACGACGTCGGGTCGAACGATGCGGCGTTTGCGGTGCGATTTCTTCCACCATGGGTCGGGAAAATAGATATGCGCGGCGGCGAGCGAGTTCGTCGGCACGACGTCGCGGAGAACTTTCGCGGCGTCCGCGTTCATCATGACGCCGTTTGCGACGCCTTTCTTTGCGAGTCGAGTCGCGGAAATGAGGGCGTAGCGATAGGCAATTTCGACGCCGAGAAAATTTCGATCCGGTCGACGACTCGCTTCGCGACTAATAAAGAGTCCCTTGCCGGACCCGATTTCGAATTCCAACGGAGCGACGCGTCCGAACAATTTGATCGCAAGCTCGTCGCCGGTCAAATTGGCAAACTCGGCGTACGGAACGCGCGCGACCTTATCGGCGCCGTCGCCGGGAGTCGCGAGCGCAGCCGTCTCCGGATCGACGCGCGAATCGGCAAATTCCAATTCCATCGGAATGAAATAGCGCGAAAGATCAAGATTGCCCTGAATTTTCGGTAAAGAACGGCGCGGCATAACGACTCCTCAATTCTCTCGATAACGACGCGATCTGCGTTGCGATCCGATCTTGCGATCCGACTCCGATCAGCGCGGCGACTCTCAGCCTTCACTCAGCCTTCAATCGGCAACGGAACGCCTTTCAAGACTCCTTCGCAGACGATATTGTCGTTGACAATGCACATAAAACTCGCCGTGATCAGGATTTTGCGCCATTTCAGCATTTCCGACTGGATAATCACGCGATCGCCGGGTCGAACCATGCCGCGAAACTTAACTTCGTCGAGTCCGGCGAAGCCCATGACCGCATTGTTGAACATATTGTGTTTCGTCGTGAAATAGCTCGCCATCTGAGCGGCGACTTCGCAAAGAACGACGCCGGGGGTCAACGGGAAATTCGGCATATGACCGCGAATCCAGAACTCGGAATCGGTCATGTCTTTGTATCCGACGCACTTCTTCTCTTCGAAATTGTCGTACAAGATACCGGTCAACTGCTCCATTTCATAGCGTTGACGATTGTATTTGCGAATATCTTCGATCGTCGCGATCGGCTTCGATTCGTCGTATAAGGACGGATCGACAATAAACGGTTTTTTGATCATGGAAGCGTCCTTGCAAAGAAGTCGGCGTAAATAAAAAGCGCGACCATAGCGTAAAAACGCCGGATCGCGCATATAAAAAGCCTATAGCGATTCACGCGCTATCAGGTCTTGACGATTCGGCGCTTCGCGCGACGCGCTTTCGCGTTCGCAGGACGTTTGCCGTGGTTCGCCTTTTTAACGGTTCTGCCGGGTTTCGCCATAGTTAAATCTCCTTAGTTACAAATTCCGACGCAATTCGCGATTCTTCCGTGCGCAAACCGATCGGAACGCGCGCGCGAGCGTCGCGCTCGATTCGTTCTAATTAGCGCTCGACTACAAAAGCCGAGTTCGCCGTCGACGCGCGCAAGCGCGCGACGCGCTTCTATGATTTTCGCCATTATACACGCGAAAATCAAACCGAAAAGGGGGCAAGATCGAAACGGTCGAAAATTTAGTCGAAAGATCGTTCTCGCGCTACTTTCGCGGCGTTTCCAGACCCATTTCGCGCATAAGAAGTTGCAAATCCAGCCACGCGTCCTTCTTGGCGCCGGGATTTCGCAGAAGATAAGCGGGATGATACGTGCATACGACCTTCGCGCCGCGATAGTCGTGAACGACGCCGCGCAAGCTCCCGAGCGACGTCTTAACGCCTAAAAGGTTCGTCGCGGCGATCGATCCGAGGCAGCAGACGAACTGCGGCTTCACGACGTTGAACGTGGCGTCAAGAAAGGGTCGGCACGCTTCCGCCTCGTCGTCCGTCGGGTTCCTGTTCCCCGGCGGGCGGCATCGCACGACGTTGCAGATAAAGACGGACGAGCGCGGAATCCCCATTCCTTTTTCGATCATGTCGGTGAGTAGTTTTCCGCTTCTTCCGACGAACGGTTCGCCGCGCAAATCTTCTTCTGCGCCGGGCCCTTCGCCGAGAAAGAGCAGTCGCGCGCGCGGATCGCCGGAACCAAAGACGGTCTGAGTGCGATTCGCGACGAGTTCGGCGCACAACTGACATCGGGCGACTTCGCTTGCGATCGTCTTCAACTGATCGACGCGCTCGGCGAGTTCGGGATCGTCGTTCGCCAGGGGTGGCGCGAGTGTCGGCGCGAGGTTAGGCGCGCGTGGGACTTCGCGTCGCGTCGGCGTTTCGGCCCGCGCGGCGCGTTCGGCGGCGGTCGAGCGAGGCGGCAAAGCCTGCGCCGTCTGCGAAGATTGGGGAACCGCGCGGTACGACGTCGCGCGCGAGGCGACCGGCTTCGCAGGCGAGGGCGCGGAATCGTCCGGCGGCGCGATCTGGGAGTCGAATGCGAGGTCTTTGACTCCGGCGCGCTTCAAGTCGGCGAGGTATTCCGACAAGTAGAAGTTCAAAGACGTTTTCGTTAGTTTGTCCATGGAAAATCCGCGACGTGCGCTAATGTTGCAAGGGTCAAGAAACAAGAAAACGCGACCGTGTGAGCGTCGCGTTTTCATGTGATCGTCGAGCGCGCGAACGCGCGTGGCGTCAGCGCAGATGGAGCTCAAAATCGGCGGAACTCAACGTTCTCGATCTCGAATCGTCCTCGTCGAAGCCGCACGATCGTTCGGAGACGCGTTCTTCGCGCTGTTCCCGTTTGATCGCCTCGTAAATCTCTTGGCGATGAACGGGGACGTTTGACGGCGCTTCGATGCCAAGTCGAATTCGATCGCCGCGAACGTCTACGATCGTAACGACAATGTCGTCGCCAATGTAAATGCTCTGATCCTTATATCTTGATAAAACAAGCACAGTAACTGCTCCTTCTCGTACTTCTTGTATTGCGTATCGCGAAGTCGTTCGGAAAGGGAAGTCCGGGAACGACGGAAATCGACGCTACGTTTAAGGCGTCCGTCCACGTAGCGACGCGCGAGCTAATTTGCGCTGGATAACGCCTTGAATATGACTCAGGCGACGTCATTACATTACGCAGAACTCGAGACGATTTTCCAACAAAAACGGGAAAAAAGCTCAAGTCGGCGGCGCAAAGCGACGACAAACGCCGGTTAAACAAAGTTTAACGACGCGACAAATTAGCGACGCAAGTAAATTTGCGAAGTCTTGGGGAGACGGCGAATCCTTGCAACGCGTCGACGGCGCATACGTCAACAACGCATACGTCGACGAAGCGCGTCAAGAAAACGCAAACTCCTGCGGGAACGTTCCAATAGAACGTTCCGCCTCCGAGTCATTAAATCGACTTGCGCGAAATCCCTTTTTGAACAAAAAGAAGACTCCGCGCCGAAATGCCGCCGACTACTATCCTCTTGCGCGCAATGTAACACGAAGTGCGGTTGTAACGATTGCGACTCAAAAACGCTTTGTTTCAGCAATAGAAAAGCAGACGCTTCAGAATGCGAACGTTTAAATTTACATCGTTGGAACAATCGTTATAATCGTTACAACCGACGCCCGCTTTTGAGGATATGAGAAAAAAAAGAAGAATACTTTAAAGATACGGTTTCGATATTTTCTGTAATTCGCGTACAATGACAGGGACGCGCTTTGTAACGTTTACGCAGACGTTAGCATGACGTCGATTGAAGACGAGTAAAAGCGCGTATTGGGCTAAACTAGGAAAGAAACATGAATAATAGAATCACGTTCTGTTCTGACCAACGTCAAAGCGTTTTTTCAACGCGCGCGGCGCGCTTTGCGCTTCTCGTTGCGCTCTGCGTTGCGCTCGTCGGGTGTCAAACGACAGGCGGCGCTAAGAAGAGTTGTCTTTTTGGCGGCGGTTCCTGCAACGACACGGACGTTCGCGGGCAAGACTCGACTCAGAAAGATCCGGTTCAGGAGCCTGCGCCGCTTCCTCCGGACGCGCCTCAAGCCAATTCGCCGATTTCCTCGGCGCGCGCGACCGTTACGTCCCCCGGTTCGACTATGCCTTCCGACGCTTTTCCGAACGCGATCGCGTTCGATTCGTCGAACGACGCGCAAAAGTACGTTCCGAACTCGAACAGCCCCGATTACGTTCAAGAGCCGGCGTTTCCCTCCGGCGCGAACGACTCGGTCGTCGGCGCGCCTTCCGCGAGTCCTACGCCGCGCTACCTGTCCGTTGCGCCCGCGCCGAATCAACTCGGCTCGAACGTAGCGGAATCGGACGCGGCGGAGTCGAACGAATCGAGATATCTTCATTTCGATTCGCCGACCTACGACTCCAGCTCGGCGCCTTTGCCTAACGAATTGCGCGCCCTCGGCGGACTCTTCGGGTTCGCCTCCCCGGAAGACCTACCGAGCGACGAAACGACTCGTTCCGACAATTCAACGACGGACAATGCGACGACGGTAGATCAAGCGCCGACGTTCGCCTCGCCGAGATCGTCTCGAAACTTCGCCACGCCTCTTCCGCCCGCCGAGTCGCCGAAAGCAAACGCCGAAACGACCGTTCCCAACGCGCCGAGCGCGCCTGCGACGAACGCGCCTGCGACGAACGCGCCAGCGTTGAACGCGCCAGCGTTGAACGCGCCGACGACCGGCGGAAAAGCGCCGACCGCCAATGAAATCGAAACCGCGTACAAAGAACGCGAACCGATTTCCCTTAAAAACATAGCGCTCGCGCGCGCCGTTGAAGAGCCTGCCGAGGGAACCGCGCGGTCGCTTTACGTCGACAACGCCGCCGCAGACGCGTCCATAACGAGCGGCCCGGCGACGAGCGCCAACGCGCAAAATAATCGGAACGCGCAGAACAACAGAAGCGCGCAAAGCGCCCAAAACGCGCAGAATAGCGGAAACGCTCAGAATAATCAAAAAGCGCGGAACGCGCAAACGCCCGCGCCTCGCCGAGAATCGAGATTCTTCCCCGGTCAGTACGTCGGAGGAATCGTCGACGGCTCCGGCGCAAGAGCGGTCGCGAAATAACGCGCGCGCAAGAACAAAGAACCCCGCCGCAACGCTTCGCGCGATACGGCGGGGTTTTCTTATGCCTTGACGTCCGACCGGCGCTCGAAAAAACGGTCGGCGCGGTTTCCGAAGGGGACAGGCGCGACGGGATTAGCGGGTCGGGATTAGCGCGACGGAACGAGCCGCATGGAATCGCGGAAGAACTCCGCGTAAAGGGAAAATTGATGTTTCATGTACGCCGGTATTCCCGCCGAGACGGCGTCGAAGATCGCGAGTTGCGACGCGATTGTCTTCGGATTCGTCATTGAGAGGACGCGGAGAACGTTGTCGGCGACGTCGAGAACGTATTCGTCGAGTTCGGAGACGACGCAGTCGGCGTAATGTTCGCACGCCGTTTCGCGCCCCGTTAATCCCAACGCGTTCGACTGCTCCGCGAATCGGTAAAAATAACTCAGCGCGCGATCGGACCGATTGTAAAAATTGCAGAGCGGCGAAATCGTCGCAAGCGCCGCTTTGGGAATGTCCGGATCGTCGGCGTTAATCGCCGCGCCCATGAGAAACGCCTGCGCGACGCGGTTCGTCGGCTTGCGCGACCACAGACCCTTCTTCTCCGGCTCGTCCGCGAGCGCCGCAAGCGCGCGAACCGCCATTCGCGCGCCGAGAGAATGGCCAAACAACGCGACGTTCGAGAGTTCGACCCCGGAGTCGCGCAACGTGTCAAGAAGTTGCGACGCGCTTTCCGCGTCGACGTAATCGCGCGCTTCCGTCCAACCGACGTTCGATTTCCAGCGGAAGAATTCAAAGCGCGCGTTCGGAAAGATCGGGGAAAGAATCTCTTCGATTTCGTCTCCGGAATCGTTCTCCGTCATCCATCCGGGGCACACGAGCGCCAATTTGATCTCGTTAAAATTCGGAAGATAGATGGAGAGCGCGTTCTTTGCGGCGGAAAGACGTTCCCACCCGCGAAAGTTCTTTAATTCTTTCGCGATTTGACGCATCGTCGTCGAGAGAACAAAGAAGTCGTCCATGAGTCCGATACCGGGAATAACGTCGGGAATGGCGTCGATCGGCGACACGCAATAGACGATCGCGGCGATAATGCACGCGAGCGTCTTTTTATCGACTCCTTGATACTCGCCGGTCATCGTCAATTTGAGCATACGAATGATCGTGGTCAGACTTTCGTAAGCGTCGGGCGTGAGTTTTCTCGTAAATCTTCGCACCCAATTTTTTGCGGAGGCAAGAATCGACTCAACTTGATCCGCGTTGTCGACGATAAGTTCCGCTTCCGCGTATTTACGATCGTAGATCGACTCGGCGGACGCGCGCAAACGCTCGTCCTCGTCAATGTCCTTACTTTTGAAGATATTCGCGTCGGTCGCAGAAAATGCGCCGCTACGATTAGAAAAGGATTCAGAATCGCCCTGAGGTAACATAACGTTTATTCTCGAGAAGCCATATAGACGTCGCTCGACGCAGACTTGCGGTCAACGCCGCGCGCTTGGCGCGGAAGTCGTAAGAACCGCGAAACGTCGCCGGGGAAGTGGAACGTCGGCGACGTCGTCTCCGTCAAAGCGAGAGCGCGGTCGGCGATTATTCGACCGTGATGGCGCCGGCCGGGCATCCGTCGGCGCACGCGCCGCAGCTCGCGCAATCGTCGCCGATCGTCGCTTTGTCGTCTACGATTTCAATGCAGGAACAAGGACAAGCGTCCACGCAAGCGCCGCAACCGACGCAGGTATCTTTATCAACGATAGCAGCCATTTCTGTCTCCAAAATGCGTCCGGTAACGCGCGACGCGCTTCTCCGTCGACAATTCGCGAAAAAAGTCGACCGCGCGTCCCTACGTTGCGAACAAAACGGTTCTTAAATTCTAAAAGTCAAACGTCGCTCTTGCATGCGACGCTTGCGTTATATTAACGGCAATTCGACGATCTTTCAAGAGTCTTTGATCGGCAAAAAAGTCAAAAACGCGCGTTTTTTCTAAGATTAGCATCGTCTAATTTCTAATCGCGCGCCATTCGACCGACGCGCGCGGCTCACCGGCGCGTGCGCGTTACGTGCTTCGGCTCCTCCAAAAGAACGATCGAACCCGGCGCGACGGACTTTGTTATCCACGCGCTCGAGCCGATCGTCGAACCTTTGCCGATTACGACGTCGCCTCCTAAAACCGTCGCGTTCGCGTAAACGATCGTATTGTCCTCGAGCGTCGGATGACGCTTCGTCCCCCGAACGAGTTCGCCGCGCTCGTCCTTCGGAAAACTCAGCGCGCCAAGCGTAACCCCTTGATAAAGTTTCACCCAATCGCCGATTTCGCACGTCTCCCCGATAACGACGCCCGTCCCGTGGTCGATGAAGAAGTACGATCCGATCTTCGCCCCCGGGTGAATGTCGACCCCGGTGCGCGAGTGCGCGATCTCCGTCATAATGCGTGGAACGAGCGGAACGCCAAGCTCCCAGAACACGCGCGCGACTCGATAGACCGCGATCGCGTCGAAGCCCGGATAGCAAAAGACGACTTCGTCCGTCGACTTGCACGCCGGGTCCCCTTTGATCGCCGCTTCCACGTCTTTCGAAAGCGCTACGCGAAGCTCCGGTATCCGTTCCAAAAATTGCAGAACGATTCGCTCACCCTCGTTCTGAAGGTTCTCTTTCTTCTCCGGAGAGCACGACTCGTTGTTCACGCAAAGCGCGCGCGC
>ONGM01000193.1 GCA_900317365.1 uncultured Planctomycetota bacterium
CGACAGGCGACTCTGGCGCGTCGTCGCCGTCCAGGCAGGCGCCGTCAGGCGCGGGGAGGCTATCCCCAGTCTCCGCGTCGCCTTCGTCGGAGGCGACAGGCGAGTCCGGCGCGTCGTCGTCGTCCAGGCAGGCGCCGTCAGGCGCGGGGAGGCTATCCTCAGTCTCAGCGTCGCCTTCGTCGGCGGCGACAGGCAACTCCGGCGCGTCGTCATCGCTTAGGCAGGCGCCGTCAGGCGCGGGGAGGCTATCCCCAGTCTCCGCGACGCCTTCGTCGGAGGCGACAGGCGAGTCCGGCGCGTCGTCGTTGAGGAATGAGAAGTCGAGCTCAGCCTCGCCTTCGTCGGACACGTCGGGCGACTCCGGCGCGTCGTCGTTGAGGAACGAGAAGTCGAGCTCAGGCTCGCCTTCGTAGGACACGTCGAGCGACTCCGGCGCGTTGTCGTTGAGGAATGAGAAGTCGGGTTCAGGCTCGCCTTCGTCGGCGGGGGCGGGGGATTCTTGCTCGGCGTCGGTCAGGGCGTCGTCGGGTTCAGGCTCGCCTTCGTCGGCGGGGGCGGGGGATTCCTGTTCGGCGTCGATCGGGGCGTCGTCTGGTTCAGGCTCGCCTTTGTCGGCGGGGGCGACGTCGGGGTCTGACGTCGGAGCAATTCCTTCTTCCGAATCGCTTGGCTTGACGTCGGCGATCAGTGTTTCGAAGAAACTTGAGCTTAGAGAACGATCGTCGGATTCGGCGTCTTGTCTGACTTCGGAAGACTCCTCCGCCGATTCGAGCGCTTTGGACGAGGACGAGGTCGGCTCCTCCGGAGCGGCGCCGATTTCATCGCTCGCAAGTTCTGAGTCGGAGGCGTTTGCGGCGTCGTCGACAAATTCGTTGGAGACTATTTCGACAGACTCGGAGTTCTCTTTGGCGTTCTTTTCAGAGACGACGCCGGAGTCGGATGGGAGCGGCGATCGATTTATTGAATCGTCGCGCGACTCCCCCGATTTCTCAACTAGGTCAATCGCGTTCTCTACCGCTACCTTTACTAAGTCGGGAGCGTCTTTGGAAGGGTTGAAATGGGCGAACGTAACAAAGATTTCGTCCGAAGTAAGGACTTCCTCGCCGTTTTGGCTTGGACGGTCTTCATTACGGTCTTCCGTCGTAATGTTTTTTTCTTTTGGCGGGGTCGCTTTGACGCCGGCGTTTTCTGCGATTGGTTCCTTCTTAATAGGCGCTTCCTTAACAGGCGCTTCAGACTCGTTCGACCTTTGATCTTGCGACCGCATTAGTCGATCTTTAACGACTTCAATTAAGTCGACGTTCCAAAAACTCTCAGTTTTTTTTTGAACGTTTCGTCGACCTTTCAGGACGTTGCGAGAAATCAGGTTGATATCGAGAGGCGCGGCGTCGAGCGCCAGGAGAGCGAGTCCGTACGCGGCGCCGAAGGACGAGGCGACTTTTTGAAATCGATCGCTCGAAAAGACGCTTCCGACGAATCGTTTAACGGGCGAGAATCCGACGACGTCGTACCCGAGACTCTTGGCGAGAAATCGTTGGAGACCGGGCAATTTCATCGTTGCGCCGAGCGTGTAAACGCGGCGAATATTCGCTTGAGCGTTGAGCTTGCGATAAGACTTGATCGCGCGGTAAACTTCAGAGAGCATGTCGCCAAAGATCGGCTTCATATCGAGTACGATCGCTTTCGGATCGGCGGCTTGAGCGACTTCGCGCTTGAGGCGTTCCGCTTCTTTGTTGGAGATCTTTCGCGTTTTTGCCAATTCTCTGGTGAACGAGTTTCCGCCGATTGGAATAATTCGAGTCCAGAGCGAGACGCCGTTCGTAATCAGAAGTTTGGAATCGGTCGTTCCGACGCACAAGATCGCGTCGTAATCGTTCGTTTCCGCAGGATCTTTTCGCCATAATTCGTCGTCGTAACGCTCGTAAAGAAACGCGTTGTAAATAGCGAGCGTTTCCGCCTGTATGCAATCGACGTCGATTCCTGCGGACGCATAGCGTTTGATCGCGCGCTTTGCGTCTTTGCGCTTCATGACGCTAGCGAAGACGTTTAGATCGCGCGCGGAGTCCTTCTCGGGCGCGGCGCCGATCTGGCGGTAATCCCAAAGAAGCTCGTCGAGGAGGTTGTTCAGAAGCGCGTCGAGTTCAGTGGAAAAGAGCCGAATGACTTCGCTTTTAACCTGATCGTCGATCTTTTTCGGTTCTGTCGGCGGCAACGAGAAATACCGCTGCACGACGTATCGATCCGGAACGGAAATTGCGATTTTCTCGCCTTTAACCTTATTGCGCGCCAGAAATCGCGTCAACGTTTCGGCAAAAATTTCGTCGGCGTCGGCGCCGGGCGCCGTGAGGAATTTGCGGTGTTCGATCTGTTCGAACTGCAAAATTTCGAGAGACCCCGGGGCGCTTCCCCGGCGGCAACGCAACGCCTTCAACGACGCGACCCCAACGTCGATCCCCCACGCGATTTCATTCTTTGCCATATTCTGTCGTTCCCGTCGCCAAGACTCCTAACGTCCATTTGTCGTCGAAAGACGATATTTTGCGAAACTTTTAACGTCGATTCCTCTATCGTACCACGAGACTCGGCTACATGACAAGCGTTCGGCGGTTTTTTTTAGCAAAAATTTGAGAATGAGCGCCGAACACGCGTTTTTCACGGAGCGCCGATCTGAAGAGAATCGATTCCAAAAATCCGGGTCGCGTCGTTTCGAGGACGATGGAAATAACGACCGCAAGGTTGATCGTCGGCGTTGGACGAATGATTTTGCGTTTCAGAAAGTCGGAAAGAGGATAAGAAAAAAAGAGAACGTCGGCGCGATACGCGGCGTTCTCTTTCTTTGGCGTCAACCGATTGAAACGGCGGCGTTCTTAGCGAGGCAAGGGCGTCGTCGCGCGTTTTCCCATGCGCGCGCGCGACGACGCGGTTTGACGAAAAATCGCTACGCGTTGAGTAGGTTTTCGGCGAGAAGGTCGAAATTGTCGTCGAGTTCTTCGAACCATTCTTCCTCTTGGAACCATTCTTCGTCCATCGCGAGCGCGGAGGTCGTGTCGACCGTCGACGCGAAGAGGAATTTCTCGTATTCAGACGAGGTCGTTTCAAGCCCGTCGCCGAGGGTTCGAACTGAAATGATGAAATCTTTTGATGGGGCGAGTCCCGTGAAGACGTACGACGTTGTTCCGGCGCCGAGCGTGGCGACGACGTAGCCGCCTTCGGAACCTGACGCCGGAGCGTACGCGATCTGGTACCCGGCGGCGCCGTTGATCGCGCTCCATGAGACGGAGATCGACGACGCCGTTATGTTTTGAACGCGCGGCGTCGGGGCGTTTAGCGCGTCGAGGGACGTCGTGGAAATCGACTTCGCCGTCGAATACGCGGAGTTGAGATAGTTGGTTCCGTCGCCGATCGCGCGCACCTGAATCGTGTGCGACTGTTTCGGCGTTTGGAATGAGAACTTGTATCCCGGCGTCGCGGCGCCGTACTCCGTTCCGTCGAAGAGAACGACGTAACTTTTGGCGTTCGGCACGGCGTTCCAGTTGACGGTAACGGTCGAGGCGGTCGACGCGAGGGTAACGGTCGGCGTTTTGAGCGTCGTCGGGCCGCCTTCGGTCGTAACGGCGGTTAAAGCGGTGTACGCGGAGGAGGAGTAGTCGAATCCGTCTCCGATCGCCGCGATTTTGAGGACGTAGGACACGTTTTTCGTTAGCCCGGAGATCGTATAGCTCGTCGCCGTCGGGTCGTCGACGTCGACGGTAACGTAGGAGCCGCCTGACGGTTTATACATAATGCGATAGGCGGAGGCGTTCGGTACGAGGTCCCAGGTCGCGGTAATCGAGTTCGCGGACGCCGCGTATTCTTCGTTCGCAGGGGTCGCGAGTTTCTGGCGCGGCTTAACGGAGCGCGTCGCGGTGTAGGCGGAGGTCAGGTAGGAGTCGCCGTCGCCGATCGCGCGGACGCGCCAGTAGTAGGTCGCG
>ONGM01000050.1 GCA_900317365.1 uncultured Planctomycetota bacterium
GAGGGCGCGAAGATCTCAAGAATCTTTTCTACCGCGAGGTCGCTATGAACGTCGATCTTCACCTCTATCAGTTAAACGAACACGTAGAAAGCGGCGATAGCGGTGGGTCTGTCTACGATAGGCACGATCTGTTTATTGGCTTGATTAAGGCAAAAGTCAACGACGTCAAGACGGGCTTCGTCACTCCGGCCGACGTCTGTGAAGAAGTTGTGGCGGACGCCGAGAGGGAGTGGTACGGTTCTGAACCGCCGACGTTTTAGTTCGCTGTTTTAATCGTCGCGCGCGCAAAATTGGCGATCTTTTGAGACGCCTTGAGGGGTTTTCGCAGTCAATCGCGAAAGCCCTTTTTTTTCGTCCGACGTTTTCGGAGCGTGCGATTTTGACCTCATGAAACGCGCGTATGAGCCGCCCTTTTGGCTGTCGATTTTCGACGACGTCGTTAGACGGCAAGTTGGTTCCGAGATTGACGTCTCGCGTTTCGCAAAATCGATCTTGGAGGAATTGTCTGACCCCGAAGTAGAGCCGGACAACGCGAGAGACGGAATCACTCAGCTTGCGCCGTCTCTTTTTCTCTCATTAAGACGATAAAATGGGGCGTTATTTTAAAAAATGCCGTTTTGGCCGATTCGTTACTTTATCTTTTTTCTTTTTGCCTTACAATATGCCTATACCGCCTTCTTTAACGATATTGCGCAGAATCAGCATTTTGTGTGATCGTTGCGAAGGAAAAGGCGTTTTTGCGTCTGAATTTGAGATTGGACGCGCAAATCGGCGCTCGTCGTTTTGCGCGCGTAGTTGACGTCGATTCGTCGACGATCTTTGTTTAGGAGTTAGTTATGAGAGGACGTTTTCTCGTTTCAGCGGCGCTCGCGCTGTTGGCGTGCGCGGTTTCCAGCGACGCCATGCGCGCCGACGAAGCACAAGCCCCCGCCGCTAGTCCGACGAAATTATTACGTTATCCAGACGTGTGGCAAAATCAGGTCGTTTTCTGCTATGCAGGCGACCTTTGGAAGAGCGATTTCGACGGTCAAAACGTCGTTCGACTCACGGCGCATCCCGGCTTGGAACAGTTCCCGAAGTTCTCTCCTGACGGTAGCATGATCGCGTTTACCGGTCAGTACGACGGCGACGACCAAGTCTACGTTATCCCGTCGCAAGGCGGCGAACCGCGTCGACTCACGTATTATCCGACCACGATGGGCGCTCCGCGACACGGCGTCGACGCTCAAACGCTCGGGTGGACACCCGACGGTCAAAACGTTCTTTTCCGTTCGAAGCGGGATTCCGACGAAGTCGATTCGCTCACGAATATTTATCTCGCGCCGCTTAACGGCGGGCTTCCGACGAAGATCGGCGTTCCGGTCGCCGGCGCCGGCGATCTTTCCGCCGACGGCTCGAAACTCGTCTATTCGCCGCTCTTCCGCGATTTCCGACATTGGAAGCGTTACGAAGGCGGTTGGGCGCAATACCTTTTAATCTACGATCTCGGCTCGAAAGAATTTTCCGAAATTCCGACGACCCCGCGTACGGATCGCGATCCGATGTGGGTAGGGGATAAAGTATACTTCGTCTCCGACCGCGACGGGACGATGAATCTCTATCGATACGATTCTGAAGACGGCGACGCGCCGGTTAAGAAGATCACCGAATCGACCGATTGGGACGTTCGCTGGGCGTCGTCCGACGGTCAAGAGCAGATCGTTTACGAGTACGCCGGGTCGTTGCGCGTCTACAACGCGCAGTCCGGGGAAACGCGCGAACTTGAAATCACGGTTCCGCACGACGGTCTCGCCGCGCGTCCGACTCGCGTCCAAGCGCAACAGAATATGGAATCTTACGGTCTGAGCCCGGAAGGCAAGCGCGCCCTCTTTACCGCTCGCGGCGATATCTTTACCGTTCCGCAAGAGAACGGACTCGTTCGCAACCTGACGAACAGTTCCAACGCTCACGAACGTTCCCCGATCTGGTCGAACGACGGCCGCTGGATCGCCTTCATTTCCGACGAAACCGGCGAAGACCAAGTTTGGGTTGTCGATCAGAAAGGCGAGCGCGAGAAGGTCTGCCTGACGAATTCGCTCCGTGCGAAGATCGATTCGCTTCAGTGGGCGCCGAACGGCAAAGCGCTCTCTTTCCGCGACGCGATGAATCGCCTCTACGTCCTGACGCTCAATTACGACGACCCGAATCAACCGCCGCAAGCTGCGGAATTGATTGAAGTCGCGCGCGATAAGTTCGGCGGGTTCCCCGGCGCCGCCTGGTCCCCCGACGGAGAGTATCTCGCTTACGAACTCGGCGAAAGCTCCGAGTACACAGCCGTTTACGTCTGGGAAAAGGAAACCAAGACGTCGAAACGCGTTACCGACCCGATGTTCAATAATTTCTCGCCTGCGTGGTCGACCGACGGCAATTGGCTCTTCTTCATCGGTCAGCGCGAGTTCTACCCGCAGTTCAGTTCCGTCGAATGGAACTTTGCCGGCGATCGCTTCAACGGAATTTTCGCGTTAGCGCTCCGTAAAGACGTCGACAACATCTTCGTTGCGAAGAGCGACGAAGCGCCGGAAACTGGCGAAAGCGCCGAAGCCAAGACCGAAGAGAAAGACGAGAAGTCCGAAGAAAAGAAAGCGGAAGAGCGCAAAAAGATCGACTTTGACGGACTTGAAAGCCGCGTCGTTCGACTGCCGATTCCCTCGGAAAACTACTCCGACCTCTCTTGCGCCGGCGACTTCCTCTTCTTTGTCCAAGAGCCGGAAGAATTTTACGGTCGCGATCGCAACGGAGCGCCGGCGTTGAAGTCGTTCGATCTGAAAAAGCTCGAACTGAACACGTTCTTTGAAGATTTCAGCGGATATTCCCTCTCCGCCGACGGTAAGAAATTACTGACGCACAAAGCCGGGTTCCGCATGTACGACGTCGGCGCCAGGAGCGGCGATTCCCGCGTCTTCCCGACCGATCAAATGTACTGCGACGTCAACCCGCGACAAGAATGGAACGAAGTCTTTGAAGAAGTCTGGCGGCGGTTCCGCGATTACTTCTACGTTAAGAATATGCACGGTCTCGATTGGGACGCCGTTGGAAATCAATATCGTTCGCTTCTCCCATACGTCGCCCACCGCTCCGATTTGACCTATATTCTCACCGAAATGATCGGCGAATTGAATATTGGGCACACCTACGTCGACGGCGGCGATTACGTCAAGCCGGCGCGACCTGTCGTCGGTTTGCCCGGCGCCACATTCGCGCTTGATTCCGAGAAGAACCTTTATCGTATCGCGAAAATCTACCCCGGACACAACGAAGAGTCGAAATATCGTTCGCCGCTCACCGAACTTGGCGTCAACGCCTCCGAAGGCGACTACGTCCTCGCGATCGACGGCGTTAAGCTCGCTGGAAACGACAACCCGTACCGACTCCTCCAAAACAAATCCGGTCGCGTCGAACTCACCTTGAGCAAGGACGGCGGCGAAGAGAATTCTTGGAAAACGACCTACAAGCCTGTCTCCGGCGAAAGCGATTTGCGTTACCTGAATTTCGTGCTCGATCGCCAGAAGCGCGTCGCGGAACTCAGCGACGGTCGACTCGGATATCTCCATATTCCGGACATGGGCGCCAACGGTTCCTACGAGTTCATTAAGTGGTATTATCCGCAACGCGGCAAGGACGGTATCGTCATCGACGAACGCAGCAACGGCGGCGGCAATATTTCACCGTGGATTATTATGCGCCTGAATCAGAAGGTCTTGGGCACGCGATACGGCAAAGTTCGCGAGACCCCGACGACGTACCCGACGATCGCGTCCTCGGCGAAGTTCGTCTGCCTGCTCAACGAAACGAGCGCCAGCGACGGCGACATTTTCCCGTACTACTTCCGCAAAGCCGGTCTTGGTAAATTGATCGGTAAAAGAAGCTGGGGCGGCGTCGTCGGTATTTCCGGACGCGGTCCGCTCATCGACGGCGGCACGGTTTTTGTACCGCTTTCCGCGACGAACAGCGAAACCGGCGAGTACGTTATTGAAGGTCATGGCGTTGATCCCGATATTGAAGTCTGGCAAGATCCGAAAGCCGTTCTAGAAGGACGCGATCCGCAACTTGAGCGCGGCGTCGAAGAACTCCTCAAAGAACTCGCCGACGATCCGATCGTTCGACCGACCCGACCGGACGATCCCGACAAGTCCCGCAACGCCGTTCCGGATTATACGAAGTAACTTCCGGTAGGCGTAAAACCCACGCGATTTCCCGTGTTTTTCCGCGTCAAAACGGTTTTCGTCCCTTGTGGCGGCGAAAACAAAAAACGCCTAAAAACACGAGATTGAAAAAAGGCGGTGCAACCACTTTTGCAACCAC
>ONGM01000100.1 GCA_900317365.1 uncultured Planctomycetota bacterium
ATTGAAAAAGGCGAACGAAAAAGAGAGAGAGCGTTTGCACAAAGGTTGTCGGAAAAAGGCTACTCAATCGCCGCTATTGCAGATCTTCTCGACGAAACGGAAGAGGCGATTGAAGGCTGGCTAACCCAAGAGTAGGCGCTCGCCTCCGCGACAAACGTCAAAAGCCGGGCGAGGCAGGCGGAAGCGCAACGCAACTCCGACAAAAGCTCTCCGAAAAAATAGCGCGCAGCGCTCCAAAAGGAACGCGGCGCGCTTTTGCGTCTCATCCGCAGAACAAATCACAAGACTCGGTCTATGGCGTAGAATAACGGAGGTCGACGAGGCGAACCGTCGCGTCGATTAGAGGACGCCGGAACCGACGTTGACCTTCTCGCGAATGGCGGCGCCGACTTCGAGAGAGAGGTCATTCTTGCCTTTAACGACTTCAATTTCGAGATCGGTGGTTTCGATCGTGGAATATTTCATGTCGATAACGTTAAATTCCTCGTAGGTCGCGCCGGAATCTTGATATTCTTTCCACTTTCGAGCGGATTCTTCGTCGATCGGGGACGGCGGCGGAGGCGTGCCTTCGCCGACGATCTTGGAGACGGCGACCTTATATTTTCCTTCCGGAACGCCTTTGTATTGTCCGTGCGTAACGAGATTCGCGACGCCGTTGGCGCCGGTGGTTCCGCCGCTCGTGAAGTTATTGGCGCCGTCGAGAGACTTGAGCGTAATCATAGCGTCGGCAACAGGCGTGCCTTCTTGCGTGATCGTAAGCGCGACCGGCTGAAGGGGCGGCATGCCGTCGGGAGTTTTGGGCCCGCAGCCTAATGCGACGAGCGCGACTCCGAGTAATAGAGCCGAAGATAAAAGTTTTTTCATATGATCAATCAGCGAGAGTTTAGGGACAAAAGAGACGCGCGCCGAATCTATTCGGCGCGCGTGAGTTCAGATCGCACTCAAACGATTTGATTACATGGAGACAGTTTCGCCGCCTTGCGGAGTACCCATGGCGCCCCAGACGCCGTAGGGGGACTTGCCGGTGCATTGGGTGCTCGTCGCGCTCAGGTTACCGGTGTCGATCGTATCGGAGACGAAACGAACGGAACCGTCGGCCATACCGACGTTGACGCCGCCGGAGTGGTAGCTGTTCGGCGGATAAATCGCGCCCCAGTAACCGTTGACGGTCGCTTGGCAGCTCGGCGCGTTCGGCGGAAGGACGGTGTGGAAGCTGTTCCACGGACGACCGTCTTGATAGAAGTTACCGCGCCACGTGTCGCAACCGGTCTTCAGTTTGTTCGGGTCGTTGGGGTCGCGAGCGTTGTTCAAGCAGACGTCCGGGTGGCAATCGAGATCGCCGGTGTAGAAGTTACCGCCGTACCAAGATCCGCCTTTAACGGCGAGGGAGTAGTATCCTTCCGGAGCGGAGCAGGTTTCGGAGACCGCCGCGGTATTGGAGGTACCGTCGGTGCAAGCGGCGAGAGTTTTCCAGTCGTATTGGTGGAAGAGACCGCGCGTATTGCATTTTTTGGTCGCGACGCCGATATAGTTCGGGTGAGTGTAAGGAGCGTCGAGCTTGGAGGTACCGTCGCCGAGGCAGTAGATGATATTAGCGCGCGCGTTGCTGGCGTGAACGGAGGGTTGTTTTCCGTTCGGTTCGGACGGGCAAATGAGCCCTTCAACGCGGGACTTCCAGACTTCGTTTTCGAAGAAACCGCCGTTCCAAGTGCCGATTTTGCCTTCGTGTTCTTGACGGTCTAAATCAAGAATCGTGGCATAGCGGGCGCTTTCTTCCATATAGGGAAGAAGCGGAATAGAAACGCTGAACGGCGCGTAGTGGTTCCAACCGCGAGCGGAGAACGGAGCCATCGTCGGAAGACAAGATTGATTCGCGTCGACGTAGTTGTGGAGAGCAAGCGCGACCTGTTTAATTTGGTTCGTGCATTGCATGCGACGCGCCGCTTCACGAGCCGCTTGAACGGCCGGAAGCAAAAGGCCGATCAAAATACCGATGATCGCGATAACGACCAAGAGTTCGACGAGGGTGAAGCCTTGTCTCTTGCCCCCCCCCCCTAAATTAACATGATTACTCATCAAAAACGCCTTTCCACGGATGCGTCGTCGCACGCCACAGCGTTACCGACGCTCGTATCAAATAATAAAAACGTTGTCGCCAACGGTTCAAAAACCAGCCGGCAACGTCAACGCCGCAGATAACGAAAAGAAATCTCCGGCACGGGTATTATACACAATTATATCAAAAGCGCAATATTTGTTAAACAAATTTTTCACAAATCAACGAGGTTCGTCAAGTTCGTCAATTTTCACTACGCTTCGACATACTATATATTGAGACAAAAAGTAGCGAAAGGTTTCGCAGATTTTCAAAAAAAAGTAAAACCGGGCGTTCGCCGTAGCAACGACGTTCGGAACGCCCGGTTTCTTTGCGAGGCGGGTAGACGCTAAATTTCGCGCAAGACGCCGCGAATAATCGCAATCATCTTCGGTTCCGCAGCGGCGGCGTTCGCTAGAATTTTTTCGAGGGTCGCCGGTTCGAGCGCGTCGGGTAAACCCATATCGGTAACGACCGAGACGCCGAGAACCTTCATACCGGCGTGAACGGCGGCGATCACTTCCGGAACCGTCGACATACCGACGGCGTCGGCGCCGATCGCGCGCAAGAAGCGGTATTCCGCGCGCGTTTCAAGATTCGGCCCCGCAACGGAGACGTAGACGCCTTGTTGCGCATGGAACCCCGAATCAATCGCCGCTCGACGCGCCTTCGCGAGAAGTTCCTTCGAGTAAGGCTCCGACATATCGGGAAAGCGCGGCCCAATGCGGTCGTCGTTCGCGCCGATCAACGGATTCACGCCTTGAAGATTAATGTGATCCTCAATCAGCATGACGTCTCCGGCTCGAAATTGCGGATTGAGTCCGCCGCACGCGTTCGACACGACGAGCGTCTCCGCCCCGAGCGCGCGCATGACGCGAATCGGAAAAACGATCTCGCGCGCTTCGTAGCCTTCGTAATAGTGGAACCGTCCCTGCATCGCGACTACCCGCTTGCCGTCGAGGAGTCCGCAAATGAGCCTGCCTGCGTGCGACTCCACCGTCGAACGAACGAAGTTCGGCGTCTCCTCATACGGAAAGACCGCTTCAACCTGAATCAAATCGGCAAGCGCGCCCAGTCCTGTGCCGAGGACGATTCCAACGTCCGGCTTCTCGTTCCATCGCGCGCGGATCGCCGAGACTGTTTCCATGATGCGGTCGTATTCCGTCATATTCGCGCCTCCTCTATTACGCTTTCGGATTGTTACGGCTTGGGTTCTTCTTTAACGACCGTCGATTTAATCGCGAGTTCGTCAAGTTGCTTCTTTTCGACTTCAGCAGGCGCGCCGGTCATGAGGTCCGACGCTTTCGTCGTCTTCGGGAACGCAATGCAGTCGCGAATATTGTCAATACCGGCGAAGAGCATGACGACGCGGTCGAGTCCGAGCGCCAGCCCGCCGTGCGGCGGCGCGCCGAATTGCAACGCGTCGACGAGGAATCCGAACTGCTCCTTCGCCTGTTCGCGCGTCATGCCGAGAAGTCCAAAGACCTTGTTCTGGATATTCGGGTCATGAATACGAATCGTTCCGCCGCCGGCTTCGAACCCGTTGAGAACGAGGTCGTACGCTTGCGCGCGAATCGCGCTAATCTCCTCGGGACCGCCGTCGAGTTTCGGCAGGTCTTCGACGAGCGGCGCGGTGAACGGGTGATGTTCCGCGACCCAGCGGTTTTCTTCTTCGTCCCAATGGAACATCGGGAATTTAACGACCCAGCAGAAATTCATTTCGTCGGGATCGTAGAGTTTGAGTTGGGCGGCGAGTCGACGTCGGAGTCCGTTGAGCACGCGGCAGGTCAGGTTGAAATCGCCGCACGAGAAGAGCAACAGGTCGTTCGGCTCGACTTCAAGTTTTTTACCGATCGCTTCAAGGGCTTCGGCGGAGAAGTTTTTAGCGCTCGAACCGGTCAGAACGCCTTGCGCGTCGACTTTGAACCAAACGATTCCCTTGGCGCCGAACTGCTCGCCGGTCCACGCGGTAAGTCCGTCGATATCCTTGCGACTGAATTTATCGGCGGCGTTTTTCACGTTAATACCGCGAACGCGTCCGCCGGATTCCGCGACGGAGCGGAAGACTTTGAAATCGACGGTCTTCGCAATATCGGTAACGTCCTTGAGTTCCATTCCGAAGCGCAGATCCGGCGCGTCGTGTCCGAACCGCTCCATCGCCTCGTCGTACGTGATTCGCGGCAACGGAAGGGGAATATCGACGCCTTTGACCTCTTTCATGAGGCGCTGGACGAGCTTGCTGACGATATCAATAACGTCTTCCATCTCGACGAAGGACATTTCGACGTCGAGCTGCGTGAATTCCGGCTGACGGTCGGCGCGCAGATCCTCGTCGCGGAAGCACCGCGCGACTTGAACGTAACGGTCGTATCCGGCGATCATGAGGAGTTGCTTATAGAGTTGCGGCGACTGCGGAAGAGCGTAGAACGCGCCTTGCGTAACGCGGCTGGGAACGAGGTAATCGCGCGCGCCTTCCGGGGTGCTCTTACCAAGGATCGGGGTTTCGACTTCGAGGAAGTCGTTTTCGTCGAAGTAGTCGCGCAACGTCTTGGTAATGCGGTGTCTCAGGGTCAGGACGCGTTGCATTTCGGGACGTCGCAGGTCGATATAACGATACTTGAGTCTCGTTTCTTCGGATGGGATTTCAGGCGCGGAAGGGAGGAACGGCACGGGTTCCGAACGATTGAGCACGACGAGTTTCGTCGCTTTAAGCTCGATTTCGCCGGTGGACATATTCGGATTGACGAGCCCTTCAGGTCGAGCGAGAACTTCGCCGGTAATTTGCACGACGTCTTCGTTACGCAGAGTCTTAACGAGTTCGAAGAGGGCGGCGTCGGCGGCGGCGTCGAATACGGTTTGCGTTTTGCCGTAACGGTCGCGCACGTTGACAAAGAAGACGCCGCTATGGTCGCGCGCGGAATCGACCCATCCGGCGATCGTTACGATTTCACCCACGTTCGCGGCGCGTAATTCGCCGCATGTTTTCGTTCGGTACACAGGAATGCCTCACGGATAAAAATAACGTCAAAAGAGCGCTGAGATTTGCGCGGCGCGCGAGACCGAGCCTCAGCGCGCGGTTATGCCGATTAAATCTTTTCGTCTAAATCTGCTCGTCGCCGTCGTACACGTCTTCGTCGGCGGCCATTTCGTCAAATTCGTCGTTCGGATCGGGATCGACGTCTTCGTCGATATCGTCGTCGTCGACCTCGTCGATCGAAGAAACCATTTCGAGAAATTCGTCGTCGGGAAGCTGTTCGAAATCTTCGTCGAAATCGTCGTCAAAATCGTCGTCGACGTCGTCAATTTCGTCGTCGAAGGAATCGGCGTCGTATAGAAACGAGTGTTGGAGATACGTTTCAGAACTCTGCTGTTCGCCGGTCGGACCTTCGTAGTAGACGACGCCGTCTTCGGAATCGAGAAACGAGGAGTCCATATCGTCAAAGGAGTCCGAATCAATAAATCTCGCGTCGTCGTCAAACTCGTCGGCGGCAAAGTCGTAAGAGTTTTTTTTACCGCGCGCGTTGCGCTTCGACTCTCGATACGGCTTCGAGTCGCCGTTGGAGGAATCCTTTCCCATATTCTCGCCGTTTCCGTAGTTTGATCGATTCTTCGCCATAACGCGATCCTTTCTCGTGTCGTCGCAAAATTCGACGCCAAAGATTATCTTCATGCGCGAACGTATAGACGCGTCGGTATTTTACGCGCGCGCCGACGCGTCATTATATCGCGTCGCCGTCGCTAGGAAAAGGGGCGGCGCGCGACAAAAACGCCGCGTCTCGTTCAAGACGCGGCGTTGTGAACGTCGTTGGAAAAAACCGATCCGCGCGCGTTAGATATCGCCGCCGACGTTCGCGGCGCTCGTGTCCGCCGTCTTCTGCGACGCTTCGAGTTCGATTCGATCAAGCGCCGTGAATTGCGCGAACGCTATCTTAGCCGCAAGCTCGGCGTTCTCCGAAAGAAGGTATTTAATCGACTTCTGAAGCGTCGCGAGGTTATTGTCCGCGACCTTTTGGAGATCCGCAAGGATTTTGCAGTACGCGTTCATCTTATTATAGTCGTCGGTCGTTTTCGCAAATCTTTCAGCGTAAGAATCGGACTTTTTGCGCTGTTGCGCCGACTCGTAGATCGCGTCCCAATCGGCGAAATCGAGAACGGTTTCGTCTTCGACTCCGCGTCCGATGAGAACGTACTGATCGGCGATCACGTTCGTGAGCGTATTGAGCGCGACAAGCGCGCGTTTTCGAACGATATTCGCGGCGTCGCGTTTAGCCCACGCGCGTTCGATCGCTCCTTGGAAATCGACCGGGAAGCGGGACGCTTCGGAAAGTCCTTCTTTAAAGGCGTCGGCGTCCGCGTCGTAGCAGTTGTGAACGTCGTCGAGCGTGAAGACTCGCTTGAAGTAGTCCGGATCGGCGACGTTGTCGGCGACTCCTTCCTTTTCAACGAACGCCGCGACGTCTTGCGGAGAATCGATCGGAAGATTGCCGACGTAGACCACCCAGGAATTACCGGATCGATAAGAGGCGACAAGCGCGTCGATATCCTCTTCCGTCGCGGTTCCGATCGACGTCATCGTTACCTGACTGCGATTCTCGTCGGAAGCGGTAACGGTAAAGGCGCCGAGGAGCGTGAAGTGCGGAAGAGCCGACGCGGGAGCCGCGACGTCCGCAACGGAATCGGCGACGTCTTCGGCGACGTCCGCGACTTCGTCAGGAACGGCGTCCGCGACCGTATCGACTGCGGAATCGTCGGCGTTCTCTTGCGCGTCTCCTTCAACGTACGCCTTGCCGGAGTCAAAGAGGAAGACGAGAGAACCGACCGCAAAGTCGGAAAGCTGATATTTCGTCGAATCGAGTCGAATCGACGCGGTCATCGCGTCGCCGGAACTCGCGTTCGACGTCTTTTTTCCTTCGACCGGTTGGCAGTTGACGTACGCGGAACCGCGTTGCAGTCCGCGAACGTATTTCAGTTGTTCGTCGAGTCCGAAATCTCGCCAGTCGGCGGGTTGATCAACGGTTCCGCCGTAAATTTCGCGACGAAGCGTCGCGATCTTGGCCTGCGCGTCTTCGACCTGCTTTTCAAGCTTCGCGATATTCGTTTCGTTATCTTTTATCAGTTGGTATTTCTGGGCGGCGAGCGCTCCAAACGCGATGCAGATCACCGCGACCAACGCCATCAAAACCTTATTCCAAACGTTCATTTTATCGCCTCTCCAACGACGTCGAGGTATTGCTTTTGCGCGAACTGCGCGTAACGTTATCTGTATTATCGTCCGCTAAGGAACGTTATTCTCTATCCTTTTCAGATTTCCTATCTTTAATTTTTCAACAAAAGGAAATCTGGACAAAAGTCCACGGTTGTAACAAAAATAGTAATATCAAAACCCGCGTTTGTCAAGTTTTTTCCCTCTTTTACCCAAAAAAAGACATTGATTATTTTTCAATAGTTTGCGCAATCAAAATTACCTGTATTATCCGTCATTCACGATTCGTCGTAATCTTTGTCATTTTGTTTCTTTTCAACACAACGTAGCGGTAGCGTATTCGTCGGCGGCGCCGTTCGTCGACGAAAGATAATTAGCATAATCGTTACATTTAACATTTCTGAAATATCCAAACTTTCCTTCAAAAACATCTCAACCAGTCAAGAACGAATAACCGATAATCAATCAGACGGAAAATCGCACACGCGCGCCGAAGATCCACATAGACGCGATTTTCCGGGTTCGTCGACACACGGACGCAGCCTTTTGGCGAAGGTTCGTCCGAGTCGCAACGCGACGTTTGTCGCCGCGCGCAGATCGAGACGCCGCGCGAAGGGAATCGCAGTCGGCGTTTCGAGTCGAGTCAACGTTCGCGCAAACGCGCATGGAGGCGCGTTGAAACGTTGACGCTTTAGACGAACCGGAAGGCGCGGCGTTCGCGTTCAATTCGAATCGCGACGTCTCGCGTTACGTTTTTACAAACCGAGCCGCGCAGCTTTCAAGGTGCGCGCGGCGAATTTAAAGTCTACGGCAAAACCATGAAGAAACAACAGAAACGGGGAAAGACGCGCTCTCGCGAGCCGTTGCGCGCGCGCGGCGCCGCGTCGAACTCCAAGAGGCTCGCGCTCGCTCTCTTAGGCGCGACGCTCGTAACCGCCGGAATCGGCGCCGGATGCACTCGAAGCCAATACCGTGCGGACGCCGACGCGGAAGTCTACGGACTTCTCAATACGGTCGACAAGAGCGATTCGGAAAAATACTGGGAATTAAGCGGCTTCACGTTGCAAGAGTCCGGATGCTCGCGCTACGCGAACCGTTTCGATCCCGACGCGCAACCGTCCCCGCTCGACGACTGCACCGCCGGGCGACTTCTGAGCGACGTCGAAGGTCCCAAAGGCGTTCAAAAATGGTCAAAGAACGGCTTCACGGCGTCCGTCGAAAACCAGAACTGGCGCAACACGTTGCCTGCGCCAAATGAAAACGGGGAAATCATTCTCGATCAAAAGGCGGCGTTCGACCTTGCCTTATTGCACTCTCCGCAGTACCGAAGCGCGTTAGAAAACGTTTACCTCGCGGCGCTCAACGTTACGGCGGAACGATACGCGTTCGATACGAAATTCTACGGCGGTAGCTCGCTCTTCTATAATAACGGCGGAGGGTTCAAAGACGGCGGGCACACGCTGACGCTCAATTCGGTCGACGTAAGCGCGCGACGGCGTCTGGCGACCGGCGCCACGGTCGTTACCGAACTTGCGAACTCCATGGTCTGGACGTTCAGTCCAGGCAACCAGTCGATGATCCCGACGACGACGCTGAGCTACTCGATCACGCAGCCGTTCTTACGCGGCGCCGGACGCGCGATCGTTCTCGAAAACCTCACGCGCAGCGAACGTCGACTCCTTGCGAACGTCCGACAGCTCGCGTTCTATCAGCAGGGATTCTATGTCGGCGTGCTCACCGGTTCGTCTCCGGTTCAAGCGCCGTCGAGCGGCGGCTATCCCGGAAGCGGCGTCGGCGGCGCGCAAGTCGGCGGCTTCTACGGACTCCTCTCGAACCAAATCCAAATACTCAACCAAGAGTCGAACGTCGCCTCGTCTGCGGACAACTACCAACGTTATGAAGAATACTTCGCGACGAGCCGCATTACGAACCGCACCGACGTCGATCGTATGCGTCAGAACTGGCTCAATTCGCAAAAGAACCTCATCGAACTCAAAGACTCCTATCGCGATTCCGTCGAGTCCTACCTCATGGCGCTCGGGCTACCCCCGGACGTCGAAAACGTCGTCGTCCGCGACCCGTTGCTCGATCAGTTCGTACTCATGCCGACGACGCTCGAAAATTTCCAGAACGACGTCGCGACCTTGCTCGGATGGCTGCGCAATAAGAATAATGAAGTCGTCGGAAGTAGCGATCGCCGATACGTCAATTCGATCGACGACCTGAAAGGTAAAGAAGGACAAGTTACCCGCGTTTCCGTCGCCGACCTTCGCGCGATCTTTGGCGACTTCGACGCACAATTCGCGGCGGGACTCCGCGAAACGAACGACGACGTTGAAAATCTCGAAAACAACGTTCGTCCGCGTCGACAAGCCGCCCTCGACACGATTCGCGCTCGATTCGAAACGGAAAATCCGGAACTCGACAGTTCCTTCGCCGACTACAAACTCTTCGACGAACGCGTCGCGACGATCCGCGAGGACCTCGATCGTCCGAAAGAAGAACTCAGCGACAGCGGCGTCGTGCTCAAAGCGCGCGGCGCGAAATACAACCTAGCGAAAATCTTCGAGCTGATCAATCAGACGGTTCTCGCCTACTCGCCTGACGAACTCGCCGAAATGATTCTGCTTCGTCGCGAGGATCCGAGTTCCAGCCCGTTCCCGTCGACCGTTATGCAGCTCGTCTCCGACGTCCATATGGAATCGGAACTCAACGATCCGAATCAGTTCAACGCCGACGAAATCGAAGCGGAACTCGCGCGACTCGAAGTCATGGCGCGCACCTTGACCGACGAAAACCGCGCGGAATATATCGCTCGAAAAAGCGCGCTCGAAAAAGCGCTCTCGAATCTCCGCTCCGGTTCCCTCATGCGCGCCGACGTCTACCGCATCTGGTTCAGCTCGTGCCTAACCAAACTGTCGGAAGAGCTCATGACGTTGCGACTCATTCAGGCGCGCGCTCGACTCGAATCGATCGAACTTGCGACCGTCGACGTCAATTCGGAAGAAGCGTTCCAAGTCGCGCGAGAACGTCGACTCGACTGGATGAATATGCGCTCCAACCTGGTCGATCAATGGCGAAATATTGAAATCGTCGCCGACCAGCTTCGCAGCGACTTGAGCGTCCAGGTCGGCGGGTCGATCTCGAACGAAGGAAGCAACCCGGTCAATTTCAGTTCGAATCGCTCGCAGTTCAACGCCGGGTTCACTTTCGACGCGCCCCTCGATCGGTACCTCGAACGCAACAGCTATCGTCAGGCGCTCATTTCCTACGATCAAGCGCGACGCACGTACTACGCGTACGTCGACGGCGTGCACCAGCAAATCCGCAGCTCCATTCGCGCGATCGAACTTGCGCAAATCAGCTTCGAGTTGCAACGCGACAGCGTCTTGACCTCTATCAAGCGCGTCCACACCGCGCAACTCGACCTCACGAAACCGCCGACAGGCTCTTCGCGCGTCGGCACTGTTAATACGAGCGCGGAAGCGTTGACCAACGCCTTGGAATCGCTTCTCAACTCGCAAAATGAAATCATGAGAACATGGCTGCAATATCAATCGCGCAGAATGAACCTCATGCTCATGCTCGGCGTCTTCAACCTAGATCGCACCGGACGTTGGATCGATCCAGGCAACATCGACCGCCAACTATTGGTTACGTATATGTCCGACGTCGAGCGTTCGCAAGACGAGCTTGCGGGAATTCAGAACCTGCCGACGGTCGAGCAACTCTCAGGCGGTCGATCCGCCGAGACCTTGCGTCAGATGAGCGACTCCGACGGCGCCGAGAGCGAGACCGCGACGGCGTCCGAAGCGACGGAACCGGCGAACGGATCCGCGACGCCTAACGCCGCCGCCCTCGCCAACGCCGCCAACGACTCAACGCC
>ONGM01000119.1 GCA_900317365.1 uncultured Planctomycetota bacterium
CGTTGAGTTTAAGGAACTGGATCGCGTTAAGGGAACCGTGCCGGATAGCGTTTCTAAAGCGATCGTCGCTTTCGTCAACACAGAAGGAGGTGAAATTTATATTGGGATTCGCGACGACGGAAGCGTCGTAGGAGTCGTCGACACAGACGACGCCATGACGCGCGTATCCAACGTTGCGCGCGATACGATCCTACCCGACGTTACGCCCTTTATTCAGATTCGTTCCGTTGAACTTGAAAAGAAGTCGGTCGTTAAGGTAACGATCGCCGCAGGAACGGAAAGACCGTACTATCTCGCGAAAGAAGGTCTGAAACCGAAAGGAGTCTTCGTGAGACGCGGTTCGGCGTGTATTCCGTTAAGCGAAACGGGAATACGCGAGATGATTATGGAGACTTCCGGAAAATCCTACGAGAAAAATCGAAGTCTAAATCAGGAGCTAACCTTCCAAACGTTGCAAGATAAAATGAGCGCGCGGAAATTAGAGTTTGGTCGCGCGCAGAAGCTAACGCTAAAAATGATAGGCGAGGACGGCTTATACAACAATCTCGCGCTACTTTTATCGGATCAATGCGTTCACACGACAAAAGTCGCGATATATCAAGGACAGGACGCCCCCGTTTTACGAGACCGAAAGGAGTTCGGCGGATCGATTCTCAAGCAATTAGACGAAACATATCGGTTTCTTGATTTCTATAACAAAACGAACGCGCGTTTTGAAGGATTGAGACGAATTGATCGACGCGATTATCCCGACGAGGCTCTAAGAGAAGCGTTGCTCAACAGTCTCGTTCACAGGGATTATCTCTTTTCAGGAAGTACGATTATCAACGTATTCGACAATCGAATCGAATTCGTGTCGTTAGGCGGGCTAGTCAGAGGTATTTCAATGGACGCCGTTTTTATGGGCGTCTCTCAATCGAGAAATCCGAATCTAGCGGCGGTTTTCTATCGTCTTGGGCTCGTAGAGAGCTGCGGAACAGGCGTGAGAAAAATTCTCCGTTCATATCAAGACTTCGAGCCGTCGCCAAAGTTCCAAGCCGCCGAGGGCGCCTTTTCCGTTCAACTGTTTAATCGGAACGAAAACGTCGTAAATTCTGTGCAAACAACGCCAAACGAGGCGACGGCGCGCGTCGTTTCTTCACGTCCCGACGACGTTAAAGCGGCGATTCTCGCCTTTGCGAAAGCAAAAGGCAAGGTTACGCGTAAAGAAATTGAAGACGCTTTCGGTTTCGGAACGACAAAAGCCTACGAGGCTCTCAAATCGCTCTGCAACGAGGGTGCGATCCTCCAACAAAAGAACGGAAGACGAACGACTTACATTCCCAACCTCAACGCTCCGGCGCGAAATCCCGCGTTGAAATGACAAGCGCGCGTCGGCTCGCGCACCGTTTTAACGCGTCCAAACGCCTAAGGCGCGCCCCATTTCTTTCTTAAAAGCCAATCGAAGGCGGCAAGTCCAACGATTAACGCGAAGAGCGTCCAGGCGTCGTAGAGCGTTTTCTTCGTCTCGCGATAGTCGACGATCGTATCGCTTTTGGCGAGGAGGGTCTCGAAATAGTCCCCGAGACGCGCCGGATCGATCATGACGCCTTGCGTCGAGTCGGCGAGACGCGCCATAACGTCTGGCGCCGCGCCCGGTCGCTCAAGTTCCAAATTGCGCTCGTAGCAGGAAAAGCGCGCCTGCGCCGCACGCGACGTCGCCGCGTCCCCGACCTCCGCCGTCGCCTCGATTCGATAGTCCCCCGGCGACGTCAGTTCAGGAGAACGACCGCGCCAGACGCCCGCCTCGTCCGCGACGAGCGCGACCTGACGTCGCGTTCCGTCCGGGGAAACGACGACCGCCGACGCCTTAACGTCCTCAAGACGCTCCCCGGGCATTGGACGATAAACGACCTGAAACCCCGCCGCGTCTTCGAGCGGAAAACGCCCCGACTCCAATTCGACCGAAAGCTCCCCTTCGAGCGCCTCGTCGATCTTCGCCGACCACATAATCAGCTGTCGCCAGAACTTCGCGTGCTCCTCGACCTTGCCGCGCATACGCCATCGCCACGTCGAGTCCGTCGCAACGACCGCGACGCGTCCGAGCCCGTACCGCTGCGTTATCAGAATAGGCGCCGTCCTTTTACCCGACGTCGATTCTCCGATCAGCGCCACCTCCGCGCCCGGCTTCAGTCGCCCGAGACGATAGACGTTCGTCAGGGGCGGAATCTCACGCCAGAGCGCCGCGTTCTTCTTCGGGTCCGCGCTAAGACTCGCCGCGAAGCCGTCCCGCGCACCTTCGACAGGCGTCGCGCGGAATTCGCCCGCGTAACGCGCCTTACGATCGGCGCTCTCCGTGAGTTCAAAGCGCGAAAGATCCGCGTTGAGCGGCAGACGCGCGTTCTTCGACAGTTCGACCGGAATCGCGTCTTCGAGCGCCGTGCCGGCGTAACCGCCGAGACTCAGCGACCGTTCGCCTGCGAGAACAATCAGCCCGGCGCCGTTCTCCACGAGTTTGGCGAGCGCTTCGAGTTCGTTCGGTTGAAACGCCGTCGAATCGACGTCCCCGAGAACGTAGGTCGCGTATCGACCGTCGCTAAAGAACGCGTCGATTAGCGATTTGCGCGTCTTCGTAAGCGTCGCGACGAGTTCCGCCTCGGACGATTTCGGGTTCTTCGCGATGAGGGAGGAAATCGGCGGACGCCAGTATCGCGCCTGAATATCGGAGGACGCCTCCAACGCGGCGCGGATGAAATTCTGCTCGTAGCGCCGCGTCCCTTCGACGTAGAGAAGGTTGACGCCTCCGTCGAGCGCCTTGACGAACGTCGAAAGCTCGTTGTTCGTTTCGAGCGCCTCGCCGGGCAAGACGGGAGAGGACACGGTCAGCTTCCATTCCCCCGGCTCCTCGATTCGGCAGGAGAAACGATAAGGAATCGACGCGTCGTCGGAATCTGGCGTCGCCTTAATCGTATCGACGACGACCGACTGACCCGGCGCCGTCTCCATTTCAAATTTCAGTTCGACCTCGCGCCCTTTGCGTCCAAGCGCCCTCGCACGCCCGACGACCGCAAGCTCCGTACCAACGAAAACGCGATCGTTCGCTCGAAGATCCGCGATCGCCACGTCGTCGACGTTCGCCGCCCCGTCGACCGTGCCGAAGACCGCCGCGTCAACGCTACGCTCAGCGTCCCTCAGACGCAACGCCGCGTCTTGAACGCTAAGCGCGTTCGGGTCTCGCGCGCGTTGCGCGCCGTCCGAAAAGACCGCGAGCCCGATCGCCCTAGCCCCGGCCGACGCCGAAAGCGTCCGCGCAAGCGCGTCCCCGAGCGCCGATTCCGTCCCCGTCGGCGTAGGCGGAAAGTTGACCGCGCCCTCGTCGATCTCCAGTTCCTCGAAAGCGTCGCCGAACGCGTAAATATGGGCGTCGAAACGATCGCAAAGCCTCTTAAGGGGATCGCGCGCGCCTGCGAACGCCTCGACCATCGCCTCGTAACGACTCTTGCCCCCCTCCGCGTCCCGAACCGACATACTTTCCGACGCGTCGCACACGAGAAAAACCGAAGCGGGCAACTCCTCCTTTTCAACGCTAATCGTTGAAGGGCGAGCGAAGAGAACGCCGAACAACGCGACGACGCCCCAACGAAGCGCAAGTTCGATCCGACGTCGACGCGGCGTCAAAATCCGCGAGTCGCGCGGTATCGCGAGATAGACCGCGCACGCGAGCGCAAACGTCAGAATTGCGACGAGCGCCCAACTATCGCACAGCGGTTCAAAGGTTATTCGCGACATGATTTCCAACGACTTGACACTTCCAAAGGTGGCGAAACGCCGCGCGACCGACAGAGTCGCGCCAACGCATTATAGGAAAAAGGGGACGCGGCGACAAGAACAATCGCCTCGCCGCCGAATTTGCTCCGAGCTCTTCGGCTGCGTTGTGTCGGCAAATTCGCTAAAATTTCGCCGCCTCGTTTAAACCTACCAAATCCTCAGCAAGGCGAGTTCAGCAAGGCGAGGCGTTTCGTATTGATCGACCTCCACGCCGGACAAGCGCGTCGGTCCGGGTAGCCGTTAGTCTCATTCGTCAAGAAAAGGACGCGCGCCGATAGGCGGAGACAAGTTCCTATCGGCGCGCAACGGCTCCTTTCAACGCGCCGACGCGAGGACGTCGGCGTCCGCGTTGGCGTGCAAGAACAATTCGGCGCGTTCTTTCGCCGCGGGGCGTCGGTTCAGAGCTGGTAAAAGGCGGCAAGGTTGGGAAGCCGTCGCGGAGACGGCGTTCCCAACGCTTACGTTTAGGTTACATATACCGTTGAATCCATTCGGCGATCTGGACGGCGTTGGTCGCGGCGCCTTTGCGGAGATTGTCGCTCACGCACCAGAAGGCGAGCGAGTTCGATGCGGAAATATCTTCGCGAATGCGGCCGACGTAGACGTCGTCGGTATCGTGGCAGTGGAACGGGGTCGGGTAGATTTTTCGGGACATATCGTCCATAAGGGTAACGCCGGGCGCCTTTGCGAAGAGTTCGCGCGCTTTTTCGACGGTAACTTTCGATTCGGTTTCGACGACGACGCTTTCGGAGTGGCAGTTCGCGACTGGGACGCGGACGGCGGTCGGGCAAACCTGAATGGAGGAATCGCCGAGAATTTTGCGCGTTTCGTGCAGCAGTTTGAGTTCTTCGGAGGTGTATCCGCGTTCTTTTTCGCTTCCGATTTGCGGAATGCAGTTGAATCCGATCGGGTACGGGAAGGTTTCCGACTGAACGTCGACGTAATGCCCATGGGCGTTGAGCCACGCCTGAGAGCTGTTGACGAGGTCGCGATTCCCGGCGAGTCCGGCGCCGCTCGTCGCCTGATATGTGCTCACGACGACGCGTCGAATGCGCGCGAAGTCGTGGATCGGCTTAAGGGCGACGACCATTTGCGTCGTGGAGCAATTCGGGCTGGAGACGAGTCCCTTATGCTTGCGGATATCTTGGGCGTTGACTTCGGGAATAACGAGCGGGACGTCGGGATACATGCGCCAGTATCCGCTTTCGTCGACGATGACCTTAACGCGTTTTCGGGCTTCGGGAATGAAATCGCGGGCGACGTCGTCGGGCGTGCTGGAAATCACGAGATCGACGTCGTTAAAGGCGTCGGGACGAAGTTCTTCGACAACGATCGGGGCGCCGTTGAATTTGATCGACGTCCCGGCGCTTCTTCTGGAAGCGAGGAACTTCATTTTGCGGTACGGGAACTTCCGCTCTTGTAGCATACGAATAATGAGGGTTCCCACGGCGCCGGTGGCGCCAACAACGGCGATCGAATCGTACATATCAAAAACCTCGCGCTCTACCAGGTCGAGTCCAGGTCTGGTCGTCAACCTTTGGTTAAAAGTTAGTGGTTTCTAATTTCTATCGTTATTTTTTTAGCGATTGCGAAACCAACTTGCGGTATAATACCCCTGTTTCGTAATTCTGCAAGGGTTAATATCAAAAAAGATTATATTTTCGTGAAAATAATGTTAAATGAGACTAACTTTCAAAAGAAAACATTGCCTACGGCAACTGTCAGGAGTATGAGACCGTCGCATTCTCGCCTAGTCGTCCGCCGCGCGTCAATCTTGCCTTTGGGAGAAAAGTGAAAGAAGTGGGGAAAATCGTGAAAGAACTTAAAAAGCTCGCGTGGGGAGTCGCCTTGATCGGGCTCGCAATTGCGGGAATGTATTGGACGCTCGGCAGTCGTAGCGCCGCCGAGCGCGCGATCGATTTCGTCGATTTTATCGGGCTTCATCCCCGCGAATGCACGTTATGCGGAAGATTTCGCCGCGCCGTCGCCAGCCGCGACCTCGACAAGGCGGAAAAGATTTTTCAGGAGCTTCAGAGTTGGGAGACCGCCTACAACGCTAAAGAGGAGAAAAGGTGTGCGAAACGTCTCAAAGGCTGGCCAAAGGACAAGTTTCCACGACCTTTCCGCCCGATTCTCAGCTGCGCGTCTCCTCAGGCGGGCGCGATTCTTTACGAAAAGAAAGGCGAATGGAGCGCGGCCCTTTTCTACCTCGACGAGGCGGTCAAGATCAACGCGCAAGTCAACGACGGTTTGATCGATCGCTTCGACGCGTTCAAAGGCGAGGACGTTCGACCGACTCGGGCGCGGGTTCATTACAAGGTCGGCGACTACGCGAACGCCTTTGTCGATTTCTGCGACCTCGCGCCGCCGTCGATTCTCGACCCTGCGGCCTTAAGCGCCGCCTTGCCTCGTTGTATTGACGACTGCTTTACAACCTACGACGATTTTCTACAATTTATGGAAACGCAATACCTCAAACTCGGGCGACCAGAGGAGTATCGCGAAGCGATGGACGCCTACAGAACGCTAAACAAAGTGGGAACGTGATCTGTCATGCAGGATTTGGATTTTGTGCTCCACACGATAAAGTACGTCCTGATCATAGGATTTTCTCTCTTGATCTGTTTATTCTGCACGCCGGAAGTTCGGCCATATTTTAGCTTTAGGGCGCGAAGCGAAGACTTAGAAAAACGGTTTGTCCAGGCGATTAGGTCAGACGACCTCGATCGAGCGGAGAAAATCTTAGAGAAATACGACGCGTGCAAAAGCGCTTACGACGCAAAAATGGGGTTTGACAAACAAATTCGAGACGACGACCGCCTATCCGATTTCTACGGTCGAAGTTTTCTTGCGAGTCCGCATATGCACGCGATTTTTTGCGAAAGAAAAAAGGACTGGGACGGCGCGATTCGGTCTATTGACGAAGCGGCGAGAATCAGCCTGGCGGAATACGGCGGCTTAAAACAAAACGTCTGGCGCGACAAACAAACGTACGGGTTAATGCCGTCTCGAGTGCGAATCCACTACAAGATGGGCGACTACGCGAGCGCCTTCGTCGATTTCTGCAAACTCGCCCCCTCGCCGATTCCTGAACGCGCCCCTCTAAACGCGTACCTGTCTCGTTGCATTCGCGACTGCTTTCCAACCTACGACGATTTCCTACGATTCATGGAAACGCAGTTCCTAAAACTCGGACGTCCCGAAGAGTATCGAGAAGCAATGGACGTCTACCGCCAGCGTTCTACCGCCAACGCACAGACGTTGGACCCCGCTTCGCGCTCCCGCGCGGTTGACGCCTCGTCGATCGCGTTGGTAGCTTGTCGGATGGCAAACGCTTAATTTCAGTTTTACAACGCCCGCGCCGGCGTCGCGCGAAGGCGCCTCGCCCAAGGGACGAGAAAATTTTCCCGAGCGGGCGCAGCCCGCGCCGCCCCGCCCCATAGGCGGGGGAAGCCGCCGGTTTTAACCGGCGGACCAACGTCCGGACGTTGGATCCCGGTTCGCGCTCCCGCGCGCGGCGTGAGATCCTCGCTCCCGTTGGTCGCTTGCCGGGTTGGAAATGCATTGCGCGAAAGCGCCTCGCCCATCGGGCGAGAATTTTTTCCGAGC
>ONGM01000276.1 GCA_900317365.1 uncultured Planctomycetota bacterium
CGCAACGAGACTCACGGGGACGACGGCGGGGCGATTTACAACGAGCAGGGAACGGTAACGATTCGCGAGTCCCTTTTCGACGGGAACTATTCTCCGAACGTTGGGGGCGCGATCGAGAATCATCAAGGCTCCATGGCGATCTACGATTCCGAATTGACGAACAACGTTGCGTTTAACGGACATAAAAGCGCGACGGGGTCCGGGGGCGGCGCGATTCTCAACGACGGCGGCGTTCTCAATATAGAAGGTTCGAGTCTGACGAACAATTATTCGCGGAACTACTACGGCGGCGCGATTTATAGCGTCGACGGCACGCTAAGAATAACGAAGAGCGTTCTTTCCGGAAACGCGGCGGGCTTCTTAGCGAACGGCGAGCTTGTTCCGGAGACGGGCGGCGCGTACGGAGGCGGCGCAGGGGGCGCGATCTTTGTTCACAGGAAAACGGCGAGCGTGGAGTCGTACGCGGCGATTTCCAATTCGATTATTAGTCGCAACGTTGCGGCGAACGGGGGCGGAATCGTCGTTCAGAACGCGAACGTCGATCTTGTGAACGTCGACGTCGTTTACAACGAGTCGAAAGACAAGGCGGGCGGACTCGTCGTCGATCCGACCTCGAAGGCGTCGCTAACCGCCTCGACGGTCAACGTTATCAACTCGATCGTCGTCGGCAACTCGCTCATTGGTCAGACGACGCGGAACGACGTTAAAAGAGGAAGCGCCGCGACGCTCAATTCGATCAACACGATCTCCGGGTGGGCGACGCGCTCTCAATGGACGATCGGCGGAACCGACTTTTACTATAATGAGAGTCGTCCGCTCTTCGTCGATCCGGATAACGACGACTTCACGTTGGCGGCGGATTCTCAGGCGATCGATCGGGGAATTTCGTATAACGGGGTCTCCGAAACGGATCTCGCCGAATTCGAGCGCGTCGTCAATAATCGTATCGACCTTGGTCCCTATGAACTTCAGACGTATCGAACGCCGCAACAGATTGTCGTAACAAGCGGTTCCGACGCGAACGTGAACGGATCCCTTTCGCGCGCGCTGTCGATCGCGCAACCGGGGGACACGATCGTCTTTGCGGCGTCCTTAAAGGGACAAACGATCAAAATTTCCAACGAACTCGTCGTCGCTCAATCAGTTACGATCGACGCGTCCGCCTGTCTCAACGCCGACGGAACGCCCGGCGTAACGATAAGCGGGCAGGGAGTCTCGCGAATCGTCTACGTTGACGCGCTCGCGGAAGACGTAACGATTAAGGGACTGAAATTCGTGAACGGCTCCTCAGACGCGGAAGGCGGGGGCGCGATTTTTGCGCGCGACGTCAATCTGACGATTTCCAACTGCGTCTTTGAGAACAATCAGGCGTTATCGTTTGGCGGCGCGATCAACGCGATCATGAGTTCCTCCGACGCGAAAGTCGTTCTGATAGAAGGTTCTACGTTCGAAAACAACCGGGTGAAAATCAGCGACGATTCAAGTTCAGGGGGCGCGATTTGCGTCGCGTCGACGTCCGCCGCCGCCCGTCATAATCTGATCGTAATCGATTCGCGCTTGATCCGCAACGTCGCAGAAGAAGACGCGAATAAAGGCCTCGGACAAGGGGGCGCGATCTACGCGTACGGCGTCGACGTTGAAATTGAACGCTCTTTTATGGAAGAGAATACCGCGTATTTCGGCGGCGCGACGTTCTCCCTTTTCGGCGACGTGAAAATGACCAACTCGATCGTCGCTTGCAATACCGCAAGCTCCGGCGGCGCGGCGATTTACCTTTATAACGACGTTTCCTCCTCGGCCGCTTCGCTTCAACTCTATAACACGACCGCCGTCGGCAACGTTAGCTCCGGCGATTACGGCGCGATTTATTTAGACGCTCGGAATACGGGAACCGTAAGACTCGAAGCGTATAACTCCATTCTCGCGTACAGTTCTAAAACGACGGACGCTCCCTTTATGAACGGAAACGCGGACGTCTACGTTATGACCCAAACAAACGGCAAGGTCGTAACGACCGCGCGCAACGTTCTCACGAACTATAAGGGCTGGACGTTCGGCATGGGGGTCGTCAATAGCGCGGATTACGCGTTCGACGCCGTTCTCCGCCGCGACGTCGACGAATGGACGGGAGCGCCGAAATATTCGTTGCGCGAGACGTCGATTGCGCGCGACAATTACTGCTTAAACGGTCAGTCAGAATATTTCAACTCGTTCGTAGTCAGCGACTTCGACGTTCGCGGCGCCGCGCGCGTCGTCGACGGATACGTCGATATGGGCGCGTACGAATTCTACGATCCCGACAATCCCGACTGCGCGAAACTCAGTCTTCCGACGATTACGATCGACGGCGAACCGCGCGTCGGCGCGACTCTCTCCGTGAAATTCGACTCAGGCGTCGCTCCGACGGCGACGTATCAGTGGTACTACAAGACCGACGCCAACGCGTGGCAGGCGATCGCCGGCGCGACGGATCAAGAGTACGAGCCGACGGCGGAACTCGCCGGACGCAAGTTAAAGGTCATTGCGCGCCCGTCCGGATATTTCAGCGGCGCCGCGCGATCCGCTCAAACGCGTTCGACGGTCGTTCTCCCCCTCGACGCGCCGACTTTAACCGTCGCAAGCGTTGCGCCAAATGCGATTACGCTCGAGTGGAACGCCGTTCCGCTCGCCGAAACCTACGTCGCGCAGTATCGGGCGACCGAATCAAACGCCTGGACGACGTTGAATTCTGAAATCAACGGCGACGATCAGACGCTTCGTATTAAAGCGATCGATCTCACGCCGAACGCGTCCTACGAATTCCGCGTCATGACGATCGGAAAAGAAGGAGTCTCGCTCGATTCGGCATTCGGCGCCGCGATCGTCGCTTCGACGGTCGACGACGCGTTGATTCTGAACGGAATCGCAGGCGACTACGAGCTTGGCGGCGTTCTAACGGCGCAACTTGCCAGGGAAGGCGTTAGCGCGACCTATCAATGGTATCGGTCGACGGACGTAGAAGGCGAATGGCAGGCGATTTCCGGCGCGACTTCGGCGAGTTATCAAACGAAGGCGGCGGATCTAGGAAGACAACTGCGCGTCGACGCGACCGCGACGGGAGAAGACGGATACTCCGGTTCAGAATCCGCATACTCGCCTAGGTTCGTCTGGAAGACGCTCGAAGCGCCAACCCTAACCGCGACGGCGACCGGTTCCGACTCCATGTCGATTACGTGGTCGAACGTCGAAGGCGCTACGGATTATGAAATTGCAATTCGCAATGTGGAAAGCGAAGATTGGTTCGTGATCGACGAACTTGAAGGTTACGACGGGTGCGAATGTTCGGAACTTGACGTCTATGGAACGTACGAACTCAAGATTATCGCGCTCGGCGACGGTCTCGTATACTATCCCTCGGATTATAGCGACGTTACGAGAGTAACCTTAGGCGTAACGAAGCTCGACGCGCCGTCGATTACTTCGGCGAGCTGGGCGAACGATTCGCTAACCGTCAACTGGCTCCCAATCGAAGGCGCTTCGAAGTATTTCCTGCAATATAAAAGCGCGGAAGCGACGACGTATACGACCGTCTCCGTAAACAAGTCCCTCTCGAGTTATACGATTACCGGACTCGCCCAAGGCGCGCAGTATCACGTCAGAATAAACGCGATCGGAAGCGGTTCGTATACGTCCTCAGGCTACGGCGACGTCGCGACGGTTTCCAAGCTCGGGACGCCGGATATCGTCTCGACGTCAGCGGGCGTCGGTGAGATTACGGTCCAGTGGAACCCAATCGAAGGAGCGACAAAGTATTATTTGCAGTATAAAACGACGGACTCGGCGACGTATACGACCGTCTCGGTGAATAACGCGACGTCAATCACTATCACAGGTCTTAGCTACGGATCAGAATATCAAATTCGTCTCAACGCGATCGGAAGCGGTTTGACGTTAAGTTCCGGATACGGCGAGACTGCGGTCGTTACGGTCGGCGTTCCGAAACTCTCCGCGCCGGAAATCGTTTCCACGAGCTGGGCGGACGACGCGATCACGATCAACTGGACTCCGATCGACGGCGCTTCGAAGTACTACTTGCAGTACAAAGAAGAGAGTCAGACGTCGTTTACGACCCTATCCGTAAATAAGTCCCTCTCGAGTTACACGATTAACGGACTTACGAAAGACGCGACGTACCAATTTCGACTTAACGCGATCGGAAGCGACTCTGCGCAAAGTTCCGGTTACGGCGAGATCGCGTCGGTAACGTTGGGCGCGATCAAACTTTCCGCGCCGACGATTCTGGAAACGACGGCGACGAATAACTCGATTACCGTGAACTGGACGGAAGTTCCCGGCGCGACGAAGTATACGATCGCATACGCGCCTCAAGGAAGCGAAATATTTACCCTGAAAACAACGACCGCGACAAGCTACGCGATACCAGGACTCGCTAAGGGCGCAACGTATCAACTCAAAATTCGCACGGTTGGAGACGGAACGTATTTCAAAACCTCCGAGTTCGGCGACATTACGACTGCAACCACCCTTGCGAACGAGCCGATTCAGTTAGCGAAGCCCGTCTTGGTCGTCGATCGCGTTGCGAACTCCGACTCTACGGACGCCGCAAACTTCGAATGGAACCGAATAGAAGGCGCCGTCGGATACGAGCTTCTCTATAAAACGAAGTACGCGACGGCGTACTCGACGATCGATCTCCCCGCCGAGTCGACAAGCTACGCGATCGCAGACCTAGACGGAACGGAAATCTACTATTTCCGCATCCGCGCGATCGGAGACGGCGCCAACACAACGACTTCTGCGTACTCCGCGACCGTTTCAAGCTATCCGGCGAACGCATTGGACGTCCCGAAAATTTCGATTACCTATTGGACTACGGACTCGATTACCGTCCAGTGGAACGCGGTCGAAGGCGCGGCGAAGTATTACCTCGCGTACGCGCCCGAAGGAAGCTCGAGCTTTACGACAAAATCGATTCCAGCGCCAAATACGAGCTTTACCCTCTCGGGACTCTCGCAAGGAGAGACCTATCGGTTCAAGGCGCGCGCCATTGCCGATAAATCGCTTGGCGTATTGAATTCGAGCTACGGCGCGGAAACGACCATTACGACGGGGCCCTCCAAACTAGCGCCACCCGACGTCGTCTCGTTGGCGGCGACGGCAAATTCGATCACGGTCTCATGGAACGCGCTCGACGGCGCCAAAAAATATTACGTCGCGTACGCGGAAGAAGGCGCGGCGACCTTCGTGCAAAAATCGTCCGCAACGACGAGTTTGACGATTACCGGCTTGAATCCCGACAGGACGTATCAGATCAAAGTTCGCGCGGTCGCGGACGGAACGACGGCTACGGTCGGGTCGGACTTCGGCGCGGTTAAGACGATTTCGACGACGACGTTGGCGCCTAGCTCGCTCACGCCGCCCAGCGTAAGCGTAACGTCCCGCTCCGGCGACGCGATTTCGATCGCATGGAACGCCGTCGACGGCGCCGCCGGATACGCGTTGCAATACCGCAAGGTCGGCGAAAGCATAACAACGTTGAACTTGCCGGCAAACGTAACGTCGTATACGCCGACGGGTCTAGACTCGACGGCGTCGTATCAGTTCCGCGCGCGAGCGCTCGGCGACGGTTTGAACTCCCTATCGTCGACATACGGCGAGTGGACCCTTTCGAAACCGATCGTTACGCTCGCGACGCCGCAAATCGGCGAGATTACGACGACCGCAAACTCGATAACCTTCTCCTGGCGTCCGATTTCCGGCGCCGTGAAATATTACGTCGCGTACGCGCCTATTGGCTCTTCAAGCCTAACGACTAAGTCGACGACCGCGACGAGCTTCACGCTACAAAACTTGCCTTTCGGCGCGGAATATCGATTCAAGGCGCGCGCCGTCGGCAACGGCGAAACGACCTTGAATTCTGTCTGGAGCGATTACGAATACGCCGAAACGACCGTATCCGACGCAATTCTCGAACTCGCCGACGATCTATTCGACGAATTCGACGAGGCCGACGCGTTCGAAGATCTCGATCTCATCGCCGAAGCGCTCCTCTAATCATAGGCGGACTAGAATGTAGCGGACGCAAAGGAAAACCTAGGGCGCGCGAAACCCTCTCGCCTTAGGTCTCCTTTACGAAAGATCCGCCGAGAAAAGGCGAGGCGTCCCCGCAAGATTCCGAACGGGACGCCGCGCATGATCACGATTCAATTCGTCAAAAAACGGCGAACAAGAAAACGAAGCCCTAGAAAATCAAGAAAAACGGGCTTTAGAAAGGAGAAACGCCGAACCAACTGTCTCGTCGTATTCTTCTCCGATAATCTTCGCACAGAGGGACGCTATGAGAAACAGCGGCGGAAAGAGCAAGGCAGAACCCTTTCCGCCCAGCGGCCCCTATAATTCTGTCGATCAGATAAACGACGATCGAAACGAGAGCCTTTAAAATCTGATTTGTCGCTGCGATTTTCAAATCTTCCGCTCCCGACGACGTCAACCGAACGCTGCGACAACGCGATTCAGCTGTCAGAATCAGAATCAGAATCAGACGACGAATCGTCGAACTCGTTGAGGAGCGTCGAAAACGCAAGAATATCGTCCTCGTACTCCGCACGATTGATCATCTTCCACGCCTTATCCATGTCGCGCGCAACGCCAAAGCCCTCCGCGTAGCAAAACGCAAGTTCGCGAAGGCACCCGACGTGCCCAAACGTCGCGCCCTGACGAAACAGTCGAAACGCGCCTTCCGGATCGACGCGTCCGAGATCGCCGTCGCGCAGGCACATTCCTAAATTGTACGCCGCGCGCGTGTCGTCAAACTCGCTGGCGATTCGCCAACCTGCCGCCGCCGCGCGAAGATTGCCGCTCCTATACGCCTTCTCATACGCCAGCCCGATCGCAAAAAGCGCTCCGATTTGGGCGTTGTGATACTCTTGTATATAGCGGTCAAACCATGTTATGGCGTCGACCTCTCGACCGTCTATCTCACACACAAACGTCTCTGAGCCTACGTACCGCGCGCGTAGAACAACCCCATTTTGAATGACAAACCAGTCCCCGTCGGCGAAACAGTGAACTGAACCTTGGCGGTCAATCTCGGGCATTTCAATCCTCACTTTTCAGGAAAAACACCGTTCGCGACGCCTTTCGAACGAACTTCGCAACGCCGCTATGTCGATCATGCTTTCGTATACACAACTATTGAGGAAAGAAAATCCGAAATAAAAAATGAAAATTTTTCAAAACATTTTTCAAAGAAGACCAAGATTCAACGGGTAAAAGCGCTCGTTCTATCTTCTAAAGACCACCGGCGTTAGGCTCCGTATTCGCGAATGTCAAAGGCTCTCTCATAAGCCTTGTTCAAAACTCAAATCGAGTATAATACTGAAACACGCCGTTGGAATTGTCGCAATACTCGCGTAAAATGCGAGCGGCGACGTCAGCGGGCGCCCTTGACGACGCCGAGCGTAGCCTCTTATTATGGGAGAGTAAAATGCAAAACGACAAATCGTCTCAGCAATACGGATTATCCGAGGATGATTTCGTAAAGATCAAACGTTGCCTCAAAGAGCTTTCGGAAACCGAACGCGCCGGGTATCTCTGGACCATCCTCACCCCAGAGATCCTCGAGGACTTTCGTAAATTTGCACACGGCGCCTCCTCCTCGGCGCTCACCTCGACCTTTTCCGTACTCAATAATCTTTACCTCAATCTATACCGACTTTTTCGTAACGCAGGAATCGATCCGGAGACCAAATGGAACGAAGTTGACCAATTCGTCAAATACTGCCATCAAATCATGCGGAATATCGTTCGCACGAGCGCTCGCTCGCGCGTCAATATCGTTTCCGCATCCTCGTCGGAGCCGTCGAACGAGGACGGATCCGATCCTTTACAAAGCGTCCCTGCGAATACGCCGGATCCTTATGACGTCGTCGCCGACCAAGAATTCTTCGAATACGTCAGTAAGACGATAAGCGATTGTCTATCCGAGAGAGAAAAAATCATTCTCATCGCACGAACCGAAGAGAATCTCACCTTTTCCCAAATCGCGCTTCTGCCGGAACTCCAAGAGTACGATTTAAAAGAAGACCAGGTTCGATACGCATACAACAAGGCTTTCAGCAAGATTCGCACTAAAATCGAGGCGGCGCTCTAAACCGCCCAAAACGTGCAAAGCCGCGCGACGTCAATAAAATCCCGAGTGAAACAAATCATGACGAACCCAATACGTGAAACTCAGATCTTCTCTGAAATCGCGAAACTCTTCGCCGAATCCGTTCCGACTTCCGAAGAGATCGTCATCGCGGCTTTGCAACACAGTTCGGATCCCGACGTCCAGATCTTCTTCTTAAAAGAGGCGATCGCCGAAAGGCTGAGGAGCGTCTTGTCGGAAAAGTCGAACACCGATTCTACGGAAGAATATGTCGCCGTTAAAAGACTGCTCAAAACGTGGAACGTCGACGATGAGTTCAAGACCTCCACGCTCGACGCGATCAAGAAAAAGCTCGTCGAAACGGAATGGCTTCATTTCCAAACGCGCGACATTCTGACTGATCTCATCGTAAGATTCCCGGAAGAAAAGGAGTTCATTGAATCGTTGCCTCAATCGGATCTCGTCGCTTTCAAACTTTCCTCGCGAGTGGGCGCCAACTTAACGCTGGGGACGAACTCCTCGCCGATGAGACTCAAAAACGAAAAAATATCCTTCAAAGAACAATTCATCGTCGGGGATCTCATTGGGCAAGGAGGAGCCAAAAACGCGTATCAGGTTGAACAGGAAGCCACAAAACAGCTCTTTGCGCTCAAGGAACTGCGCGAAGATCAAAACAGCGAAAAAGGTCGAGAATCCGTTTATCAAGAAGCGCTCATGCAAGCGTCCCTCGCGCACCCGGGCGTTCCGGTCGTCGTGGCGTTGGAGTACAATCCTCAAAGCGACGCGCGACCGAAAATCGTCGAGCAATTCGTTCCGAAAGGCAGTTGGCAGGACGCGATTAAACGCAAATCTCTCGAAGAAAATCTGCACACGCTTCATCAAGTGGCGAATATTCTCGCATTTGCGCATCGTGAAAAGGGAGTCGTTCACTTAGACGTCAAGCCGTCGAACGTCATGCTCGGGAATTACGGGGAAATCTTCCTCGTCGACTGGGGGCTCGCGCAAAAGCTAAAGCCCGGTCTCATCGCCAATAACCCCGGAACGCCAGCTTATTTTGCGCCGGAAATCGTCAACGGCAAGCCGATTTCGGCCGCAACCGACGTTTTCCTACTCGGCGGCGTTCTTTACAAGATCCTCGTCGGGTTCGCGCCCTATGAACGCGCGACGAGCGAAATCGACGCCTTTAAAAAAGCCTGCGTTTGCGACTTCCCCCCGATTCCCGACAGCGTCCAGGCGGAACTTCGCGCCGTTGCGGAAAAGGCGCTCTCACTCGACCCGAAGGATCGGTACGCCGACGCGAAAGAATTTGCCGACGCGCTCGTGCGCTATCAACGCCGTACGGAAGTCCTCGCGCGACGCGATAAGGCGGACGCGACGCTCGCAAGCATACGGAATGAATTCGCCGCCGTCGCGGCGGACAACGCGCTCTCGAAACGCGAAAAGCGTCTCAGACGCGCAAAGCTCGCAACCTCTCTTGTCGGAAACGTCAACGAGTACGCGCTCATTCGCAAGGAACTCGTCAAGATCAACGCAAACGAACGTTCCCAAAAAGCAAACGTCGACGACGCGCAGACGATAGCAAAGTTCGTGCGGTCGGAAATCGACGCGCGAAACTATCAGCTTCGGCAAATGTTGACGCTCGGCGACTATTCGCAGGCTTCCGCGCAAGTGGAAGATTTGCGAGAACTCGAAGATCAATATTTCGCGCCGCAAACCGCCGTCGCGGCGTCGGAGACGCCGTCCGAGACTCAGGCCCTGTTACAATCCCTGTTGCCGGAAGAATATCAACGGGAATCTCGCAAGCTCCTCGACGAATACAAGCGCGCGGCGCAAAAAGGACTCGCGGAACGTCGACTCGCCGTCGCGTTGAAATTTGTGACGGTCGCGCTCGTCGTTATCGCGCTCATTGAGGCGTATCAACGAATCAAGGCGCAAAACGAAGCGCTCGCCGCGAACGAACAAAGAATGCGTTTACAGGCGGAGACGATCTTAAACAACTATTCCGCCGAGGCGGATCAGGCGCTCCGAGACAACGTTCCTCAAGGCGCGCTCACGCTCTACGTCAGGGCGAAGCAGGACATTCAGAAGACGAAAGGTCTCTCGCCGGAAATTTCCGAGGAAATCACGCGACGAGCGGACGCGCTCATGAAAAGAACGGCGCAAACGGCGCTTCTTATTCAAAAGGAATCGACGTTTACGCCCTACGTGAATCAGATCGCATTCTCAACAAACGGCGCGTATTTCGTAACTTTAGACGAATTAGGTCACCTTCTTTTGTGGGACGTCAAAACTCTCGAAACGACGGAATTTCGTCAACTAGGCGGCGATAAATCATACGTTTTAGAAAACCCTATGTTCAAGAGCGAAGGCGCGAAAAAGCCGATCGAAGCGGCGCCTTTTCTTGTGATCAACGAACACGGCGGCGTCCGACTTTTTGGAAATGGCAACGAATTTCCATTACTTATGGATCTGTTTCATGACGAACCGCTCAAGGTCGTCGTTTCATGTCGTCCGGAAATAGCAACGTGGGCAAAAGGCGAGGCTTTCTTACATATTCCAACAAACCTCGGCGAAATCAGAACGTTTAACCTCGCGACCGGGAAAAACGTCGCGAACGTAAAACTTTTCGAACGCCCGGTAACATATATCAACGCCGCGAATAATCGGATTGTGGCGCGAAGCTACGAAAACAGTGAGACTGCCTTTTTCGACGAAATTAAGACCTACGCGTTCGACGAAAAAGGCGCAAAAGACGTAAAAGAACTCTCCCTCGACGTCTCAAAGAAAGATCGAAAACAAATTTACGCGACGTGCCTTAGCCCCGACGGAACAAAAATTGCAATCTCGTTTCTGTCGTCGGCGAAGAGTTACGTCTTCGATATTTCGAGCGGCAAACGCGTCGTTTCTTTTCCCTCCGATTCCCGATCGTCGTCTATAGACCAGTATTTCTTTTGGTTGCGCGACGGTTCCGTCCTTTCGATCTGCAACGACGGCAAACCGCGCGTTTGGAATCTCCAAGGGGAGTCGCCGACCGTTACGCGCGTCATGGAGAATGATCAAACTCCGGAAATTCTCGGTTTTCGATCATTTAATTTTTCACCCCAAACCGAGAAGCTTCTCGCCTTTGGCTACGACCACATTCTTCGATTCGTCGACGTCGCGTCGGGCAAGATCGTCGCCAAGTCTGCGGGAGTCCTTCCTAGGAAAATAAACTGGCTCACCGTTACCGATTCCATCTATATTCCGACAGTCGATCAATTCGTCGTCTCGTCCGGCGGACCGCACGTTCTGGAGTCCTACGACGCTCAAACATTACTTTCCACAACGGAATACGACGTCTCGTGGGATTACCAAATGCAGAACGCTTCAACTTCGCTCGCATTGCGTCCAAAAACGAACGAATTCATCGCCGCATTCGCCGACGGAAAAATTTGTAAATACAGAATCGGCGATCCGAAACCAATCAAAACCGTCGAGAAAGCCTTAGACAGAGTTAGTTACGGAGTTACTTTCGACGGAAACTATATGTTCGATAATCTGCCGATCATAGCGTCAAGCGCCGATGGAAATTTATTTGCCGGCACAACAATGCTAGGAAATGAAATTATCCTATGGGACGCCGATCTTAACGTCGTAAAAAGGCTCTCAAAAGAACGTAAAGACGAATGGAACGGTTCTCATACCTCGACGATCTCTTTAAATTTCACCGACGACGATCGACTCTTGGAAACATCCTCAAACATGATACAAGAGTGGAATCTCACGACGGGAAAGATCGAAAGAATAAAAACGCTCGCCAAATCGTCCTATAAAATCGGCAAAGCGTTGTCGGCGACTCCCGCGCTGTCAAATGATCGCAAAATCCTTGCGATCGGTTTTCAAGACGGGGAATATCGGTTGCTAGACGTCTCTACTCCGGAAAAAGCGGCAGTCGACCCTAACTATAAAAAGGAGATTGAAGAAATATACTCTGGAAGACTTCCTGATTTACGCACTCGATTTAAAATCGGAGAAGAATCGTCGTTCCTGCAAAACAGCTCGACGGAAAACAGTAGCGTTCACAACCTGGCGTGGTCAGAAGACGACAATATGCTCGCGGTAACGTCGACCGCCGGCGTGTCGTCAATTCTTCTCGTTCAAAGAGAAGGCGGATTTTCGTTCTCGAACTTAACGTCGTTTGTCGCCGGAGTTTCGCCGAGTCATCAGTCAAGTACTAATCAACTCGGTTGTCAATTGTTCTTCACGCGCAATAAACAACTCGTTGGAATAACGACCGACGGCGCGCTTCGATTATGGGATTTCACGCCCAACGACGATTTTGACGCTAATTTAACGCGCAATCAAGGCGCCGACGTCGCTCGAACGTCAAAGGACGGTCGCACGCTATTGATCCTCCGATACGACGGCGATAAAGCCGGTCTCCGCGCTTATATCGACAAAGAAGAGGAAGAGAAATGGTTTATACCGGGAATCAAGGACTTCCAGTCCTGGCGCGACGCGAACCACGAAAAGGAACTCTGTTTAGCGCTCGACGAAAACGGCGAATTCATCGCTTTAACATTATCAGGGGAACGCGTGAAAACTCCATATGATTTTACGCGGGGCTTTCCTAAACAAGGTTTCAAAAGTTTCACTTTGAGTCCTAACGGTCGCGTCGTCGCCGCCGTTGCGGACAATTCGAAAAACGTCTTTCTTTTCAATTTCGACGATCCAACGCCTCAATGGAAGCCGATCTATCAACCAAGCGACAACGCTTTCGTTTACCAGATCGATTTTTCATTCGACTCAACCGTCCTCGCATTGGAAACGTCTCTGTGGGAAGTCTCCGAAATCAAGTTCTGGGATCTACAAAACGAACGCTTTCAAACGCCTCAAGGCGGCGAAACAATAACCGCCGGAATGAATACGGGAAATTTGCACGGCGGAAAACTGCGATTCATCAATGAGCGTTTCGCCGCATACGCCGGTTTTGGCGACATGGTTGCGATTGTGGACGTTCAATCGCGCTCGATCTTTCAAAAGTTTTTAACGCCGTCTATCCCCTCGCTCGCTGACGACGCGTATGCGATCGAAGGGCTCGCGTCCCTTAATCGAGGACGATACCGCGAAAAACCGGCAACCTTTGTTTTAGGCGGCCCCGACGGTATTTTGAGATTCTACCAGTACGTCGAGAAACGCAAGACTTTTGAAAACGTATGGAATATTTCGTGGCTTAAACTAGAGAGAATCGTGAGTTTTCAACAGAACAATAGTAAAACTATCGATCAAATGCGCTCCGAAAAGGAGGCGCTCTTACGTAAAATCGAGGAGCTTGAGAAAGAATTAAATACTCCCGAGTTCGCAGAAGACGACTTCAACCTCGACGATTTCGCCGACGAGGAAGAACTCAAAGAGGAATCGACCGGTTCAACGTACAATTTTCCCCAAATAAACGATTTATTCGTCGACGAGAACGGCGAATACCTATACGTTTCAACCTTTGACGCCGTGCGAGCGTATAAATTGGACGACGTCTGGGAGAAAATCGAGACGACCGATGAAGAATGGGACGAGAAGACCGTCGAGCGCGCGACAGGGTTGCGGTTCAGAGACGGGAGTTTCCAAACCACGCTTCACAATCGTCTGATTCCTGTCGAGGCGTCTGGTAAATAGAGTCGACGTTTCCCCAGCCTAGCGCGCCAGCCGCAGGTAAAAGTCCGTTGACAAATTCAAAATTCGGAGCATATTCAGACTGCCTTTGAGAGAAGCGCGCAGAGTTTGCCGCGCGCTTTCTTATCGCGATCGAGGCGTAAGAGACAGTCGAAAGCGCGTAAAGTCGGCGCGACGCGCAAGAATAGGTAACGAGCGCATACGAACGGAGCGTTCAGACGCTCGTTTCCTGCGGATGGCGGCGGCGAGAAAACAACGGACTCGGCGTCGTTCTTTCTCGACGTCGTCGCGAGGGAACGCCTGACGACGAATTGGTCGTGAGTCATATTGGAGATTCGGGCTTACTGAGCGCGCGACGGTTCGACGTCTCCTCAGTTCGCCTAATCCGATTATTTCCCCTACTCCCGCAAAAATCCGTTCAAACTTCCCGTTTTTTTCTGAACTTTCCCGCAATTTCTGGGGAAATAGTATAATGGTGCGCGACGTCGGAACCGGAAACGACGTATTGTACGCTAACGAGCGGTTCCGTCGCAACGACGCTTCGGCTAATCGTCTTGACACGAGCTATGCGAAAGAGGTTTGATATGACGCTTTACAATTCGAATGTGAAAAGATTAGGCGCGATCGCAATCGCCGTAGCCGCGCTCTCCGGCGCGTATGCGGCGCGTTCCTTCGTTGTCAGCGCGCAAGACGCGATACCGGAGCCAACGCATGCCGCCAATCCCGCCCTCAACTCGGCCGACGACACGAAAACGCCCCTCGACCCCGATATCGAGGCGATTCTCTCAAACAACGCCAACCAGCGGAACGTCCCCCCGACTATCGCCCCGCCGCGACCCGCCTCGCAAGCGTACGCCCCGGATTTCGCAAACGAACAAGCCGAAATCGAGGAACTCCGCGCCAAAATTAGAACCCTCCAGAACCAACTCAATAGGATCCCGACAACGCTCGACGAACAGCTCGAACAGCGCAAGATCGTCGACGAACTCACCGCGACGCAGGCGAAAATTCGCGAACTCGAATCGACGGCGGGACAATTCTCCGCGTACAAGCGTTATCGCGATATGCAGGCCGGCGCGACCAGCGAAGCCGACGCCAAACGCGCTATTCTCGACGAATCTGGGCTCAGTTCAAACTCCGTTGCCAAACGAATCGGCGGCGGCTCCGCCCTCACGTTCGGCGAAGCGCAAACTCTCCGCGAACAGAAAGAAGCCCTCGCCCAGCAGTATCGCCAATATCAGCAAACCTTGAGAGCGTTGCAGCCTGGCGACGAAGCGCTCGCGGAAAATCTCAAAAAAGAGCAAGACGCCGTGCTCGCTCAAATCAAGGACATTAACCTCCGCCTCGTCGGAGCGCCCGCCTCGCCCGAAGGCGCGCCGAACGCTCTGAACGCAACCGGCCCGATCAATCCCGCGTCCCCGATCAATCCGCCGACGTTCGGCGCTCCCGGAACGCCTACGTTCGGCATGCCTGGCGACGTCGCCGTCAAAATGCAAAAGGTCGAAGAGGCGGCGAGGCTGCTCCGCGAATCGGGCCTCTCGCAACTCGCCGGCTGGGTCGCAAATGAAATCCCCAAACTCGCCGACCCGAACTACGTCGAAACCCCGCTCACTCTGACCTCGAACGCGAACGGAACCGGCTCCGCCGCATATAACCCGTTCCTACAGCCTGCCCACGAAGACCTCCAGACGATTAACGACTCCATTACCGACCTCAAGGCCCGCGTCGAAACGCTCGCCGACGCGCTCGCGAACGTCGAAGTTCAGTTGAAACTGCTCACGCGCCAGACCGTCGACTCCGCCTCGCCTGCCTCGCCTGCCGCTACCCCTGCCGCTACGATCGACGCGGCGCCCAAAGCTGAGCCCGCCGCAAGCCAACCCGCCGCAAGCCTGCCTGTCGACAACCTGCCTGAACTCGACGAACTGCCCGAGCCTAACGTCCCCGAAAACCAGGCGCCTATGGAATAACCCTCGCCTTGACCGTCGGACGTCGGTCGAAATATCGTTCAGGGCGCCTGCTTTCTCGGAAGTTGGCGCCTTTTTTGAATCGGCGCGCATATCCGATGATCGCGCGACCGCAAGACTCTCGTTCCTATAACCAAACATTGACGTTGAAACTTGGTGAGTTTGAACGAACTTTTTCTGTTGCTGATCTTGAAAACCATGGAATATTGATTTAATATATAGTAGTGGTTACGCAAGTACAATCTCCATTTCAGGGGCGCAGACAGTGGAAAATCGAGTTAAAAAGATTCAGGGAGTTGTTTACACCCCCTCTCCTCTCGTTAAAACAATTTTAGATTTCTCTGGTTACCAAGGGGCAAATATTCGCTCGAAACATATCATGGAAAATAGTTGTGGCGCAGGCGCATTCCTCTGCGAAGTCGTCGATCGCTATTGCGAGGTTTGTTCGTCGCAACAAATCTCAAAGCAGGAACTCAAAAGGGAACTCGAGACGTTTGTTCACGGCTTGGAAATCGATGCGGACGCCGTGAATCAATGCATCGCTAATCTTAACATGGTCGCAGAGCGTTATGGAGTCATTGGCGTTAATTGGGACGTTACGCTTGAAGATTCGACAACTGTTTCTCGATTCGACGGACAAATGGATTTCGTCGTCGGCAACCCGCCCTACGTGAGGATTCATAATCTTAGTCAGTCGTCGACTCTCAAACACACCTTTGATTTCTTTCAGGAAGGAATGTCGGATCTCTACATTGCCTTCTTTGAAATCGGATTGAGAATGTTGAACGAGCATGGCGTTCTCGGTTATATCACTCCGAGTTCCTTTTTCAATAGCGTAGCGGGAGCACGAATGCGCGAGTGTTTTGTGAAAAGGCGCTATTTGAAAAAGATCGTCGACATGAAACATTTCCAGGCTTTTGAAGACGCCATGACTTATACGGCGATTACTGTTCTTCAAAAGGGAAGGTCAAAGGACGTTACGTATTATTACGAGTACGACGGCGCTAAGCGGAAACCTTGCTATATATGTAAGCTCCAACCAAACGATTTTTACCTTAACGGAAAATTCTTTTTTGCCAACCAATCCAATTTAAGCTTTTTACGCAATATCTTTTCGAGTCTTGGCGAAAGCGCCGTTTACGTCAAAAACGGCTTTGCAACACTATGCGACTCCGTGTTTGTGTCGTCTTCCTTTCCATTCCAATCCAAACACATTATCCCTGTTGTCAAGGCGTCGAAAGGTCTTCAACAACAAATTATTTTTCCCTATGACGAGAACTCGTGCGCGTTATCGGAAGACGATTTGAAAACAGATGAAGAACTATACGACTATCTTATTAAAAGACGCGCACAACTTCAAGCTAGAAGTCTTGAAAAATCGGGGAAAAACGCTTGGTTTCTTTTTGGAAGGAGTCAAGGTATTTCCGATGTTTACAGAGACAAGTTATCCTTGAACACCTTCGTAAGAGACGTCTCTGACTTAAAGATTTTAACCGTGCCGCGAGGCTCAGGAGTCTATGGAGGACTTTATATAACAAGTTCCTCATTGTCACTAAGTTCGATCCGATCTCAGCTTTACTCAGATGAATTTATTTCCTATGTCGCATTGCTAGGAAAGTACAAAAGCGGCGGATACTACACGTTTTCCTCTAAGGACGTTAAAAAGTTCCTAGATTACAAATTCGCTTACACACGAGGATTGTTTTAATGAAAGACCAGATGTTTTTGGAAGCGATTCGACAATCTTTTGAAACATATCTTACTTTTGGTTCACGGAGCAATGCAAAGTTAAAACCACTTCATGGTACCATAGCGTCAGATTTACAGAAGCAGTTCGGATATGAATATGAAGTGTTTTCATTGGGATATAAAGAAGATAAAGAAGCCACGGTTATCGGGCGCTACTTTCCTAAAGCAGTTGATATAGTTGTTAAAAAAGGCGACGCCGTCGTCGCAGGATACGCTGTAAAATTCGTAATGCAAAACTATTTACAAAACAGCAACAACTATTTTGAAGGCATGCTTGGAGAAACAGCAAACATCAGAACTGCTAGAATCCCGTATTTTCAAATATTCATTACATTTGAAAAAGTCCCGTATTATAACAAAGATCGAAAGTTTATGAGATACGATAAAATATCGTATCATAACATTCAAAAATACCTTGTTCTATCCCAAGATGATCCACACTGTTTTTTCCACACACCCGATAAAGTCCTATTAGTAATCCTTCGTTTGAAAGAAAAAAGTCCTGATTATCAATTCAAAGACGCCAAAGATTACGCAGCATACTATAAAAGCGTGCTTAATGATAATGATTTATTGACATATTCAGAATCTATAGACAATCAATTTGGTAACGGTTGTATTCTTAATAACTACGAGTTGTTTATAAGAAAATCCTACCATATCGCGGACGGCGCAACGAATTCATGATATTAAATCGAAGAGTTGAGACCGATTTTTAAATTGTCTCTCAGTAATTGACTATACAACGCAAATAAACGAAATTTATGCTGTAAAATCACGCCGACGCATAGGTATAGACATGACTCCACGACGCTTCGCGACGATTATTGGAACGCTTTTAGCGACGTTTTTGCTTTGCGCGAGTCTTCGCGCGGAATCGGATCCGAACGACTTCGAAGGCTCCGACAACGAGAGGATTGCAGCGGCGATTCGCGCGGCTCACGAACCCGGCGGCGACGGCGTCGTGCGCATATCGTCGCGACGTTCCCAATCCGACGCGCGATCGCACTGGCTTCTCGACTCCGCGATTCTACTACCCTCGGACACGACGCTCGTACTACAAAATTGCGTTCTCAAACTCTCCGACGAATGTCGCGATAATTTTATTCGGAGCGCCAATTGCGGGCTAGGCGTCGAAAAGGTCGCGAAGCTACGGAATATCCGCATAATTGGCGAAGGCGCGTCGACGCTCGTCGGCGCCGATCGACCGCGCGCGACCGGCGACAGCGGCAAACGCCTCGGCGTCAACACATACGGAACCGACGCCGGGCGCGACGGCGAAGCGCAGACCGGCGACTGGCGCAATATCGGCGTCCTACTTGCGAACGTCGAGAACTTTCAGATTGAAAATCTCACGATTCGAAACGCGCACGCATGGAGCGTTTCGCTAGAAAAATGTCGCGTCGGCCGAATCTGCAATTTGACCTTTGACTCCGAAGAGACGCGGGAAATCGACGGTCGCCTGGCGCGCGTTCTAAACGTCGACGGCGTCGATCTCAGAAAAGGCTGTCGGGACGTCGTAATCGACGGGATCTTCGGGCGCACAGGGGACGATCTTGTCGCGGTAACGGCGATCGAGCGAGGCGAGAAGTTAGGAGGCGTTCTTGGCTCGACGGAGGTTTGCGATTATTCGAATTCAGAGAATCTCGACGCGCGCAATATAGTCATACGCAACGTTTGCGGCTACGCGGCCGGCGGTCATCAGATCGTGCGACTGCTGAATAGTTCGGGAATCAAAATAGAAGGCGTTCTCATCGACGGGGTAATCGACGCGTCTCCGGAGGGGATCGTCGATCGCGCGACGATACGCATAGGCGACTCGAACCCGGCGTGGGGCGGAGTAACGCCGCTCGGGGACACGCGCGGCGTTATCGTCACGAATATTCAGTCGCGCTCTCGTTGCGCCGTACTCGTCGCCGGATCGCTCGTCGATTCGATAATCTCAAACGTCGTCAATTACTCGCCTGAGGTTACCGGCGTAACGTTCGAGTCCGGGGAGAAAAACGTCCGCAATCTCCGCGTCGAAAACTGGATCAACGCCAACGTTGCGTCAAGCGGCGAATCAGAGTAAGCGCGAAATCCGCTAGCGGAAACGCTCAGGCGCAACGTCCCGATTCGCGTTCCCGCTAGCGCGCTTTGCGTTGAAACGCAGATTATTTCCAGCTTCCCTCTTTCAAATAGGGTTTCATCAATTCGAAACGCAAATCGAGTTCGGCGATTTGCTCGTCGTCGAGTTTAAACTCCGAAACGATCGGTTTCTCCGGAATAGAGTTCTTGGGGCCGTATTCGCGAGACAGGCGATTCTTAAAGACGCCGCGCTTCTGCCAAATATAAAGACTGAACCCGCGCAGGTTGTTTCCCGGAATCGTTTCCCGAAGGTTAAGCATTAACGTCAGCTTGCTAAACGCGTCGGCGGCGACAACGAGGTTGCCGGCGTCGTAATTACGCCAAACCGCCGCAAGCACGTCCGCGTACGGCGCTCGTTCGGTGATCAGCCCTTCCGTGCCGATTCGACATTGATGCAACCATGCGAACCCGCCCATCGCGGAGAACACGCGTTTGATCGCAGGTTTCGCCGCGAGAAGTCGTCGCATCCGCGCCTCGATCGGCGACGATTCTTCCTTCACATACCCAAAATAGGACGACTCCTTACCGAGTTCGATCAGTAGCTCGACCGACGGCGCCGGACCCTTATACGCCGTTCCACCTGAGGTTTGGATAATGACCGGGCGATTGACAACCTTCATCAGCGCTCGCCAGTATTCGCGAAGATCGTCCTCCGTCTTACCGTCGTCCGGCGGGCGCGAGATGATCGCGGTCGGCTCAACTTCCTCGGCTTTTCGAGCGTAATCGAGCATATCGTCGATATTTTTCCCCTGGACGCCAAGACAGAGCGCCGTCTTGCGACCGCGAGCGGTCTCCGCCAAAACCTCCATGCCGCGCATCTTCTCCTCTTTTGTCAAGAGATCGACGGCGTCTCCGGCCTGAGGCCAAATCATTCCCGGAGACTCGCACCAGTCGACAAACTTAGCTTCGTCGGCAAGCGTTTCATAATCGACTTCGCCCGATTCGAAAAACGGAGTCGACAAGATCGGAAACGGACCGCGAACGCGCGGATCGCCTAAAATTTCGCGTTTGGAATCGGCGTCGTTCAGACCGTTGGCGCGAAGCGTCGCGGCGCCGTGCGTTGAAAACAGTTCGGAGGCGGCGACGCCAAGCGATCCGGCGGTTATCGTACCGAGAAAATGACGACGTGAAAATGAAGTTTGCACCTTGTCTCTCCCTTCTTAAAACGGACGTCAGACGAAGACGGAACGTCAAACGCGACGTGAAGAATGGTAGCGCTAGCGCTACTCGATCGTCGGAACGACAAACGGAGCGCGGTAGTCGATCGTCAAGAGCTTTTCGGCGGCGTCGGCGTACTCGCCTTGAATTCCGGCGGTTCCGTCGTACTCCAGAAACCGACTTGCGCGGAACGTGTCGGCGTTCATTCGGAGTCCCTGCGCCGCCAGATGCGTTTCGAGTTCGCCGATCGCGGCGGCAAGCGTTTCGTCGTTACCGGTCTGGGCGAGAACGTCCTTCTTCGAGTACGGGGCGCCAAGTCGATACGCCGTATTCGCGCCGTTGTACCACGCCGACGTTTCGAACCCGACCTTGAGAGGCGCCGTTAGTCGAGAGGGATCGTCGTTGAGAACCGCGTCGACGAAGTTGATCAAATGCGGACCGGGACCGGCGTGTTCGGACGTCGCTTCGAACTCGCGCATCTTTTTTCCGGACGCGTCGTACGCGACCGCCCCGCCCCAATGCTTCTCGTATCGCCCGCCTTCGCAGTAGACGACGTATCCGCTCGAAGGACCCGCGCATGCGCCCGCCGACTTCGGGTTGTTTTTATCAGGCAGGTTCGATATGCGGAAAACGACCGGAATCGAGCCTGTGTCGAAGAAGGCGAAGAACTCGTTCGGCGTCTCGCCTGCGTCGTCGTAGCCGATGCGCGCGCCGCCCGCCAGAACGCGCTTCGGCGCGCCTATCTTGTCCCCGAAGACGTCGTTGCGACAGTCGTCGAGAAGGTGCGCGCCCCAGTTGCCTACTTCGCCGTTGCCTGTGTGCCAGCTCCAATGCCAGTCGTATTGCAGCCTATCTCGATAGAGCGGAACGTCCGGGGACGGTCCGAGCCAAAGGTTGTAATCGACGGAAGACGGCGGCGTTAGAGGCGTCGAGCGCTTGCCGATTCCCTTTCGCGCAAAGAATCGCCCGACGCAAACGGACTTGATCGCGCCGAGTTCCTTCTTTTCGTGCAGGAACGCCTTCGCCTCCGGATGATGTTTCGCGTCCGTTCGCATTTGCGTTCCGATTTGAACGATCTTTCGATATTTCTTCGCCGCCTTAACGAGCTGCTCGCCTTCCCAAAAGTTGAGACAGATCGGCTTTTCGAGATAGACGTCCTTACCCGCCTGCATCGCCCAGATCGCCGCGAGAACGTGCCAGTGGTTGCAGGTCGCGATAATAACGGCGTCAACGTCGGGATCGTCGAAGACGGTTCGCATATCGGCGCCGCAATTCTTCGCGTTCGGGAGCTTCTTGCAAAGGTCGGCGAGCCGCGCGGAGTCCGGATCGCAAAGCGCCGTGATCTCGGCGTTGGGAACGTTAGGAAAGAAGGTCGTTAAAAAGGCGCCGCGACCGCCGCAACCGACGAGTCCGATTCGCAGTTTCTCTTTCGAACGCCCGGCGAGAACGGCCGGCGCGGGAAACGCGCGCGACGAAAGCGCAACGACGCTGGCGGCGAGAAAACGACGACGATTAAGTTTGGGCATGAATCTGGACTCCGGCGGCGTCGAGTCGCGACGTCGAAAAACAGTCAAAAACAAACGTAAAAGGACAAAAGGGCGCGCGAGAGCCTACTGGCTTTCCGTTGGAAATTACCCTTTCGTCGCGAATGTTGCGGCGCGCGATATTCGCTTATGCGGAAACGCGCGAATTCTGTTAGTCGCAATCAACGTAAAGCAAATGCTTGCCGCAGTGGAGGCATTGAAACAGGTATCCCGCCATCCATTGATCGGACAATCCCTCTTTTACCTGTTCGAAATCATAGCCGAAGTCGTCTTCTGAGTAGCTTTCCTCGATCTCTTTCTCAATCCCCATCCGAACCAAATCGTCCCAATTAACGTACCCAACAAACGCGCAGAAGTCGTCGCAATGGGCGCGCCAGAATTCCTGTTGCCATGCGCGATAACCGGGAGTTCGATGGATCAATTCGTCCAGTTTTTTCGGATCGGACACTTCTTCCACGTTCGTTCCATCCTGAAATTCCCCGTCGAATTTTTCGGCGGCCGAACCGTTGGCGATGCACTCGGGACAAAATTGCCCGACGTCCTCTTGACTATAAAACGGACCCGTATACCAGACGTCGGTCATTTTACCGCAACACTCGCACTTGCAGGGTTCTCCTTGTTCGAAGACTCCTGACTTAAAGGGATCGGGATGATATTTGAATTGAGGGGTCATACGCGTCTCCTCGCTAACCTGACCGTCGTCAATAGACGACGGCGGTAGGCTGTTAGGTTAAATTTTCCGGTTTCGTCGTTCGACGAAGAGGGGAGCGGTCGCTGGGAACCGTCCTCTCTTCGTCGCTATTCGTCATTGTACGCAGAACCGATTTGAGCCGCTACGTTGCGACGACGATTCTTACGCGAAATTTTTATTCAGGTCAGGATTCTTTCGGAGTTTTCGGAACGACGACCGTATTACCGCCGCCGCGAAGCGAGAGATCGAACGGTTTGGAGTCTTTCCAGAGCCCGCCAGTGAAATCGGGAAATTCGATCGGCTGAGACCCGTGAGTAACGGACCACAAACTCAGCGGGGTAATTGCGCTCCAGGTGGCGCCTTCATAAACAGAAATATTGAGGGGGAGTCCGTTATGGAGGGAATCGATGAGCTGGTAATCGCAGATAAAGTCCATACCGCCGTGCCCGCCGAATTTAACGGCGTTTTCCGCGAGGAATTTCGTAAGTTCCGGCGTATACTTTTCTTTGATCTCTTCCATCTGCTCGTCGGAGACGGGGGTATTGTGTTCGAGGTAAATCCTGCTTGGCTCGGGATACTTCTGGACAAACCCGTTCGTTCCGCTGAGCATATGAATTCGGGAGTAAGGGCGCGGAGAGGTACGATCGTACTGAACTTGAATGACCTTACCGTTTTGAGTCTTCACGAGCGACGTATTCATATTGCCGGTAAACTCGACGCCGACAAACTGTTTATGATATTCGCGTCCTTGTTCGAGGAGTTTTTCGAACGCCTTTTTGGTCGAAAAGTCGTCGGTCTCGACGGAGGTTAGGTAGAGCGGACGATCCCCTGCGTTGATACGCATTGCCTGACAGACGGGACCGAACCCGTGCGTGGGATAGCGGTTCCCTTTATTGCAGGCGCCTGTTGCAAAACGGTAATATCCGCCTTTCTTACTGAGCGGCGGCATTGGCTCTTCGAAAATCGTCTCCGACGGGAAGTAGTGGATGTACGCGCCTTCGCCATAGACGAGTTCGCCGAAGACGCCCTGAAGCGCCATATTGATCGTCAGCGATTCGAAGAAATCAAAGCAGCAGTTCTCAAGGATCGCGCAGTATTTTTTCGTTCGTTCCGACGTTTCCACGAGTTTCCAGCAGTCCGCGAGCGTATAACCGAGCGGAACCTCGCACGCCGCGTGTTTACCCGACTCCATTACGGCGGAAGCCATTTCCGCATGCAGATACTGCGGGGTAGTAACGTAGATCAGATCCAAGTCGTCGCGTTCGAGGAGTTCGCGCCAACTGTTCTCGTCCTTATAGTATTCGGTCGGAGCGGGATAATTGAAACTGTTCAAGATCTGTCGCGACAGTTCGATTGGGTATTCGTAGCAGTCGGCGATCGCTTTAATCTCGACGCCTTCAAATTGCGCTAGTCGCGTCATGGAGGCGCGCCCGCGATTCCCCATTCCGATATAACCGACTCGAATATTGGAAATCGCCGGGGCGGCGTAGCTTTTCATATTAAAGGTCGAGCGACGACCTTTCATTATGAGCTTAGTTTCTTCGACGTCGTCGCGAAGATTCTGCTCGATTCCGTAGGCGTTTGCCGCCGCAAGAAGAGGCGTCGCGGCAAGGCTCTTCAAAAAGTTTCGTCGTGCGTTGTTCATCCTTAAAGTCCTCTGAGCTGTGTATGCCATACGCGATTTGCCACCGTTTGTCTGAGCATGCCGACGAAAGCCCGGCGGTCAGTCGCTGTTGTTATGATAGTGTCCGGCAAGACAGAAATCAAGCGACTCACAACTTTTTCCGGCACGAACAACGGTTCCCATGGTCGGAAACGTTCGGACGTTTCATCCCGGTTCGCGCTACCGCGCGGCTGGTGAATCCTCGCTCCCGTTAGTCGGAAACGCTCGGGCGTTTCATCCCGGTTCGCGCTACCGCGCGGCTGGTGAATCATCGCTCCCGTTGGTCGGAAACGCTCGGGCGTTTCGATAACCCAACGCGCCAAAGGCGCGTCCATCGCCCAACGGGCGATTTTCCCGGCGCGAACGCGCCGCCCCCGACCCCATAGGTCGGGGGGAAGCCGCCGGCTTTAGTCGGCGGATAAGTGGGCGCTATGATCCACGCGACAGCGCCCAAACGCCAAAACGTCGAAACAACGCGGCCCTGTCGACGACTCCAAAGTCACATTCCCTCCCACCCCAAAAACGTTTCATTAAACGCAACGCTCCGTTATGATTTCAAGGCTCGCTTCGCCGTTGATTCATCCGGTTGGGAATCGCTCTCGATCAACGAACGGGCAATAGCGGTGGGCACGTTGACCA
>ONGM01000128.1 GCA_900317365.1 uncultured Planctomycetota bacterium
CTATACCCGACGCGAATCTCGCCTATGCTAATCTGACCAAGTTCGTAACCGAGCTCCTCTTTCCCCTGCGAATGCGACTCAGAGTCGCCCGCCGCCCCGGAGTCTGAGGCGACAGGCGGCGCCGCGCTCTCGGAGTCTTGGGAGTCTTGAGAGCCTTGGATATTCTGAGAGGCTTGGACAAATTGAGCGTCTTGCGCGACTTCAGCCTCTGAGGCGTCCGCGACGGAAGGCTCAGGCGCAGGCGACACAGACGCCTCGCCCGACAACTCCTGAGAATCGCCAGAGACAGGCAAGGCGCGCTCCGGAAGGCTCGCAGGCTCTTCGACCGAGGGCGAAAGTTCGGCGGAGGACGCGGCGGCCGGTTCCGCGTTCTCCGCAGCTTCATGCAAGGCGACGGTCGGCGCGGCGAGGAGAGGTTCGGCGGGAACCGCTTCCGCAGGCTCCGACGGTTCGACGATCTGACCTTGCTCCTGAGATTCAGGCGAGGCGCCTAAGGCTGAAGAGCCCTCAGGCGAGGGCGCCGGCGACGAAGAAACGACGACGTCGCGTGGCGAAGAACTATCGTGCGCGCGAAAATAGCAATATCCGGAATAGGTAAAGGCGAAGGCTATTAAAAACCAATATCCGGCGTATAAAATGCGGCGTAGGTAATTTGCCATGACTCTGCCTTTCCGGAACATTCTCTCAAACAAACGCCAACTTTGCGCTCGGCGCGGCGAGTCCATTTTAGAAAAAGCTCAAGGCGGAGTCAAGTTGTATGAAAAGGGAAACCGCTGGAAGCCATATCGATCGACGGTTTCCCTTTTCACCAATGAAAGGCGCTGTCGAACTCACCACTCCCGAGCGTCTTCAATCAGTTTTCCAATATCGACCCCGACATAGCTCCCTGCGTCAAAGAAAAACTGGAACAGCTCGTCGCGCTCTTCCGTTTCGATCAGCGCCTGATCCAGCTTATCGTTCATTCGATTCAATTTGCGTATCGCCGCCTTCGCGTGTTTTTGAATGTTCTTCTTATCGTCCTTCTTATCGACGATATTATCGACGAACTCGGTAAGAATCGCTTCAAATTTCGCTATCGTTTCGGGCGTAAACTGCTTGCGACGACGTTGCATTCCGACGAGTTTCTTCGCACGCTTTCGAAGATCCGTCGCCGTGTGTTTGTACGCGACAAATTCGGGCAATTTGTCATATGACGATTCCTCGAAATTCCAGGGCAGATTTTCCGCCCATGCGCGCAAACGCTCTGGCGCCGAATCTTTTGCGGCGACGTCAACTTGAAATTGCCCCCGCGCAAGATAGTAGTCCACTTCGCGAAGCGCTATAAAGCTGAATTGTCTATCGTATATCTCGCAAAATAGCGGATAAGAACGGAATTTTGATGGAAAGCAAGATCCTGTTTGATACTCTTCATAAAAATAAAAACCGGACGTAAGACGATCGCCTCGCACAATGACTTTCCATTGCGTCATGCAAGATTCAGGTTCGGGGAATCGCTCGTTGTTCTGATGAAAAAACAATAGAAAAGGAGGCGCGTCGTCTCTCCATTCCGATTCGACTTTATAATTCCCCACAAATTCGATATTGTCCGTTTTGCGAATAAGACTAACGATATCTTGCGTTGGTTGCGAATTAAAAACGTCAAGCAAATCATTTGGTCTTTTGTCATATCGCGCGTATGCAAGCTTTATCAAATAATAATGAGGTTTTGAAAGTTCTCGATGGAAAAAATTCAATTTACGAAGCGCTTGAAAGTAGTAGTAATGACCGTCGTCGCAAATTTCATATACGTCGCCCGAAGAAATGTCAGTTCGAAATTGATCCGTATAGTATTTGAGCGCAAGAACGCTTTCTGCTTTCTCCTTGCTCGCATATCCACGATCCGCTTTGTCTTTTAACGCGGCGACGACGCGCGTTTCCATGACGTCGGCTGGTTCTTCTGAACAACGTTTACGAAAATAGTCCTTCGAAGTTGCGCCGTGCCTAGTAAATAACCGAACCTCGTCGATAATATTCGACGTATAGATCGGGTAATCTAATAAAGATTCGTCCGGAAGCAATTGATAATCGCTCCGCGAGTTGATGGTTCCGGGACGCAATAGTTTAATCTTCCATCTCGGATAGTATGGTAACGATTCGCTTTCTTTTGCGATCCACATTTCTTTAATTCGTCGTTCGTCCTCATCGTATAACTTGTGCCAATCAGAAGAGGACTCTCTTTCACGAAGCCATTGGATTTCTTCAGGTCTTCTAAGATCGTCTATCGGCCAGCCATAAATATAAAACGGCGGCGGCTCGTCCTTCCATTTCGCTGATTCCAGCGTATAACGACCTACATAGGATAGTATTTTACCAAGATATGATTTGTCAATGTAGTACGCATAATAATCGAATACGCTATTGCGAATATACGAGTCCATATCAACAGGACGTTCGTTTACTCCGTCAAAAAAGATTCGAACAATGTTGTACTCGTCATTACAACGAATTATTTGAAGATAATAATAACGTCCTTCAACCTCAAATTCAAAGACGCTTCCTATACATAATTGCCTGGCCGACATCTTAAATCCCCATTGGAACGGCGTTGTTAAAAATGAATAATTAAGGTATATTTAGTAAACTCTTAATAATATCGTTAATTTCAGAAGGATATTCGCGCTGCATTTCGTCCATTGCGCCGGACTCGAGATTTATATTGTATTTTTGAGAAAGGGAATCAATCCATTTCTCTCGTATCGATGAGAAATTATTGCGCATTCTTTTCGATTTAGCTATACCGTTGATTTTATTATCTAAATTCTGAAGTCCAAAGTTTCGAATAAACAAATCTTCAATAACCCGCGCTTCATCAGGAGTTAAATTGTTTAAAAAAAACACAGGTGTGATTTCACGATGATTGTATTTCGCTTGTTCATAAGCGCGACGAGGGAAATTGTTTGTTCGTCCGACATATGCAACTTTTCCATCTTTAAAAGCAAAGTACACACAGTCGTTGTGAACAAGAATACCGTCGCTTGTAACATGATAAACATGTTCGCCAAAGAC
>ONGM01000194.1 GCA_900317365.1 uncultured Planctomycetota bacterium
CGCGCGTCCCAGGCAGGGAAAAGATCGGCGCGAGAACGCCGGACGTTCGAGGTTGCGTTGACATATCGCTTGACATATCGCTCACGAAGGGTAAAATTTGCGAGGATCGCTTTGGGATACCGGGGCGAATAAATTTCGCCCTTTTTTACAGAATTGTAATTGATAATTGCTAATGATCAATATCATCTAGATAACGACGCGAAGTAGAGCGCGACGCGTCGACGTCCTTGAATAGCGTTTCCGACGATCCGAGCGTCTTGTGATAAGCCGGACGGCGAAACGCGCTGGAAAACGACGGTATCTCTTGTCCCGGCGAGGCGTCTTGCGCAATATTTCGCGGTGAGATCGAGTAGACGCCGCGTTCTCTTTAGGCGACGCGGACTCTTTCTCCGCATTCGGCGGATCAACGCTTTGGAATCGACGAGGCTTCGATCGACGGACGATTGGCGGCGCGGAGCATGGACTTACCCGCAGGCGACGCCGCGACTGATCGCGCGTTGATTTTTGACTCTTTTTCAAATTTGCTTGTTGTATTCCTTATCGCGATTATATAATACGGGTAAGAAAGATTAAATAACGATCGGGATCGACGGAGCGCGGAGAAACGCCGTCGACGCTCGGTTATAGCGCGCATTTTTCAATCCATAAGGGGCGGAACTATGGACGTAATTGGAATTCTTAGCGACACGCACGACTGTTCCGACAACATCGAGACCGCGCTCGTAACGTTTCGAGATTACGGCGTCGAAAGGATTATTCACTGCGGCGACGTGCAAAATTGGCGATCGATAGAGCTCTTTCGCGGCTTCCAGCTGGACGTTGTCCGCGGCAATCGCGACGACGGCAACGAACAGCGCCTGCAGGAAGCGCTCGAGTCGATCGGCGGACGCTTCTACGGTTTGTCCGGCGAAATTGAATTCGGCGGGCTTCGAATCTTCTTTTCGCACGGCGACCACAAAGCGGTGATCGACGACGCGCTTGAGTCGCAACGTTACGACGTCGTGTGCCAAGGGCACAGGCATACCCGTTGGGCGCGGCATGAAGGAAAGACTCTCTTTCTGAACCCCGGCGCCGTTCAAAACGGCGAATTCTGCATTCTCACGACGGATCTTGAGCCGATCTTCTTCTGCGGAACGGGGATTATTGAGGAAGCCTGTTCCAACTGACACTTCGTTCCCGCAGTAGGCGGCGGAAGCCGTCGCTTTTAACCGGCGGATCCCCGCTAAAATTATAACGGGGCTCTGCGTTCAACAAAACGTTCAAATCACGTTTTGGCGTTTGGCGCCGTTGTGTGAATCATAGCGGCGCCTTATCCGTTCTTGTGGAGCGCGGGCGGCGCTCAATCCCAAATCAACAAGAATTACCGTTTCCATTTCTCCGAGATCAATTCTTTTGAATATCCCGTCCCATGATAAAATGCGTTAATAAGAAAAAATAGCGACAATACAATCAAGTATCATAAGTTTTGGTTATATTAAAATAGAGGTTTGGAAAAGACATTTTTAAAATTTTGTCCCAATAGTGTCTTATTTGCATGCCGTATTTGCGCTTTTGTGTTAGAATGCGGGGGATAGATTAGAGAGAGCGCTAGTAACCAAATCTATGCTTTTTGGTTACGTTTTACGGATTCGCAAGGTTGCGCCGCTCTATTGGTAAGTTGTCATTTTCAGCGGATAGCAATACCCGCGCCGAATTGAAAGGACGAAAACGCCATGAAGTTTTCTACTCTACTACCTGCGAAGTTTGCCTCTCGAAAGAACGCCGGTCAATTCTCGAAGCGCGCCGCCGATAAACGCAACGCCCCTCGCGCCCGCGTCCTCAATTTAGAAGCGCTCGAATCGCGCGAACTCCTCGACGCCTCCCCGATCGCGAGCCTCGCCGCAGCCTCCGCGAGCGAGGACGCCGCGCTCGTCTGCGCCGCCGTACTCGACGAAACCGCCGCGATCGACCTCTCCGGCGCCGAATCGGAACCGACGACGTGGGTCGTCAACTCCGTCGAAGACTCCGCGACGACGAATGGCACGTTGCGCTACGCCCTAACGAACGCGCAAGACGGCGATACGATCACTTTCAACGCGTCGACCTTTGAGACGATGCAGACGATCGAACTCAGCGGAACCGATCTCCGGATTACGAAGTCCGTAACGATCGTCGGGCCGGCGGCGGGCGTTACCCTCGACGCGCACGGAGCGTCCCGCGTTTTCAATATCGTCAGCGGCGCCGGAAACGTCTCCATTAGCGGTTTAACGATCGCGAACGGCTACGCCGGGACCGGAAGCGGCGGCGGTATCTATTCCGGCGCCAGTAACGTCCTGACCGTCGACAACTGCGTCTTTACGGAGAATCGTACCGCGTCAACTTCCAATTACTACGGCGGCGGGATCTACGCCGCGTCGACCGTTACCGTCAATAATTCTTCTTTTAGCGGTAACTACGCGTATCGCGGCGGCTCGGCGATTTACGTGTCGGCTCAGAATTCCCTTACTATTTCTAATTGTGAAATAACAGAACAAGTTGAAATCGGGCAACGCGGTTTGTTGAACGTTGTCGACTGCTCTTTTCACGACGGTAAATCAGCGATTTTAGCGGATAGCGCCTCGCAAGTTACCGTTAGCGGGAGTCAGTTTGCAAACAATAGTGTCGCTATTAAAGTTAGCGCTGGTTTATCCGCAGAATATCAGACTTCCCTTACCGTTTCGGACAGCGCGTTTACGTCAAATACCGGCGCGATATCCGTTGACGGAAAAGCGACCGTAAAGATCGAGAACGGTTGCGAGTTTGCCAATAATACTAGCTACACTTTAGCTGTTGGAAGCGAATCGACCGTCACCGTTAGCGACTCGAATTTCATTGGGAACAAGTCGACCGGAGAAGGGGGCGCGATCAGAATAAGCGCGAATGATTCTTCAACATTTAGTCAATTAACAGTATCGGGGTGTGCGTTTACAGATAATAGAGCCTCGAGTTTGGGTGGCGCTATAAGCATTAAAGGCGGTAAACTCGGCGCGATCACTTTAGTCGTCGAGGATTCCACTTTTACCTCGAACGAATCCTATAGTTCCGGCGGCGCTATTGCGATCGACGTGGGGAGCGCCGCGTCTGTTGCTCTCGACTCTACGATCACAAATTCGACCTTCGCATCCAACCACGCTAACAACGGCGGCGCCATACATTGCCGTGCCTATGGAAACGGTAGCGGCGCCAAGAGCTTCGTCGTAACCGGTAGCGCCTTTACTGAGAATCGAGCCGACGACTATGAAGACGGCGACGGCGGCGCGATTAATTTTCCGTATCAAAGCGGCTTGGTTAATGGAGTCGACGCCAGAATAGAAAACACAACTTTCGATTTCAACTCTGCTATGAGCGGCGGCGCGATCAGAAATCTTTCGGCGAAGCTCACGCTCGCGCAAGTCGCGATGCGGAGTAATAGCGCGTATTTCTCCGGCGGCGCGCTATACAGCAGCTACGGCGAGTTTACCGGTACGAACGTTCTCATTGTGGATAATACGGCGAATAATTCCGGCGGCGGAGTTTATCTGTATCTGAATGGCGCACCTTCCTACCTCTATAACGCCACGATCGCAAAGAACACGGCGAAGACAGGCGGCGGAATCTATAATGCGAAGCTCCTCGAGGTCACGAACTCGATCGTCGCGGAAAATACGGCGACCGACGGCGCCGACGTCTGGACGAGGGACGACGCCGGCGCGCGCACCGCGCTTCGCGCTACGCTCGTTCGGGACGCCTCGCACCAGACCGGAATCGACGTCGAGACGATCGGCGACATGAATAAAGTCGGTACGGCGACCGCGCCGATCGAGGCGGGGTTCGTCAGTTCCGCCAACGCCGGTTATCACCTCAAAAACGACTCCGTCGCCGTCAACGCCGGAGACTCCGACTTCGTTACCGTCGACGTCGATCTCGACGGGAACCCGCGCGTCGTCGACGGCGTTGTCGACCTCGGCGCATACGAGTACACGACTCCCCTAGAACCGCAACAGTTGCCTAGACCCGTTGTCAACTCGACGAGCGTCGGATCGACGACGATTACTGTTGCATGGGACGCCGTGCCGAACGCAGAACGGTACAACGTCTACTATAAAATCGACGGCGCGACTACGTGGACAGGCGTCAGCGCGAAAACGGCGACGTCTTGTACGATTTCCGAACTGGAACCGAACACGACCTACTGTGTTCGCGTCCAGGCGCGCGGCAACGGCGTGAATTATAAAAATTCGGCGTACTCCGCGACCGTTACTCTGACGACGAACGACATTGTTCCTCTCACAGAGCCTATCTTCACGCTCACGCCCGACGTTACGACGGTTACGGTCAATTGGCTCGCCGTCCCGAACGCGACGAAGTACGCCGTTTACTGGAAGCTCCCGACCGATACGACGTGGCGACCGAGAATGGTCTATCGTCCAAATACGAGTTTTACGATTCCGGCTCTGAGTCCGGACACGACCTATGAAGTCCGTATGCGCGCGTTTGGCGACGGCGTCAATTACCTCAATTCTGAATTGAGAGACTCCGGAGATCGCGTAAAAACGTTGCCTTACGTGGTGCCTACGGAAAAGCTCGCGACCCCGACCGGCGCCGCCGTGTCCGCCAAGACGGCGACGACGATTACCGCCTCATGGAACCCCGTGCCAAACGCGACCGGCTACCAGTTTGCCTGGAAGAATGAGACCGACTCCGCCTACAAGACCGTGAATTTAGGCGCAAACGTAACGTCCTATAGGATTACCAGACTCGTTACGTCGGCGACCTACTCCTGGAAAGCGCTCGCCCTCGGCGACGGCGTGAATTACTTGGACTCCGACTACTGCGCGACCGTCGTCGATCAGCCGCAACAGACCCTCGAAACGCCGAAGATCACCTCGGCGGAAATGCTCGACACGACGATTAATCTGACCTGGACCGGCGACCCCGACGCCGCCGGGTACAGGATTATGTACAAAGCTTCCTCCGATTCCTCCTATACGACGATTAACGTCGACGGCGGCGCGACCGCGAGCTATACGATCACCGGTCTCGACCCCAACCTGAATCACATTCTGAAGATCGCGTCGATCGGGGACGGAATCGATTACAAGTCGTCCGCCTACACCTCGCTCGTTACGCTCCTTCCGACGGGTCCGAGCAAACTTGCGACGCCTGTCATTTCGAGCTTCGCGTCGACCGCAGGAACGATTACGGTGAATTGGGACGCGGTCGTGAACGCGTCGAGCTATACGATTCTGTGCGGCGGGGAAAAGTGCGCCGACGTCCCGGCGTCCGCGACCTCCTATACGATATCTGACCTGAATCCGTCGACGTCTTACACCATTAAGGTTCAGGCGATCGCCGCGTCCGCCGCGAACAACTCCGACCCGGCCGCCAAGATAATTAAGACGACGGCTCTCACGAAGCTCGCGACCCCGACCTTGACCGTCTCCGCGACGACTGGTAAGACCGCCGCCCTGACCTGGACCGCTCCGACGAACGGCGACGTCGTCGGCTACCTGCTCGCCTATCGCCCGACGAGTTCCGCCGCCTATACGTCGGTTCTACTCAACGCCGACGCGACCTCGTACACGCTGACGGGGCTGACGCAGAACACAACCTACAAGTTCAAAATCCTGGCGATTGGGGATATGGTCGAGACGACGACTTCGCCGTACAGCGCGATTCGGACGGGAACGACGACGTCGGCGGCCTCCGCGATTCTTGATCTCGGCGAAGAGCTTTTCGACGAGTTGGAAGACGACTACGATCTCCTCGCTGAGAATTTCGTAGCGTAAAACGTTCGTAGCTTGCCGTCGCCCGCGACGGAGCCGCCGCCCATTGGGCGAGAATTTTTCCGAGCGGGCGAAGCCCGCGCCGCCCCCGACCCCATAGGTCGGGGGGAAGCCGCCGGTTTTAACCGGCGGACCAACGTTCGGACGTTGGATCCCGTTTCGCGCTCCCGCGCGGTTGGTAAATTCCCGCTCCCGTTGGTCGCTTGCCTGGTTGCCAACAAGGCGAAGCGAAGCGAGCCTGGAAATTTTTACCGCGCGAAGCGCGCC
>ONGM01000104.1 GCA_900317365.1 uncultured Planctomycetota bacterium
AGGGGTCGGCGGCGCGATTTATCAATTGCACGGAACGTCGACGCTATCCAAAGTCGAATTCGCCGAAAACGAAGCGACGACGAAGGCTGGCGCGGTCTACGTCGGCGCGGGCGCTTCGACGATTTCCGGTTCGACCTTCTCGGGCAACGTAGCGAGTCGCGGAACGGCGATCGCGGCGTTGAACGCGACGTCCCTCGAAATCGACGGCGAAGCCTTCCCGGCTTCCGGCGCCATCGAAGAGGGGGATCTCTCCTCCGCGATTCTCGACGAAGCGTTCGCCGAACTCTTCTTTGAAGATCTCGACTAAACTCTTTTGATCCGACGATTTTCATTCGTCCATGAGCGTCGCGCCTAGCCGAAAGGCGCGACGCTTTTTTACATTTTTACGGTTGCGTATTGTCGCGATCAGAAACGGCGCGCGCTTTTCGATTTACGCGAACGAGTCGATTTCTTTGATCTCGTTAGCTTATGTTTTGTAAAGCGAACAAACAATGCGCAATCTCACGATTACGCCGTTAAATTCTTTATTTATTAAATTTAATAATAAAACTTAACTAACGATATTTTTAGTTAGCAGGGTTTAACACAATAGCTGAATGTGATAAAATAACGCGAAGAGGTTTAGCGCGTTTTTAACGCAAGACCCGGCAATTGTAACGTCAAACGGCGCGTTGACCGAAGTGCGCGTTATTCAGGCGTTGAACGCAGGATGACGCCAAAAGTCCGTAGCTGAATTCGCCGCGCGTGTCAGAGTTTGAATCGGCGCCGCTTAGCCGACGAAACGAACGAAGAAACGACGCGTATAAAAACGTTGAAAAAGAACGTTTATGGAGCAATCAAGACGTCATGGATAAAACGACCAAGTATTTTCGGTTTTCTAAACTGGATTTTAACATCGGAAAAAGCCGTCCAAATTCTCTGTGTAAATTGGGAGTCGAGAATCTTGAAGAACGTCGGCTTTTGTCCGCGTCCACTTTGGGAGAAGCGGCGGCGATCTGCGATTTGACGTCGAATTCCGCCGTCGTCGCTCAACAAGAAGCGTTCGCGCCGATCGACCTCTCTAACGCAGTCGGCGACACGTTCGTCGTTGACTCGCTCGAAGACGACGCTTCTAGATCGGGCACGCTCCGTTACGCTATCGAAAACGCGACCCCGAACGCGTTGATTAGATTCGATTCGTCCCTCGAAAATCAAACGATCCGGCTACTGGGAGAAGAGCTGCGTATCAGAAACGACATAACGATCGACGCGTTCAATTCAAACATTACGATCGACGCGCAGAATATGTCGTCGATCTTTAGCGTCGACCCCGGACTCAATGTTGAGATCAACGGTCTAATCCTGAAAAACGGCCGTGACGCCGCGTATGGCGGCGCTATTAACGTCGTCGGTTCGCCCAACTCAAAAGACGTCAGTCTGACCGTTAAAAATACGACGTTCGTGCAAAATACTGGCGGAATCGCCGGCGCTGTTTACGTTGAAAACGGAAAACTTCGACTTGAAGACGTTACCCTTGAAAATAATAGCGCGACGTCGCAGAGTTCCGCGATCACGGCCGTTTCCTCCGAAATCTCCGCCAATCGAGTCAAGGTCTTTCGAAATCACATCGCAAACTACGACGCTCAATGCGGCGCCATTTACCTCGCGCAATCGACGGCGTACGTTACGAACTCGCTCATCGCAGAAAACGACGACTCCGCGTTCTTTCTTCACGACGTCGGCAATCACCCGCACGGCGCCGCAAATCAGCTCTACCTCGTCAACGACACGATCGCCAATAACGAAGCCAACGGCGCGAAAATCGCGATTAACGGCGCCGGAGGGCTTTTCAAGGCCTGTAATTCAATCTTCTATCGCAACTCCTTGGTTTCCGACCTCGAACTCATTCGCGAACACAACGACTCCGTGATCAACACAATGGTCGACGCCGACGATTACCAATGGCTCACGACCGAAGGAATGAGCGACAGCGCTATGGCAAATACTGAGGAAAGACTCTTTAACGACCTCGGAAATAGCGATTACGCCCTCGCTCCTTTCTCCGCCGCCGCCGACGCGGGGAACGCCTTTTGGCATAATATGAGCAATATTGGGGCGGACGTTTCCGTCGACTTTACGCAAGACGTCCTTGGAAACGCTCGCGTTGTCAACGGAAAAACCGACCTCGGCGCGTATGAAACCCAGACCGTTTACGAAACCCCGTCCCTTATCGTTACGACGCAGAACGACGTCGTCAATCCGACGGACGGCGAGATTTCGCTTCGCGAAGCGATCGAGATCTACTCCGGGATCGCGTTCCGTGATTACGATTCTACGATCGATCCGACCGGCGTTACGATTACCTTTACGTTCAACGACGGGGTGATTCGTCTTCAAAACGGCGAGCTAACGATCTCGAAAACGGTTAAAATCTACGGCGGATCCGAGCCGTCGATTACGATCGACGCGAATGACGCCTCTCGAATTTTCAGCGTTCAGTCGGGCGTGTCGGCGGGATTCCAAGGCTTGATTCTCACAGGCGGCGCCGTCGGCGGCAACGCGGTCAACGACGCCGGGGCTGCGATCTACGCGGTCGACGCCAACGTCTCCGTCGCGAACTCCATAGTAGAGAGAAACCGAGCCGGCGACGGCGCGGTCTACGCTCAGTACGGAACGCTCCAGATAGACGACGTTACGTTCCGGAACAACGTTTCCACAAACGGCGGCGCCGCGATTTCGACCAATTCAACGAAGGTTGCGGCCAACCGCGTCAAAATGACTCGAAACTCCGTCGAAAACAACGTCGACAAAGCTGCGGTCGTTCACCTTCTCAATTCCGACGCGCTCTTTGCAAGTTCGCTCGTCGCCGATAACGAAAGCTCCGCGTTCTATTTCGAAGGCGTCGATAAGGAACTCGGACTTATCAACGCCACGATCGCGAATAACGACGTCTACCAAGGCGTCGGGGTCGTCGTTTTTCCAGGAAAAGGCAGACTCCGAGCTTACAACTCAATCTTCTACGAGAACAGCATAATCGCCAACCTTGAAGACGCGATTACGCACAACTACGCAATTGAGAATTGTTTTCTTCCCGAGTCGGACGAAGAACTCTTTGCCCCCACAAACGGGAAGGCGCATGGCGGCGCGGTATATCATTCCGGGGACGCGCTGTTTGTCGACGCGACGAACGTCGACGTAGCGCTCCGCGATTACTCGTTAGCGACGTCGTCGATTGCGATCGACCAAGGGGACAGCGCCTGGATCTCCGACTTCCCCGGATTCAGCGTCGATTATTCCGCCGATCTTGCCGGCAACGCGCGCGTTATTAACTCCGTAGTCGACGCAGGCGCGTACGAGCTACAAAGCTCGCTCGAGTCCCCGTCCCTTATCGTCACGACTGCGGAAGACGTCGTCGATTCGACCGACGGAAAGATTTCGCTTCGCGAAGCCGTTCAATATTACTTTGAAAAGGAGGGGCGTAGTTTCGACGCCGCCGTCGACCCGACCGGCCAAACGATTACGTTCGATCCGTCGATTGCGGGAAGACCAATTCAGATCAACGGAAGTGAAATTTCGTTTCACAATTCTATGACGATCTACGGCGGCAACGTTCCGACGATTACGATCGACGCGAACGGCTCGTCCCGAATCTTCAAACTTGACGTCCACGCTTTCGTTACTTTCCAAGGTTTAATCTTGAAGAACGGCTCGTCCGACCGCGGCGGCGCCATTTTCGCCGACGACGCCGAAGTCGACGTTAAAAATTCGATTTTCGAAAACAACTATGCGTCCGACGTCGGCGGCGCGATTCGCGTTTTCGGCAGACTCGGACTCTACGACGTCGAATTTCGCGGCAACGACGCGGGAAACGCCGGCGCCGCCTTCTGGGGAATGGGACTGGGCGGAATCTTTGCGAACCGCGTCGTCGTCGCTCATAACGGAACGAATGAAGACGTCGTCGCCGTCGCGCTCTCAGGTCAAAATATCTCCGTAACGAACTCGCTTATCGCCGACAATAGCGGTCCGGCGTTCTCTATCAGCGAAGCCGAGAGATGGCCCGCCACCAACGCGTTTCTTGTCAACGTGACGATCTCGGATCCCGATCCCGACGGCGATCGACCCGCCATTGTTTTGGACAATCAATCGCGGTTCCATCTCCTAAACTCGATCGTCTATAACGCCGTTCCCGTTGCGGATTATGAAATCTTAAAGGAGACGGACAGCCAGATCGCGGAAACTGTTCTCCCGGAAGGCGCGGCGGCGCGACTTCGCGAGTTGGGACTCGATCAATCGCTGGTCGGATACGTCAACCGGGACGCGCTCTTCGTCGACGCGCAAAACGGCGATTATCGCTTGTCCCCGTACTCGATCGCCGTCGACGTTGGAAACGAAGAGCATTTCGACGCTTTTACCAATACGATCGGTTCGGTTCATCCGGACTTTACGTTCGACCTTGCGCGAAACGCGCGCGTGTACGGGCGTACCGTCGACGCGGGCGCGTACGAACTTCAAGTCGCCTATGAAGCGCCGTCGATTATCGTTACGACGACGGAAGACGTTTCCGATCCGAACGACGGGCTCATTTCGTTGCGCGAAGCGGTCGAATCCTACTTCGGAATGTCAAGCCGCAGGTTCGATTCCAGCGTCGATCCAAACGGCATGACGATCACCTTTGCGCCGTCCCTCGCCGGACAAACGATCACGCTCGGCGGCGACGAACTTTCGATTTCAAACTCGATCGCCTATAGTATGAAGATTTACGCGGGAGCGACGCCGACGATCACGATCGACGCCAACGGACGTTCGCGCGTTTTCAACGTCGACAGCGTTGCGTTGGAACTTCAAGGCTTGACCTTAAAGAACGGCTTCTCGGAAGCGCACGGCGGCGCGATTTACACGGATCGCGGCTCCATTACCGTTAAGAACTCGGTCTTTGAAGGCAACGAAGCCGCCGATTACGGCGGCGCGATTTTCGCCGAGACCGCGTCGTTAACACTTTACGACGTCGTTTTCCGCGCGAACTCGGCGAATACCGAAGGCGCCGCCGTTTTCTCGAACAACGTAACGTATGCGAATCGCATAACCGTTACGAACAACGCGGACTCGCCGGCTATCGCGCTCTACGGCGGCGCTCGGAGTTACATTGCGAACTCGCTCGTCGCCGACAACTCCGGTCCGGCGTTCTTCCTCAACGGAAGCGTTCTGAAACTTGGAAACGTTACGATTGCGAATAACGGCGTCGGCGGCGAAAACCTCGCGTTTAAATTTGGACAGCGTTCCGGTCGATTCGATCTTTACAACTCGATCGTCTACAACAACGAAGTTCATTCGAACGCCGAAGTTATGAGAGACGAAGATTGCCAGGCGTATTCTTCGATCGTCCCGTACGGCGAGTTTTATCAAACTCTCGTTGAGTTAGGTATGTGGAGCGGACCCGACGTCGTCGCGTATACCGCCGACAACGTTATCTTCACCGACGCGGCGCGCGGAGACTACACATTGTCCGCGTACTCAATTGCGATCGACGCCGGCGATAAGAGCGTCTTCAACGATTTCGTTTACGATCGCACCATCGACTTCACATACGATCTCGTCGGAAACGATCGCGTTTTTAACGGTCAGGTTGATATTGGCGCGTACGAATCGCAAATTGCGCGCGAAACTCCGTCGATTATCGTTACGACTCCGAACGACGTCGTCGATCCGACGGACGGACTCATTTCGTTGCGCGAAGCGGTTGAATTGTATTTTCCGCTCCCGAACCGCACGTTCGACGCGGTCGTCGATCCGACCGGCAAGACGGTAACGTTTAATCTTGCCGCCGACGCCGGCGCGGTAAGCGTCGACTCCGGCGAAGTTACGATCGCCAACTCGATGGGAATTTACGGCGGCGCGACCCCGACAATTGAGATCGTCGCAGTCCAGAAGTCGCGCATTTTCCGCGTCGCCGACGGCGTCCAAAGGGTCGGTTTTGAAGGACTGTCCTTATTGAACGGCGCGGCGGCGTCGCTCGAGTCATATGCGCGCGGCGCCGCGTACGACGCCGTCGGAGAGACCAACGGTAGCGGCGGCGCTATCTACGCGACGACCGCCGCGATCTCCGTTAAGAATTCCCACTTCTCCGCGAACGAAGGATACGTCGGCGGCGCTATCTTTGTCAACGGCGGAACGCTCTCCGTCGCGAACTCGTCGTTTGACGAATGCAAGTCGGCGTACCAAGGCGGCGCGATCGCAGTCTACGCGACGGAAGGCGTGAACACGACGTCCCTCAACGTTGTCGATTCGCGGTTCGTCGCAGGATTGAGCGAACGCGCCGGCGCCGTTTACTTCAAAGACGGCGTCGCGAAAGTCGAAGACTCGATTTTCACAAGCAACGCCGCGCAGTATTCGAACGGCGGCGCGATCACCGTTGCAAATTCAACGCTCACGATCAAAGACTCCTTGTTGACCAACAACATTGCCGATCGTTTTGGCGGCGCTATCTTTGCCGGAAATTCCACCGTTACGATCAATAACGCGGAAGGTTGCGCTATCGAAGGGAACGCCGCGAAGTACGGCGGCGCTATCTACAATTCAACGGGAACCGTTGACGTAGTCGCCGGAAGTATCAAGTCGAACTCGGCGACGTCGTCCGGCGGCGCTATTTTCTCGACGGGCGCGCTGACGATCAGCGGCGCGTTCGAAGGGAACGAGTCGGGCGAGAACGGCGGCGCTATCTACGCGAAGGGCGACGTTACGGTAACCGCCGGAACGTTCGCCGAAAACGTCGCCGCGAAGTCCGGCGGCGCGCTTTACGCCATTAGCGGAACCCTTGCGGTTACGAACTCCGCGTTTACGAGCAATACGGCGCAAACGTCGGGCGGCGCGGCGATTCGACTCGCGAAGTCGTCGGCGGCTACGATCGGGAACACGACGTTCTCGACGAATAGCGCGGTGGGCTCGGGCGGCGCGATCAACGTGAGCGCGACGACGAGCCTGACGATCACGGGCGGCTCCTTCAGCGGTAATAGCGCGACGAACAGCGGGGGCGCGATCTACGCGACGACAGGCACGACGCTTTCGAGCGTGGGCGCGAATTTCGACGGCAATACGACGACGAAATTCGGCGGTGCGATCGCAACGGTCGGCGAATCCTCGCTGACGGTAACGGGCGGCAAGTTCGAGAACGGAACCGCGTCGGCAGGGGGCGCGATTTACGCGTCGTGGGGAACCGCGACGATATCGGACGCGAAAGTAACGAGCAATACGTCGACGCTCTACGGCGCCGGCGTCTATAGTATCGCGAGCGATATTATCGCGACGGGCGCGGAATTTAGCGGCAATACGTCGACGAGCTCCGGCGGCGCGATTTTCGCGTCCGGAGGAACGGTCTCGCTAACCGACGCGACGCTTTCTGGGAACGCGTCGACGACCGGCGCGGGCGGCGCGATCTATGCGGACGCGGTCGACGAGTTGACGTTAGTCGGCGCGACGGTAACGAACAACAAGGCCAATGGATCCGGCGGCGCGATTTACGTGTCCGACGCGTCCTTTGAACTTTCGAGTTCGGAAGCCGTCGAGTCAGTTCTTTCGGGCAATAAGTCGGGCAAATTCGGGGGCGCCGTCTACGTATCTAACGTCGAAACGGAGATCTTATTGGTCGATTTTATCGGGAACGAAGGCGCAATGGGCGGCGCCGTCTACGTTTCAGGCGGTCAAACGTCCGTGTTCGAAACGATCTTCAAGCAGAACGCGGCGACGCAACGAGGCGGCGCGGTCTTCGTTACGGACGGTAAAACGTCGCTCGAATCGGTCGAGTTCACGGGCAACGCGTCCGTTCAGAACGGCGGCGCGCTTTACGTTGTCTATTCGACGACGGAAGTCTCGCAAAGCAGCTTCTCCGCCAATACGTCGGATATTGGCGGCGCGGTCTACCAGGCGTTTGGGACGCTCGATATTTCGACGACGGTCTTTTCAGAGAACAACGCGACGTCGCACGGCGGCGCGGTCTATCAACTTAAGGGCGAGTCGACGTATACCGAGGTCGTTTTCAACGCGAACGAAGCGGGAACGAAGGCGGGCGCGCTTTACGTTGGCGCGGGTTCGACGTCCGTTTCGCGCGCGAATTTCGTCGGCAACCAAGCGGAGCTCGGGGGCGCGATCTCGATTCTTCAGGCGAGTTTAGTCAAAGTCGACAATAGTCTCTTCGCCGGCAATAGCGCGACGAACGCCGCCGCGCTCGGATTAGGCTCCTCCGCGATGTTCAAACTTTCGAACGTAACGGTCACGGACAACGTCGGATTGAACGCCGTTCGCATTACCGGCTCGACCGGCGAGATCGTCAACACGATTATCGCGCTCAATAACGGAACCGACGTTCTCTTCAAGAGCGGCGAGGTTACGGCGAACAACACGCTTTCACCCTTCGCGGACTGGACCTACGGCGCTAATCCGGCGTTCGACGAGACCGGGTCTCTCTTTGAGGACGATTCGTACGAGCTTTCGGCGGACTCTCAGGCGCTCGACGCCGGAAACGACGCCGCCGCGGTCGGAACCCTCGATCTCAACGGAAACGCGCGTAAGGTCGGAACCGTCGATATCGGCGCGTACGAACGCCAGGACGCGTCCTCGTCGCTACTCGACGAAGCTTTTGCCGAGCTCTTCTTGGAAGAACTCGACTAAGAGATTTTGAACTAACGATTTTTCATTCGTCGATATGCGCCGCGTCCTGGCGTAAGGGCGCGGCGCTTTTTTTATCGATAAACATGAAATTCAAACGCGTAGCGCGATAAGTTGAATAGCGGCGCGTTTCAACGAATAACGCGACGAATAGCCCAACCTGCGTTTTCTGCGCGCATAAATAAGAAGAATACCGCCCCAAACGCAGCAAAAACCACCTTTTCGTTTTTTGTTAAAAATGGTAAACTTCGGAAAACGGAGACTGTTTGAACGCGCGTCTCCGCAAGTTGACTTCACACGGCGCGTTTGACCGCAGTCTACAACGTCTACGTTTTACGGGTCCCGACGAAAGAGCTCGCCGACGCGGTTCTTTCGAGTCTCTCCGATTTGGAACGTTGAATACGGACGACTAACGCGCGCCGATGATCATATTAAGCGCGGCTCTCCGCCACACAAGAAAGAGAGTTTACATTCTGGGGATAAGAGACGATCGACAAAACTCAAAAACTCTCGTCGTCTCAATTCCCCTTTTACCTTTTCACCGGACGCGTTATCACACAAGACGCGTTCAAATTCGATAGTAGGCGATTTGCGCTTACGGAGCGACGTCAACACATGAATAAGACAAATAAGACTCGTCGAACAACAAGTCCTACCCGCATAACGAACGACCGCCGTATTTCTTCTTTAAGAAAATTGGGACTCGAAACCCTCGAAACGCGCGAGCTTCTCTCGGCGTCCACGTACTCGGACGTCGCCGCGTTGGTCGAACTAACAGCCGACGCGATCGCGATCGCGCAAGAGTCCGAACTCGCGCCGATCGATCTCACCAACGCGGTCGGCGACACGATTGTCGTCGCCAACGCAAACGATTCCGGCGCGGGTTCGTTGCGACAAGCGATCGCCGACGCCGAACCGGGAGCGACGATTACCTTTGATTCGTCTCTGTACGGACAAACGATTACGCTTTCCAACGAGATCACGATTAACAAGGACTTAACGATCGTCGGCGGCGAAGGGGATAATCGCGTTACGATCGACGGGAACAATTCGACGCAGATTTTTAACGCGCCAAGTTCGGCGGGATCTGAAATCGACCTCGAACTCAGCAACTTGAACATTGTCAACGGGAGGTCGAATCACAGCGTCGTGCGTTTTAGCTCTCGCGGCGGGTCTCTCACTGTGACGGACTGCGATTTCCAAAACAACGCGGCGCGCTCCGGCGGCAGTCTGCACTACGGCGGCGCGATCAGGTTTGAAAACGGCGCGAATTGCACGATTACCGACAGTACGTTTACCGGCAACTCGGCGTCGCGCGGCGGCGCGATCTACTTCGACAGCAACGCGAATTGCACGATTACCGGATGCGCGTTCACCGGCAACTCGGCGACTAACGGCGGCGCGGTCTGTAGCAATCAGGACGAGGCGGTCGTTACGATCGACAACTGCGGATTCGCCGACAATACGGCGACGGACGGCGGCGCTCTATATTTCTTTGGCGGAACGTCGCACACCATTTTGAACTCCAGCTTTAACGACAACGGCGCGAGCGATAGCGGCGGCGTTCTCTACCTCAACAACGGCGTTAAGGTGGAATGTTTGAACGTCTCCGCGACCGGCAATACGGCGTCGACAGGCGGCGCAGGATACTTCTACAGGTCCGAAGCAACATTTACGAATTCGCTTATTGTCGACAATCAGAGCGGACTCTACTTCAACTCAAACTCAAACGGAACCTTCGTCAACTCGACGATCGCAAATAACGACGACTACGGGATCGGCGGTTCGCATTCGAACGTTACGCTTAAGAACTCGATTCTCTACAACAACGGCGTTACCGCTACGCTGTACGAAGCGTACAATTCGATTCTCGATAAAACGTACTCGATCAGCGGCGGTTCCGCAAACAATATCGTCTACGGCGACGGCGACGTTCTCTTTAACGACGCGGAGAACGGGAACTATACTCTTGCGAACGGCTCGATCGCGATCGACGTCGGAAACAACGACTACGCCGCCGGAATCGACTACGACTTCCGCGGCGCTCCGTATCGGCGCATTGTCAACGTCGCCGTAGACGCCGGCGCGTACGAACGTCAGGAAGAAGCGTCGATCGTCGTCACGACTCCCCTCGACGTCGTCGATCCGACCGACGGTCTCGTCTCCTTGCGCGAAGCCGTCGAAATCTACTTCGCCTATGAAGAGCGGATCTTCGACTCGACCGTCGACCCGACCGGCAAGACGGTTACCTTCAAATTCAACCCGATCGTTTCGGTTCAGATCGACCAAGGCGAGATCACGATCTCCGATTCCATGGCGATTTACGGCGACAATGGCGCCGACGGCAATATTGCGCTCGACACGCAGTATGATTCTCGAATCTTTAAGGTTGCCGACGGCGTCGAATCGGTTGCGTTCGAGAAACTCGACTTCTATCACGGCGCGACCATGCAGCTCGACTCCGTGCAGCCCGGTTCCGCGTACGACGAGACGCAGGAAGCGCTCAACGGCGGCGCGATCTACGCTGGCGACGCCAATATAACCGTTAAGGACTCGCTCTTCA
>ONGM01000106.1 GCA_900317365.1 uncultured Planctomycetota bacterium
CTTTTTGCGTTTTTCCGGATCGTTGACGGCGGTCGCTTCGATTCCGGTCATATCGAAGAAGACCGAACGATTGAGTTGCGGAAAGTAGCATCCGGCGAGCTTTCCTTCGGAATTGTCGAATTCCGTTCCGACGACCTTTTTCAGGTAGGCTTCGTAGTCCTCTTTGCGTTTGAAGATGACGACGGTCATCGGCTCGGTAATGACGGCGGTCGGCAGCTTGAGCTTTTTGGCGAACGCGACGTACGCTTTCGCGGCGTTTTCGACGAGGTTTGCGCACCAGTACGCGTACTCGTCGGAGGTGTCGTAGATATAGAGGAAATATCGCGTGAAGCCGTATCGGGCGTTCGGACCGAACTCTTCGAGGAGTTTTGCGAGCGCGTCTTCCGGCGTTTCGACTTTTTCCTGTGCTTTCGCCGCTTCCGCCGCTTGACGCTGTAGCTCCTCCATGCGTTTGATATATTCCTTTTCGATTGGAGTAAACGGTCTCGACGGAGAGGTCGGCGGCGCCGGCGGTTGAATCATCGGCGGGGGAGTCGGGGGCAGAGGCGGTTTCGGAATTTGCGCTTGAAGGACGCTTGGCGTCGCGCCGCAGAGAGCGACGGCGCACGCCGCGAAAGCGCATTGCGCGAAGGTAACGCGTACGAGCGCGCGAAGGAGTTCGGCGTATCGAATTATCGTCGTCATCGTTGAGACTCCCGGAAAGCGCGAATCCGCGCGTTCGAATGATATTCTGCTGAAATACGCTTATTTGCCGTTTAATTAACGACTCATTAAATGAACGCCTAACTTTTGCGAACGAACTTATCGACGTCGCGAGCGAGTTTCTCCCAATCGTCTCCGAAGACCGATTCGAAGTCTTTAATGCGATCTTCTTTGGGATAGAGCGCGCAAGGATACTTCTCGGCGAGGATTTTGAGGTATTCGAAGAGTTGACGCGGCTTCCTTTTATAGAGGTAATAGAAGAGGGCCCACGACGCGGCGTAGGACGCTTCGATATTTTGGTAGAACCCGTCTTGCTCGACGACTTTGCGGAAGAGCGCGACGCTCGGATTGGCGATTCGGAGGTACAGATTCTTCATCCGCTCGTTCGTCGGAAAGGAGCTTCGATAGCTCCAGCCGTTTTGCGCGACGCGTCCGGACGGGGTTTCAAAGACGAGGGAGAGACCTTCGACGGTCCAGAGCTCGTTGGGGCCGGTTCTTAAAAATAGCCCGCGATTGAACGCGATCTGATGCGTCGCTTCGTGCACGACGGTCGCGACGTTGTACGCGGCGTTGGGTCGCGAGAGGATTTCGCGCGTTTCCGCGAGCGTGAGCCGTTTGCGTCGCGAATCGGCGTATTGGCCGCCGGACTCCGTGAGCGTGAGATCGTATAACGCGACGCGGTTCGTTTGCATACTGTAATACGCGGAGAGCATATTTGCGGACGGGGTCTCGACGGCGGCGTATCGCACGAACGCGTCGCGGGTCGCGAAGACGACGACGACGAGCGGCTCGGCGCGGTCTTTGACCGGAAGTTCGTGCTTTTCCGCGAATTTTTGGAACCCGGCGTTCAGACTGACGAAGAGTCGCGAGCACCAGTCGACGTACGCAGGCGAGGCGTCGGAGACGAAAATGAAGTCTCCGGCGCGCCGAACGGCGAAGCCTTCGCCGAATTCGTCGAGGAGTTTCTTTTCGAGTTTGTCGCCGATCTCCTCGGGTGTGCGGTCAGGCGCCGCGACGATCGATCTGACGGCGTCTTGCGGAATAATGCGCAACATTCCGCAGTCGTCTTCGATCATGTATTTCCCGGAGCCGTCGTCGAGACTTTGATCGACGAGGATTCGCCCGACGATTTCCAGTTCGTTTTCGTCGTTCGTCGCCGCGCCGTTTTCGTCGTCGATCGGCGGTTGGGCGTCGGGTAGGTTCGCCTTTTCGTCGGCGTTTTGCGGCGCGTATGCGCGAGTCGCGGGGACGGGGCGGTTGAGTCTGACGAGCGAGAACGGCTCCGGCGCAGGCGCCTCTTCGGCGTCTTGCTTCGTCTTTGTTTCGGTCGATCGCGCCGTCGATTTGGCGGGCGCGAGGTCGTCGGCGAGCGAGGACGTCGCGACGCATATGGCGACGGCGAACGCGCATACGAGCGCAACGGTGCGTAACGACATTCTTTTCTCCTTGACCTATTTTCCTGTCCTGTTTTCCTTGACTCGCGTTCGTCGGCGAATCAGCGACGAATCCGTCGCGACGGCGCTCTCTCTATGATACGCAAAACAAATGAAAATTTCAATCTTTGGATAAATTTTGCCGACGGTTTCATTGCGACTTCGCTGGAGATTTCATTGCGGTTTCGCGCGCCGTCCGATTCTTTTAAGCTCGCCTAGCCTCTTTCCGTTTTCGCGCGGAATTTTGCGGAATATGAGCGCATTGACGAGCTTTCTAATAATGGATAATTTAGAAAGCATAGAAAATATTTAACGATTAAGTGGTTTATTTTTGTTAAGTTTTAATAAAAAGTCTGTTTTTAACTATTTTTATTCCCGAAATCTGACGCATTTTTAGTATCAATTGCGTCAAACGTAGTGGCGCGACTTAAAAAAGATCGCTATGAATAGGTCGAGATCAACCGTTGAATCGACTTTGGAGTAACGCATTATGTGTGGAATTTGCGGGTGCGCGTGGTTATCGTCGAGACGTCGTCCAAGTCGCGAAGTTCTCGATCGCGCCACCGACGCCCTGACGACCCGAGGTCCCGACGATCGCGGAACCGCAACGGTCCCCATCGACCCGAACGTTTCGATCGAAGAGCGCGGCGTCGCCTTCGGACATCGTCGACTCGCGGTCGTCGATCTCAGTCCGGCCGGTCGCCAGCCTTTTACGAGTCGAGACGGAAGCGTTCTGCTCACGTTCAACGGCGAAATTTACAACTATGTCGAACTTCGCGAGGAACTGCGCCGTCGCGGACGCGTCTTTACGACGGAGACGGACGTTGAAGTTCTCCTCGCGTGCTACGAAGAGTACGGACTCGACTGTCTTGTGAAATTCGACGGAATGTTCGCTTTCGCGATCTGGGACGCCGGCGCGCGCCGTCTCGTTCTCGCGCGAGATCGAATCGGGAAAAAGCCGCTCTTTTATCGCGTCGAGTCGGATCGCATACTCTTCGCCAGCGAACTCAAATCCCTCCTCCAATTCGAAGAGGTCCCGCGCGAACTCGACTACGTCGCCTTGCGTCAGTACCTGACCTATCAGTACGTGCCGTATCCGCGTTCAATCTATCGCGGAATTAAGAAATTGCCGCCGTCTTCCGCGTTGATTTGGCGTCCGGACGAAGAGCCGACGATTCAACGCTATTGGCGCGCGGAAGAAGTCGCGAACTTTTCGGAGAGTCGTCGCGGCGATCCGGAACGCTTCGCGGCGTTGCGCGAGACCGGCGCGCTCGACGCCGCACGGATCGATCCCTCGCGCCCGAGCGTCGATCCGACGAACCTGACCTTCGACGAGACGCTCGCGGAATTGCGCGCGCGACTCGAAGACGCCGTACGCGTTCGAATGCGGTGCGACGCTCCGTTCGGCGCATTTCTTTCCGGCGGAATCGACTCCACGATCGTCGTCGGACTAATGCGTCGCTTTTCGGAGAAGAAGGTTCGCACGTTTTCGATCGGGTTCGCGCAGAAAGAGTACGACGAGACGCCTTTCGCGCGCCGTACGGCGGAGCGGTTCGGAACCGATCACACGGAGTTTTTCGTGGAGCCGAACGCGCGTGAAATTATTCCGGAACTCGTGCGCTATTACGACGAGCCGTTTGCGGACAGTTCGGCGATACCGACGTGGTATCTGTGCCGCACGACTCGCGAGGAAGTTACGGTCGCGCTCGGCGGGGACGGCGGGGACGAACTCTTCGCCGGATACGATCGCTATAAGGCGGTTCGACTCTCCGGAACGATCGATCGCGCGCCGAGTTGGGCGCGTCGGGCGTTGGCGGGACCGATTCGCGCGCTCGTTCCGAACTCCGTTCGACAGCGTTCGCCGTTGCGTCGCGCGCGGCGGTTCCTGGAAACGGTCGGAATGTCCGAGTTGGAACGCTATCTGCAATGGATCGCGATTTTCAATCGTTCTCGCCTTCACAGCCTTCTTTCGGAGGAATATTGGGCGAGAGCGCGCGAGCAGGAGCGGGAAGAACTCGGCGACCTGACGTCCTTTGCGCGCGGCGTCGTCGACGGCAAGCCGAGCGCGGAAGAACTCGATTCCCTCGACTTTTTAAAGAGCGCTTACGACGCTTTCGCGTCGCGCGACGCGACGAGCGCGATCAGCTTTACCGACGTTCTAACGTACCTTCCGTGCGACATTATGACGAAAGTGGACATGGCGTCGATGCGCTGGTCCCTTGAAACGCGGAGTCCTTTCCTCGACGCGAACGTGGTCGAACTTGCGCTTTCGACGCCGTTGGCGTATAAGATGCGCGGTCGAGTCGGGAAATACGCGTTGCGGGCGGCGTTTCGGGAGCTCTTACCGGAGGAGATCGACGCGCGTCCGAAGACCGGGTTCGGCGTTCCGCTCGACGCGTGGTTCCGGGGCGAGCTCAACGGCATGCTGAGGGAGGCGCTTCTTTCGGAAGGTTCGGAGCGCGCGCCACTTTTCGATCGCCGGTACGTGGAGAGTCTCGTTCGCGAACATGAAGAGCGAAGTTTCGATCACGCGGCGCGATTGTGGGCGCTTTTAGCGTTCCGGATTTGGGAAGAGAACCAGCGCGCGGTCTGATTTGACTAAAAATACCGATTTTTACAATTTCAATGAATATTTACGTCTAAGGAGCCGATAGAAGCGGATAGGGGAACGGATTCCCAGCGGCGCATGACGCGCCGATACGGATAGCGCTCTTGGCGATTTCGCAAGTGACGCAAAGGATAAATGCATGGAATATCGCGAAAATAAGGACGTTCGGCGTCCGTTTGCGTCGATACCGGACGCGCGCGTTTATTTTCCCGCGTCTTCCATCGAGTTGGCGCGGGAATCGACGTCGCGATGTTTACGTCGCGGCGAAGGGGTCGCGCTCACGGTCGGCGACTCCGGAGTCGGCAAGACGTTGCTCGCGCGCGTTCTCGCGGCGGAATTTGAGACGGAGGATCTCGTCGGTTTCGTTTCCGCGTCGCGGCGCATGGGCGTCAAGTCGTTTCTTCAGCAGCTTCTCTTTTCGTTGCGGCAACGCTTTGTCGGAGCGGACGAGACGGAGTTGCGACTCATGACGTTCGACTATCTCGAACAGAGCGCGCACGAACGCTTCGCGCTTTTCGTCGACGACGCTCAGAACTTAACGTTGCGCGTTTTTGACGAGCTTCGCGCGATTATCGACCACTGCGCGCCGGCGCTCCAGGTTTCCGTCGCGCTCTTCGGCGCGCCGTCCCTCGAAGAACGCCTCAACCTTCCTTCGTTGTATTCCTTCCAACAGCGGGTAACGTCTCGCTCCTACCTCGACCCGTTTACCGTCGACGAAGTGGCGCGCTACGCGTCGAGCGACCTTGCCCGAGTCGGCGTCAACGCGCGCTTTACCGACGAAGCGGCGAAGCTCGTCGCCGAGCGTAGCGAAGGAACTCCGCGCGTCGTCGCCCAACTTTGCGACCGCGCTCTCTTCCTCGCGACCTGCGACGCCGCCCCGAACGCGGCGATCGAAATTAACGAGCGCGACGTCGAGCGCGCGTGGAAGAAATTACAGAATATCGCCGAATCGGAGCCTTCCTACGGCGCGACCGCGTCCGACGACGACGATTCGGAACACGGCGGCGACGTCGTGGAATTTGGCGTCCTCGGCGACGACGACTCCGACGATTTTACGAGCGACCTTTCGACCGACGCGAACGTTGAAGTCGCGCCGATCGACTCCGAATTGGAACTCGGAACCGCGCCTGACTCGGAGCCGGAAGATTCGGCGCATGAAGCCTTGGAACCGAAAGACGTCGAGACGAAAGACGAAACGGCGGACGCCGACGTCGCGCCTGCGGAAATCGTAACGAACGCCGACCGTTTGGACGAAAATAACGAATCCGAATACAACGAAGAAGAATCCAACGAAGAAGACGAGCTGATCGAAGAAGATCCCTCGTCGATCGATTCCGAGCTTGACGCGCGACTCCTCGCCAAATGCGGCGCGGCGCCTGCGTCGAGCGATCTTGAAGACGACGACAACGCGGAGAATCACGGTATGAAATTTGAAATCGTTGACGAACATGGAAATTCGTCGTTCGTAACGAAACGCGCGCCGCGAACGCGCGGAACCGACTCCGTCTTCTTGCAAGATTCCCCGAGTTCCGAGTTCTACGCCGACGCAAACGAGTTCAAGCCGGAGACGTCCGACGCGGAGCCCGGATACGACGAGTCCCTTTCCTTTAGCGCGACGACGTCGGCGAAGACCTCCTCTCGCGCGCGGCGTCCGATTGTGGACGGCGACGACGGTTCTCGCGCGTACCGGGAAGCGAACGGCTTTAACGCGGAAGACGCCGCGCGATTCGCCGCCGACGACCGGCATTTGGAAGAGCAATTTGCCCGCGCCCCGGAAGGCTCCCCGTTGCGCGACTGGAGCGATCAGCCGCTTTCCGTCGAGGATCGCGCGTATCGTCAGATCGTTGCGAGTTGCTATCGCGCGTCGAGCGATTTTCCGGCGAGCGATCAGTATCTCAACGAGCTGCGCCTCCTCGAGCGCGAAATCGCGGAAGAAGCGAACCTGATTCGCCGTATTCGCCGTATTCATCTGCAACTTCGCAGCGTTCGCGAGCCGGGCTTTAAATACGACGAAGGCTCCTTCAACGACGACGCCGAATAGCCTCGCCTGCGCCTGAGTTTGTTTTTGTTTTTGACTTCGTATTTTCGCGACGTTCAATCGACGAGAATACGAAGATTTTTTTGTAACGCGACGGGGCGTCGTTCGCTCATTTGGCGTTTAACGAACGAGTCGAACGATTTGAGAGAATAGGAGAAAAAAGAGCATGGACTACGTTGAATTGAGCAAGGAGGTCTCTTACGCGTTGCGTCACGCGCCTTGGGAATACGAGTTGGAACTTGATTCAGAAGGTTTCGCGCCGGTGAGTCAACTTCTCGCCGCGTTGAATGAAGGCGGCGGGTATGATCGCCCGGTAACGCTCGCGGATCTGGAGCGCGTGATCGCGACGTCGGAGAAGAAGCGGCACGAACTTCAAGGAGATCGTATTCGCGCGCTGTACGGTCATACGATACCCGGGCGAATATCGAAAGAGCCGCTCGTTCCGCCGGAGACGCTTTATCACGGAACGCCGCGCCGGACGCTCGACGCGATTCTGCAAGGGGGCTTGCAACCGATGAAGCGTCAGTACGTTCACCTTTCGGTCGACGTCGAGACGGCGCTTCGCGTTGGTCGGCGCCGGGACGCTCAGCCTGTGATTTTGAGAATCGCCGCGCGCAAAGCCTCCGACGCCGGGGTCGCTTTTTATCGGGGTAACGACAAGGTCGTCCTCGCCGATTGCGTTCCCGTTGAGTTTGTCGAAAAAAACACGCTTTGATTGTAGACGGTGATTTTAACGATAATAATGAAAGTTCGCCGTTAGCCTTCCTTAAAATGAATCTTCGTTTAAACTTTGGTTTTGGAAGAGTAAGGGCGTCGGAAGTCGGTAAGCGAGGTGAGAACGATTTCGTGTGGAAAAGGAAAAACGGAATTTTTTTCGCGAATTAGCGTAACATTGTTTCCTAATATGGTGTACAATAAGGCAACGACGTTTGACCGCTTGGGAATTTTTTGCCGCCAGTCAACGTCTAAGCTTCCGGGTTCATATGCGAAAGGACGACGTCATGACAAAGAACCTTGTTCTGTTTTGTGTTGCCGCGCTCCTCTTAGGAGTTGCGGTTGGATGCGGACCTAAGAAGCCCGCCGACATGCCGGAGACGTACCCGTTTAAGGTGAAGATCGTCGACGGTTCCAAGCCGATCGCGGACGTTCAGGTGCAGATGCTTTGGGAGAAGAACTCCGTCGTAACGGGCGTAACGGGCGCGGACGGGGTCGCCGAGATGAAGACGACGTTGCAGAAATTCACGACGAAGGGCGCGCCGGAAGGCGAATTTCGCGTTCTTTGCACGAAAGATCCGAAGGTCGATCACTGGAAGACCGACCAAGAGCGCGCCGAGATGAGTTCGGGAGAGGCCGCCGCTTATATGAAAGAGTGGCAAGCGAAGTGCGACGAATTGCCGCGCGAAATCCCGAAAGTGTGGAAAGATTTCGATAAAACGCCGCTGAAAGCGTCCGTTCCGAACGGGGGCGGCGAAGTTACCTTTGACGTAGAAGGTCGCGCCGACGAATAATCGGTTCGATCATAATCGGCGGAGACGTCCGTCGACTATTTACCTTCCCTTTTTACCATCCATTAACAACGGTCGTTATCGACCGCAGTATACTGGTATTTTATTTAAAGGATGCGTTTATGAATTCATCACGCCATTCTCGCGGTTTCACGCTTGTGGAATTGCTCGTCGTAATCGCAATCATTGGTATTTTGATCGGTCTGTTGCTTCCTGCCGTTCAGGCGGCGCGCGAAGCGGCTCGTCGTATGCAATGCACGAACAACCTTAAGCAAATCGGGCTTGCGCTTCACAACTATCACGACACGATGAACGCTTTCCCGCCGGTTCGCACGTCTCCGGCGACCGACTCTCACACCGCCGCGTGGGGTATGGTCAGCTTCTACGTCGCGCTGTATCCGTACATCGAGCAAAACGCGCGTTGGCAAAGCGTCATGGCGGCCGCCGACGAAGCGCACGGTTTCCAAAGCTGGGCGGAAGTTTGGCGATGCTCCACCGCACAATTCCAAGGGCTGATTCCGGGCATGGGATGCCCGTCCGACCCTGCCGGCAATCAGGCTTCGCACATTAGCAACGCGCAACGCGGCAGTTATAGCGGTTCGCTCGGCGACGCCACCATTAACACGGGCGAAACGAGCATTAACAAGCGCGGATTCTTCCCTGGCGGAACCGGTATTAACCCGCACCAATACGGCGGCGTTCAATGCAATAAGATGTCGTCGATTATCGACGGAACTTCGAACACGCTTGCCGTTATTGAAGCGGCGTGCGGTATGTCGGCCGGAACCGAGCGCATTAAAGGCGGCACCGTCCAGTTCTCCGCCGGTTCTCCGGCGAGCTGCCTCGCTATGGTCAATACGAACGATCCGAACGTCTATGCGGCCGGCAACAACCTTTGCAGTAGCGTTCACGGCGAAGTCCACACCGACGGTCGTCCGCGTATTCTCTGCGTCAATACGATTCTTCCGCCGAACTCTCCTTCCTGCGCGACCGACGTTTCGAACCCGGGTTGGGGTTTCGGCTACATGAGCGCTTCGAGCTATCACGCCGGCGGCGTCAACGCCCTCCGCGCGGACGGCTCCGTCGCCTTCTACTCCGACACGATCGACTGCGGTTCCAACCTCGGCTCGACCTCATACGTCTGGGCTGACCCGACCGGCAAGAGCCCCTTCGGCGTCTGGGGCGCCCTCGGCAGCATCTGCGGCGGCGAAAGCTTGAATCAGTAATCGTTGAGTCATTTCGCCGAGCCTGTCTTGGCGACGATTTTCATTGAGTAGCCCGCCGCAACGCGTTCAAGCGTTGCGGCGGGCTTTGCTTTTCTTACCGCGCCCGCCAACGTTCGGACGCCAACGTTTGGACGCGAACGTTCGCCCGCCAACGTTCGGATGCCAACGTTTGGACGCGAACGTTCGCCCGCCAACGTTCGAACGCCAACGTTCGGACGTTGGATCCCGGTTCGCGGAAACGTTCGGACGTTTCATCCCGGTTCGCGCTGCCGCGCGGTTGGAAAATCGCCGCTCCCGTTGGTCGCCAACGTTCGGACGTTGGATCCCGGTTCGCGCTACCGCGCGGTTGGGAAATCGCCGCTCCCGTTGGTCGCTCGCCGGGTTGCAAGCGCCCACGTTACAGGGGCATGGTGGGCGCCCTTACGCTATTGCCTACCCCACATCGGGGGCGTAACCGCCGGTCGTTAATCGAGAGCGTTTCTCGTTAAGGAGAAACGCCCTGCGATTCTCGACCGGATGAATCACCGGCGAAGCGTGCTATTTTTATCGCGCGCCGGCGCCATGGTGGGCGCCTTACGCAATTGTGTAACCCACCTCTGTGGCGCAACCGCCGGTCGTTAATCGAGAGCGTTTCTCGTTAATGAGAAACGCCCTGCGATTCCCGACCGGATGAATCACCGGCGTGGCGTGCCATTTTTATCGCGCGAAACGCTCGGACCTCTCAACTCTGGGCGCCGACGCTAAGCGTTGAAACTTGACAATTTTGAATCCGTCTTTTAAAATCGGGGGACAATTCTGAGTTTAATTCACAAGGAGATAAAAATGCATTCCACCACGTTTACAGACAGCGCGCGCATTTCCCCGGATGGCGCGCTAACGCTCCCGAAGGACATTTGCGACGCGCTCGGCGTCGGCGCAGGAGATCGCGTCTCGTTTGTTGTTCAGGGATCGTCGGTACGAATTGTTAATTCGGCGATATACGCAATGAATCTTATCCAGGATGAAATGGAAGGCGAGGCGGAGCGTTTAGGCTTTTCTTCGGAAGAGGACGCCATGGCGTTCATCGACGATTTAAGGAAAGCGGAAGAATGAGAGTCTTTATCGATACCAACATTCTTTTTTCTGCGATTCTTTATCGAGGAGGGAACGCCTACGCCGCGTATTGAAAAGCAGTGTCTCTTCCGAATGTTGGGATCATTTGTGAAAAGAACGTAGAGGAACTCATACGCGTGTTCAATCGGAAAATGCCTCATAAAATCGACGTTCTCAATAGATTTCTTGCTTTCGAGCTAATATCGTTAGAGATTGCGCCTATTCCCAGCGATGTTATTAGTACGGAAAATAGGATTCGCGACGTCAAAGATCGGGACATTTGGCGCGCCGCCGTTGAAGCAAACGTCGACGTCTTTCTGACAGGCGATAAAGATTTTCTGGAATCTGGATTGAACAGCCCTCCGATTTTATCTCCAATAGAGTTTCTTGCATTGACCAACTGAACGTCATATCGCCCTCCATCGCGGACGCCGAATCGCCGCTCCCGTTGGTCGGAAACGTTCGGACGTTTCATCCCGTTTCGCGCTGCCGCGCGGTTGGGGGATCGCCGCTCCCGTTGGTCGCTCGCCGGGTTGCAAGAGCCCACGTTACAGGGGCATGCCGGAAAACCTTACGCAATTGCCTAACCCACATCTGTGGCGTAACCGCCGGTCGTTAATCGAGAGCGTTTCTCGTTAATGAGAAACGCCCTGCGATTCCCGACCGGGTAAATCACCGGCGTGGCGTGCCATTTTTATCGCGCAACCGCCACGTGGCGGGAACCCTTACGCAATTGTGTACCCCACATCTGTGGCGTAACCGCCGGTCGTTAATCGAGAGCGTTTCTCATTAAGGAGAAACGCCCTGCGATTCCCGACCGGATGAATCACCGGCGTGGC
>ONGM01000107.1 GCA_900317365.1 uncultured Planctomycetota bacterium
ATCGTCGAGATTCTGTCGCAAGAGCGCGGTCGCGTCGGCGATGAACTCGCGCAACGCGGTCGTATCGACCGGCTTGCCATGATTGAGTGCCGCCTGACAGAATTCGATCGTTTTCTTCAATTTAACGCATTTGATCTGCTCTTCATATAGGGCGATCAATAGCTCGCCGAAGACGCGGGCGTACTTCAATTCAATATAATAGGCTTCCTTCTTCAACCGATCGCGTCGTAAGAGAAGTTCCTCGTATCGCCCGTAGGAGGCGCTTCTGACTTTAATGATTTCGTTCATTTTGTTTTTCACTCGCGCGTTAAAGTTTCCATCCGTTTAAACGCTCTAACGCGTTCAAAGTTCCGCGCAAGGCTTAGCGCGGAACATTCTCTCAAAATCGCGTCAGAAGCTCTTTTAGAGTCGAATAATCTCGCCGTTCTTAGGCGTTAAAAGTTGCGAAAGACGATTCTCAGCCGCCATGCGTCGGACGTCGTCGCTCGTAACGGTCGCATGATTCACGCTGTCCAGATGAACGGCGATGATCGTCGCGTTTGGCGCGTCCGCGCAGACCTGTCGGACGTCCTCGAGTCCCATAATCAACCGTCCGATCGGCATAGTGGCGCCGCAACAGTTCAGGATGACGACGTCAGGCTGAAAACGTTGAATCGTTTCGCGAACGCCGTCGTAATAGACCGTGTCCCCGGCAATGTACAACGTCTTCTCGGAATCGGCGGCGAAAACGAACCCGCTAACGCGCCCCATAAGTTCCGCGACCTTCGGCGAATCGCCGTGAACGCCGTCGACGCGCGTAACCGTCGCGTTTTTGAACGTGTTAGCGAACTCGGAGAAGAGTTCGACGTTGCGGAATCCCATCTGACGCAACGCGTCGACGTCGGACTCGTTCTGCGCGATCATACGCGTCTCGTCCGGAAGATAATCTTTCGTTACGTGATCCGGATGAACGTGACTCACCAGGCAAAAGTCGACGTCGGCGAGAATCGACTCAACGGGGAACGGCAGGTCGTTGAGCGGGTTTTTCACGCCTTGCATTTCCGGACGAATCGCCGGCGCCGAAGGACCGGTCCCTTTGTCCTGAAACCAAGGATCAACCAAAAAGGTCGCGCCTCCGTAGGTTATTTTTAACGTCGCGTTGCGTATCTCCTGAATGATCATTCGGTTTACCTCTCAATCACAAGTTGCGTTAGGTCGCGAGATCAGTCGCGACGTTCTTCTTTCTTCGTTATCGCGTCGCCGCCGCGTAACGTCGCATGAGTCGACGCATATGTCCGAGAAAAAAGCCTTGGCGGCGACGCGTTTTTCCGTTTCTTTCATTCTCTCGGGACGCTAAGAGGGTATGGAGGTTGGTTCTTCTAACCTTCACAAACGGCGGCTATGCCTTTTTAACTGCGTCAATGCGTTGCGCTCTTCCTCAAAGTCGGCGTTCCGCCCTAACTATCGGGAAACTGCTCGGCAAGGTACGCCAAGACTTTTTGTTCAAGATCTTCCTTGGAATACGCGCAAGGCTGTAAATTATCAGCCCATTCGCGCCCCGGATGAACGCAATCCCAAAACGGAGTCTTACCGCGACTTCTTCCCTTACCGGGAGCATGATTACCAAAACCGTCTAGCAACCTATTCCAAACTGGAGTAAACTTTTCAATTAAAAGCGACTCGGCAAGGGGAATCCAAATATCGTCAACAACAAGAAAACGACAGTAAAAATCGTCTATGCATAAATTCGCGGCTGATTTTATCGAATCGCTATGCTCAGTCAACCGTTTCAATAACGCAGTTCCATGATCTACGTTCAAAGTCCCGCCACCTTTGCGAGCGCCGGCTGGAACTGCCTTGCCAATATATATCGGACTTTGAAATTTTCCCTCTTTATTTCGCTCTGACAATCGCCGGTAAATAGGAAGATCCCCTGTGTAATAAAGCATATACACTCCGGCTCCAATAAACGGTTCAGGCGGTAATCTCTGAATAGGAGAGTTCATAACGGCGTCTGCAACACTTTCTCCGAGATTACTTTTTTCTAATGGATTAAACGGCTTTATAATCGTAAAATTCTCTCTCATCGAATCTATTAAACCTTTTCTAACAGTTCGTAAACAGAATCGCCAATAATCTTTGCCAATCGTACAGGGACGGCGTTGCCAATTTGACGCATACTTTCCGACCAGGAAGCTTGGAACAGGAAGTCGTCCGGGAAGGTTTGGATTCGCGCGCTTTCACGAACGGTGTAATAACGTTGCGATCCGTCGTCCATAATGAGCATATTTTCGCCGCCGGGAACGCCATGGGCGCCGGCTTTAATCGTTTTCGACGGTTCGTCGAGCGGGCTTCCCGAATGTCCGGGATACGCCTTGGCGCCGGCGCGAAATTCATGATTGGCAAAGCGCGCGCTCGTCTTCGTCGGCGCCGGCAACCCGAGCAGAGCGTCGCGCACCGTTACCCACGGCTGAAGTGGCGGCAAGAGGGACGGCCAACTCTTCCTTAATCGTTCGACGGCCGCCCGATCCCTTTCCGGAATATCCTTCGGCATGGTCATGCCGTGCTTGCGCCAGTATCCTCCGTCAATCCATTTGGAAAAAAGCAACGCTTCCTTAGAATGCGTCGGTTCCGGAAAAGACCAATCGACGGAAATATCGCTCCTAAACCCGACGATAACAACGCGGTAACGCAACTGCGGAACCCCGTAATCCGCCGCGTTGAGAAGTCGATATACGACGTTATACGTCAATTCTCCAACGTCCCCGCGCCGACGACGCGCTTCGAGCAGATCGCTATGCTCTTCCCAAGTCATATTCTCTTGGGCTTCAATCTCCGGATAGCGGAGCTGGAGCAAAATGTAATTGAAATACGAACTAAAAGACGGTCTCAACAACCCCTTGACGTTTTCAAAAATAAACGCTTGCGGACGGAGTTCGCGAACGGCTCGAATAGCCTGCGGAAACATATCGCGCTTATCACGGTTCGCCTGATGCTTTCCGCCGAGAGAAAACGGCTGGCATGGCGGCCCGCCTGAAACAACCCGGACGCCGCCGAAACGCTCGTCAAATCGAACGTCTCGAACGTCGGTCTGCACAACGTTCCAGTCTTGAATCGGTTTGTAACCGTTCACAATATTCGCGCGAATATTGTCGCACGAATCTTTATCCCACTCAATCAGCGCCCTATGACTAAAACCTGCCTGTTGCAAGCCCAAAGCCAGCCCGCCGACGCCGCTAAACAATTCAAGGGAATCTATCATGACCTTTAGCCTCTTCTCGCATCTTCGTTCGCGTTCACTCGCCGTATATTGTACTACGTCTCCACTATATCGCAATAGAAGAAAACGCGACGTTTGATATAGAAAAGCCTCGCGTTCCCCGGCGTTTATCGCCCTTTCAACCCCGCGACGCGCTCGACGTGCGCCTGCTTCGTCTCCTCCGATACGCGCGTTAATTCTTCGAGTCGCCCGGCGACGTTAATTACCTGTTCGCCGGTGAGAGAGTCGGGAAAAAGCCCCCATTTGTTCACGATGAAATAATAAAGTTCCCTAAGGTGAATTACCGCCGGTTTCGGAGAACTTTCCAATTCGAGCTTTTTCAGTTCGCAATGATCCGAAAAAACGACCACCGGAAATATTCTCAGCGGAACGTTGAGGTACTGCTTCAAAAAACGAACGTGCCCTCCGTTCTGCTTAATCGGATTGTAAAATTGACTGCTCTGACCGGAAGGGAGCTTTTGCGTCCAAAAGAGATCGCTCTCCCTCCCGAAAATCCAGCCGGAATAATTCTTGCTTTCGACGACGAAAAGCCCCTTCGGCGTAACGAAGATCACGTCGATTTCAGAGTAGGTTCCGTCCTCCTTCGGCACGTAGACGTTGCGCGCGGTCGCGCCGACGAAACCTTTTTCCGCCAGCCGTTCGAAAACGCCGGCGATCTCGTCTTCGCCCGCCTCCCCGCGCGTCTCGGGGGTCGCGCCGCGCGCGGCCTTGCGCCTCCTGCGCGCCTTCGTCTCGCTGCGAAGAAGTTCTAGCTCCGACGAAAGAGAACCCGAACGAGTCCTCAACGCCGATATGACCGCAAAACCGACGCCTGAGAGTATGATAAACGCTAAAATCGAGACGCTTACCGAAATAAATTCTTTATCCAAGACTCGCCTCTTCGTCGTTGTAAACGTCGCGCGGCGAATCCCGCCCGGCGTGCGACCAATGGGAGCGTCAATCCGGCGCCCGCGCGTTGGCGTTCGCGCGTTTCCGACCAACGGAAGCGAGAACCGAACCAACCGTGCGGGAGCGCGAAACGGGATCCAACGCCCGAGCGGTGGCGCTTCGCGGGACGCGTAGCTTTGCCTTGTCCGCTGGCTAAAGCCAGACGGCTTCCCCCCTTCGGGGGCGCGCTTCGCGCGATAAATTTTTCAAGGCTCGCTTCGCTTCGCCTTGTTGGCAA
>ONGM01000108.1 GCA_900317365.1 uncultured Planctomycetota bacterium
GGCGTTTCGAGTGGCTGAGGTCCGAGATCGACGAATTGGGTGGTTCCGGAAACCAGCTCGGAGTAATCGGAGGTGAAATAGTCGACCTTGTCGCCAATAGCGCGCGCTTTAAACTCGTACGTAACGTCGAGCGGAAGATTCTCAAGGACGAAACTCGAATCGGTTCCCGGAACTGAAACGGTCGTGAATTGCTCGTCCGTAGCGAGTTTATACAAGACGTAGTATCTCGCCGCGTTCGGGTCGGCGGTCCAGGTTACGGTAAGCGAATTCTCGCTGGGACTGACCGAAAGAACCGGCGCGTCCAACGTCTGCGGCGCGGTCGTAACAAAGATCGGTTCCGAATAATCGGAGTTGAGACGCGAAATACGGTCGGCGATCGCCTGAACCATGAATTCGCACGTAGCGCCAAGATCGATATTATCGACCGTGAAACTGGTCGTCGATTTCGGAATGGAAACGACGACGTAATTCTCGCTAGACTCGAGCTTGTACTTAACAAAGTACTTCGTGGCAAGCGGCTCGGCGTTCCACGAAATTGTAATCGAGCGCGGACCAATTTTTTCCGAGGTCGGAATAGGCGAATCGAGTTTCTGAGCGCGCGGCACGGCCGTAATCGTCGCCGAATACTCGGAATCGTAGAGGTATTCGGAGTCGCCGTACGCCATAATTCGGAAATCGTAACTTTCGTCGCGCACCAGATCGCCGATCGTATACGAGACGGCGGAGGCGGGAACGTTATTGACCGTCGTCCACGCAACGTCGTCGCTCGTCTTATATTGCAGACGGTACCCGGCGGCGTATTCGACCGCGTTCCACTCGAGCGTAACCGAGTTGAACGTTACCTTGGCTTCGTCGGCGACGAGGTTTTCCGGCGTCGTGAGCGTTGCGCTAAGGTAATCGTTCGTCGCCGCCTCAACGCTCTTGGTCGAATCGTTCGCGCTAACGACGACGACCTTCAGATAATACCCGAGATCGTTCGTCGTTACGGCGTATTCGGAAGCGTTCGCGCCGTCGACGACTTGCCATGCTTCCGCGTCTTCCGCCGACGCGCGATACCACTGATATTCGACCCGCGCGGCGCTCGGCTCGACTTGCGCAACGAACGTCGCGCCCAATTTGAACTCGCCTTCTAACGTGACGACGAACCACTCGACGGGCAATTGATATTCGTATGCGCCTGCGTCGACGACGTCGCTGGCAACGCGCGCCTCGCCGGCGAGATCGAACTCGCTCGTCGAGTACGTATTGTCGCCGACGTTAATCGCCTGCGAAAATCGCGCAAGCGTATAGTCGGCGTTCGCCGCGTCTTTAAAGAGCGGAAGCGTCGCGTCGTATTGATAATTCGTCGCAGAATCGGCGTTCGCCCAATCGACGTAACTCGCAACCGAATTGAACGCGTTGATCGCTCCGTCGCCGGCGATCCCGTTTGAACCGTCGGTTTGGACAATGATCGAATTGTAGAAATTCGCCGTCGAGCCCGAGCCAACCTTGACGTCGGCGCTGGCGCTCGTCGTCGAGACGTTGTCAACGATCGTCGTGTTGATCGCGTTGAGAACGCCGACGTAAGATCCGCCGGAAACGTTGACGGCGCCGCCTTCGAGATTCGCCCGGTTCTTGTACAGAAGCGAATTCTCCAAGAGCAACGTTCCGTTATACAGACCGATCGCGCCGCCGTTGCGCGCGGATTGATTTTCGGTAAAGATCGAATTCCGAATAGTCGCGTTACCGTTGACGTCGACGTTAATTGCGCCTGAAGAATGGGTTTGGGTTCTATTGCCGACGAAGACGCAAGAGTCAATCGTGGCGCCGGTATAGGTAATATCGATCGCGCCGGCGGCTTCGTTCGCCGAGTTGTTCGTAAAGATTACCGAATTGAGTTGCGCGGTTCCGTTTATCGTTACGGCGCCGCCTCGATATCCCGCGTGGTTGTCGGTAAACGAACTATTGGTCATGACGGCGGAACCGGAACGTCCGACGTGGAACCCGCCGGATCGTTCGTCGCTCGTATTCTCGACCAAAGAGACTCCGTCGATTGAAATCAACCCGTCGGCGTCGAGTCCGCCGCCGAACGCCTTTGCGTAGTTGCGGTTGATTTCGCTATTCGTTATCGTGAGCGTTCCGCCGGAATGCGCGGCGCCGCCTGCATACGACGCGCTGTTTCCCGTGAACGTTGACCCGGTAACCTCCGCCGTTCCGTTCGCGACAACTTCGATTGCGCCGCCGTAGTACGAGGAGTTGTTCGTAAACGTCGAATCGACGACCGTCGCCGTGCAGTTGGCGTGAATCGCGCCCCCGGAAGAGTCTATCGAAGCGTTCGTCGAGTTTCCGACGAATTCGGACCCCGACACGTTGAGAACGCAATTGTACGTCGAAATAGCGCCGCCTCCATTTTCCGAGGCGTTATTGGCAAAGTACGAATCGACGAACGTTGCGGCGCCGCCGACGACGTCGGCGAATCCCGCCCAAACTCGCGCGACGTTTCCGATCGCGTTGATATTGGTTATTGTCGTTTGACAATTATCGAGTCCCACGCCGCCGCTGTTTTGACCGGCGTTGTTGATGAAATCGGAGTTCGCGATCGTTACGGTTCCGCCTGTGAGGAACATCGCGCCGCCGTTGTTTTGAGCGCTGTTCTCCTCAAATGCGAGGTCGTCGAAATTCAAGGTTCCGCCCGTGACGTAAAGAGCGCCGCCGAGGGAGTTCGTCGATTGATTTCTTGTAAAAGTCGATTGCGAAATCTGCAATGTCGTCGGCTGATAGAACATAGCGGCGCCGCCGACGTTCGGAGTCGAGTTTTCCGTGAAATCGCAGTTTTCAAACGAGTATGCGCCGCCGTCCGTCTTAATTGCGCCGCCTTCGCTGTTAGCCGTATTGCCGTCGAACGTCGAGTTAGCGAACGTTACGGTTGCGTTTGTGAGGGCGTTGTAGCATCGAACGGCGCCGCCGTAAACGTCGGCGTGATTATTGGCGAGGGTCAATCCGTCGCCGGTAATATTGCCTTCGCTATAAATAGCGCCGCCGTCTACGCTTGCAGTGTTCTGCGTAAAGACGGAATCGATAATTGTCAGTTCGCCCCAAGCGCTAATGGCGCCGCCGTGAGGCCCGGAATTCCGCGTGAAATCGCACGATTCGACAGTCAGCGTTCCGATTTCGTCGAGACAAATAGCGCCGCCGCCTAAATTCCCGACGCCCGTATTGTTTGTGAATTGCGAATTGGAGATTGTCGCCGTTCCCATGACGTGGACGGCGCCGCCGAAGTTGACGCCGGTATTGCCGGTAAAGACGGAATTTCGAACGGTTAAGTTTCCGGAAGCCAAAGCGATAGCGCCGCCGTATCCAGACGCATAATTGTCGGTAAAGACGGAGTCTTCCACGACGAAGTTTCCGCCGGACGACATAATGGCTCCGCCGCGATTGCCGTTGACGCCGTTCTTGAATTCCAGCCCTTTAACAACGACGGTCTCGTCGTCGCTTCCGAGTTCGCTTCGTACGATGCGAGTCGTTCCGCCGCCGTCGAGTACGAGACCGGGAACGTCGTTCCGTAGATCCCAGAGATTCGACGCGTCGATCGTGAGCGATTTCGTAACGTCGAGCCACGTTCCGTTGAGGCGGATCGTTTTACCGGCGAGACCGGGAGCAAACGTGATCGTGTCCCCAGGCTGAGCGTATGCGATCGCTTCGCGGAGCGACGTCCGACCGTCGAGAAGGCCGACGACGTCTTGATCCGTCGAAACGATAAGCGTCGGCGTCTCTTCCGCTCTGATAAAGTATTCCGTAACGGCTTCTTGAACGCGAGACTCGACGTCGGCGTCCGTAACGACGACTTTGACATAGCGTCCGAGGTCGTCCTCGGTCGTCGCGTACTGAGACTCGGTCGCGTCGGGAATTGCGGTCCAAGTTTCCGGGTCGTCGACGCTCGAGCGGTACCATTGATAGTTGACGTTAATCGTGAGCGGCGCGACGCTTGCGGTCAGAGTTTCGCCGAGTAGAAGCGAGCCTTCAAGCGTTAGGAAGAACGCGCCGTTATATTCGTACGGTCCCAAGTCGACGCGGTCGTTGTCGACGCGCATTAAGCCTAAAAGATCCGTATTACTCGTCGTATAGCTATTGTCGCCAAGGTCGATCGCCTGCGAGGATCCCGCGAGCGTATAGTCGTCGTTCGCCGCGTCTTTAAAGAGCGGAAGCGTCGCGTCGTATTGAAAATTCGTCGCGGAATCGGCGTTCGTCCAGTCGACGAAGCTCGAGAGAGTATTGAACGCGTTGATCGTTCCGTCGCCGGCGATCCCGTTCGATCCGTCGGTTTGGACGACGATCGAATTATAGAAATTCGCCGTCGCGTCGGATCCGACTATGACGTCGAAGCCGGAATTCGTCGAAACATTGTCCGCGATCGTCGTGTTGATCGCGTTGAGAACGCCGGTCCCGGAGAGATAGATTCCGCCGCTGTTTTCCGCCCCGTTCTTGATCAAGAGCGAATTCTCCAAGCGGAGCGCCCCCGAGCTAATACAGATCGCGCCGCCGCTCGACGCGCTCGTATTGCCCGTAAACGCGAGCGCGGCGCCGACAACGTTTCCTTCGCTGAAAATCGCGCCGCCGTTTCCGGATTCGCTGCGGTTGCCGATAAACGACGAGTCGGTAAATTCAGCGCGCCCGCTTCCGGACAAGTAAATACCGCCGCCATGGCTTTGCGCGACGTTCCCTGTGAAAGCGAGATCCGTCGAGACGATTTCCGATCCGAGTAAGAAAACCCCGCCGCCGTATTCGCCGCTCGTGTTTCGGGTAAATTCCGAATTGGTTAGCGTCGTTGTCGTCGTGTTCCAGATTTGAATAGCGCCGCCCATTCCCGCCGCCGCGTTCTCCACGAACTCGCAGTCGTCGATCGAAATCGTCGGACAATCGTCCGTCTTAAAAGCGCCGCCTTGATTGCCGGATTGGTTGCCGGTAAAGCTCGCTTGCGAAATTGAAAACGCCGCGTTGTCGAAGCGCGCCGCGCCGCCGTGTCCCGTCGAAGTATTCCCCTCAAACGTTCCGCCTGTGATTGTCGCGGGCGTATAGTGGACTCGGAGCGCTCCGCCTTCGCCGTTTTGCGCGACGTTCCGTGAGAAATCGCCGTTCGTTATCGTAAGAGAACCCTCGCCGCCGCCGCTCCAAATCGCCCCGCCTGTGTTCGCGGTATTGCGATTGAAGTCGGAATCGGCAACGATAAGCGACGCGCTGGCGTCCGCGCAGATAGCGCCGCCGTCGTACGTCGCCGTATTGTCGTTAAATTCAACGTTATTAAACGTCAGAACCGCGCCCGGATTTTCCGCCCA
>ONGM01000066.1 GCA_900317365.1 uncultured Planctomycetota bacterium
AGTCGAGAGATTTCGCGACGCACGACGACCCGTTGACGCGACGAGAGGAATTTCGCGTCGCCGCAGGTCAGGCAGTTCGGTTCGCAGAATCCGCACTCAATGCATTTGTCGACGATCGGGTGCGTTTCCGGAAGCGGTTTCATGTCCTTGATATAGCACTCGGGATCGTCGTTAAAGATCACGCCGGGATTGAGGATGTTATTCGGGTCAAAGAGGGCCTTCAATTCCTTCATGACGGCGAACGCCTTGGCGCCCCATTCCCTTTCGACGAAAGGCGCCATATTGCGTCCGGTGCCGTGTTCCGCCTTGAGGGAGCCGTCGTATTTGTCGACGACGAGTTCGACGACTTCGAGCATGAGGTTTTTGTAGCGCTGAATTTCGGCGTCGGAGTCGAAGCGTTGATTTAGTACGAAATGGAAGTTTCCTTCGAGCGCGTGTCCGTAGATGACGCCGTCTTTGTAGCCGTATTTATCGATGATCTTCTGCAGTTCGACGGTCGCTTCCGGCAGGGTTTCGAGTGGGAACGCGACGTCTTCAATGAGGGCGGTGGAGCCGATTTCTCGCGCGCCGCCGACGGTTGGGAAGACGCCGGAGCGAATAGCCCACCATGGACCGTATACGGCGGGGTCTTCGGTGAACTCGACGGGGTAGAGCAACGGGAAGTCGGCGAGCGCGGCTTTGATTTCGCCGATTTGTTTTTCGAGGTCTTCGGCGGTTTCCGCTTTGGTTTCGAGGAGGACGGCGGAGGCGTTCGGACCGAGCGATTTAATGAGGTCCGGCACGGCGGGCGAATCTTCGACGGAGCGCAACGCGAGGCGATCGAGGATTTCGGCGCTCACGACAGGCGTTTTTTTGAGGATTTGAACGGCTTCGCAGGCTTCGCGCAGGGTGTTCGCGTAGATCATTGCGCTGGCGCATCGGGCGGGGATCTTCTCCGTCGACATGGTGATTTCGGAGAGGAAGACGAGCGTGCCTTCCGCGCCGACGACGAGGTGCGAGATAATGTCGATCGGGTCGTCGTAGGCGATTAGCGGCCGAATATTGAGTCCGGTAACGTTCTTAATGCGGTATTTGTGTGCGATGCGATCCGCGAGTTCTTTATCGGCGCGAACTTTGTCGCGAATCTCTTCGACGCGTCGTATGAACTCGGGCTTCTTTTTGGCGAACGCTTCCCGCGACTCTTGGGAACCGGAGTCGAGAACGGTACCGTCGGCGAAGACGATCCTCGACGAAATCATAACGCGCTCGCTATTCGCGTGGACGCCGCAGTTCATACCGGAAGCGTTATTGGAGACGATACCGCCGACGCGCGCCGCGTTGATCGACGCGGGATCCGGGGGAAATTTGCGTCCGAACTTTGCGAGAACGGCGTTGACGCGTCCTCCGAGAACGCCGGGCTGGAGTCGAATCTTTTCGCCGTTGTCGAGCGGTTCGCACTTGTCCCAATTGTGCCCGCAGACGACGAGCACGGATTTCGTCGACGCTTGCCCGGAAAGGCTCGTGCCGCTTGCGCGGAAGGTGAGCGGCACGGCGAGTTCGTTCGCCGTCTGAAGGATTTGGACGACTTCGTTTTCGTCGACGGGAAAGAGTACGATTTGCGGAATCTGTCGATAGAAACCGGCGTCGGCGCCCCAAGCGAGAAGTCGCAAGGCGTCGGTCGCAATTCGATCTTGCGGCATAAAGGTCGCAATTTTTCGATAAAATTGAGCAAGATTTTCGCTTGGGAAGTTCATGATTTCGGACGTGAATGGAGTTGAAGCGGATTGGCAAGTAAAAAACGACGCGTCGGGGCGAATCGGGACGCGTCGCTGCGCGGCGTGGCGCGAGAACGTTTTTATACGGAATTTACGGTAGCGCGGGACGCGTTAGAGTTTTTTGCAGGACGCGACGCCTTCGACTTCGACGAGGAGATCGTCGCGGCAGACGTCGGCGAATGTATAGACCTTCGGAACGTCGGCGAGGCGTTTGTCGCAGATCGCCTTGATCGTCTCGTAATGCTCCGGTTTCTTGACGTAGACTCTTGCGGCGGCGAGGTCGCCGAGCGCGGCGTCGAAGCCGGGCAGTCCGTGTTTCGCGAGGTTCGCGCCGGAAATGAGCGCTTCGATATTGTCGAGCGTCTGGTTCGTTTGACCTGCGGGATCGCCGACGAAGACGGTTTTCTGATCGACGATGCTCGCGGTTCCGGAGACGTACACGGACGCGCGATCGTTGTATGCGAGCGCGACGGCGCGCGCGAATTTCGGACTCTTCGGACTGTAGAAATCGGAGTAGTCGAACGCCGACGTCTGATTCGGATTTTCAAGGGGCGCTATAACGACGTCGTCGCGATCCGTTTTGAGAGCGAACGCGCTCATCGCGACGTCGACGTCGTCCGCGCCGATGCCGGTGCTCGCCGGGTAAACGGCGCCGACCGGGACGTTTTGGGGTAGACGCTGCTCGTAGAATCGCGTTCCGTAGAAGAAGTCGGAGCGCGCGCGGTTCAGTTCCTTATATCGTTGCGTGTCCCCTTCCGGAAGCACGATGGAGCCTTGATAGAGCCACGTTCGAAAGACTTGCGGAAAGAGCATGCCGGCGTTCTCGATACCGGCGCGCATTTTAGCGAACGCGTCGAACGAGCGCGCGTACGCCCCGATCGGTTCTTCGCCGGGCGCGAATCCGCCGAAGAAGCCGAACGTGAGATCGTCGAATTCGAGCACGGAAGCGCGTTCGCCGAATTCATACGCGCTAATCGGGATCGAACGTTCGGTCGAGTTCGAGGAATTGACGGCGAGCGCGCCGAGCACGACGTTGTAACGCGGATCGCACGGCGTTTGCGGTATGAAGGTCGTCGCCGGCGTGAGTTCGTCTTTCCAAACGGAGTCGAAGACTGCGCGCGCGAGCTGTTTGTCGCCGACGTCGCGAAGGTACACGTTGAGCGCGACGAGCGCGTCGAAGTCGAGGGTTTGCAACGCGTTTTTGAGGTTTTCGCAAGCGGAGAAGAGTTGCGCGCGCGAGTCGCCTTCCACCGACGGCGCGGCGAATCCAAAGAAGAAGTCGACGCCGTTCTTATCGACTAACGAATATTCGCACGATGTTTCCGAGCCTCGCCGAAGCGTGTTGTTGTCCTTGACTTGTCGCAGCATTTTGAATAACCAATCCCAGTTGAACCTACCTTGCGCTCATAAGATCGCAAAGCGAAATCCCAGCATATTGGTTCATTGTACACGGTCGTTCGCCAATTTCAAATATTGTCGGTTCATCGCGCGCCGTTTTTCGCGAAAAAGTTTTATTATCCGACGTCGTAATCGTTATACGCGTCGACGACCAAGCGCGATTTTCCGCAAAGTCGAACGCGAAAAGAGTCAAAACGAAGCGCAAGAAACGAAGAAGAGCGAGAAATAGCGAGCAAGAAACAACGAAGAGGCTTTCGCTACGGAGCAAAAGCCTCTTTGTTTTATGGACACAAAATCGGGGATCCGGAAACGGAGTCGATTGGAATTTTAACGCTTCGAGAACTGCGTGCTGCGACGAGCCTTGCGGAAGCCGTACTTTTTGCGTTCGACTTCGCGAGCGTCGCGCGTAAGCAGATTGTTTTCGCGGAGGACCGGCTCGCATTCGGGATCGTATTGCTTGAGCGCGCGAGCGATACCGAGTTTGCAAGCGTCCGCTTGTCCGTTGACGCCGCCGCCATGGACCGTGATAACGACGTCGACGCTTTCGCGTTTTTCCGTTGCGAGAAGCGGAGCGAGAACGGCGTTGCGGAGTTGAACGGCGCGGAAGAATTCTTCAAACTCGCGATTGTTGACGCTAATGCGACCTTGACCAGCTCTAATACGGACGCGCGCGATGGCGGTCTTACGACGACCGGTTCCGAGTTTGTCGTTCTTGCCGTTGCCTTCGATGACGTAATTTCCGCGTTTGATCATTATATATTTCCTTTATTCGCTTCGAGACTTATTCGCAACTTACTTTTTCGCCAATTCGATAACTTCGGGAGTTTGAGCTTGGTGCGGATGCTCTTGATCGGAAGTGTAGGTCTTGAGCTTCGCAAGCATTTTGACGGCAAGTTTGTTTTTCGGGAGCATACGACGAACGGCTTCGCGAAGGATCATTTCGGGATGTTTCGCATGGCGTTCGGCGGCGGTTTCGGAGCGGAGTCCCGGGTAACCGGTCGTCCACGTGTAGACTTTCTTATCCCATTTCGTTCCGGTGAACGCGATCTTGTCGACGTTCGTCACGATAACGTAGTCGCCTGTGTCGCAATGGGGAGTGTAAGTCGGACGATGTTTGCCCATGAGAATCATGGCGATATCGGAAGCGAGTCGACCGACGACCTTATCGGTCGCGTCAACGACGTACCACTTCTTTTCGACGTCGCCCGGTTTGGCCATGAACGTTTTGTGCATTTCGGAAAGTTTCTTTTCCATTACGGAACCTTCTTACCACAATTGAGTGTAACTAGGGGTTGGATGAGTAGAACCGCGCGAAGACGCGCAGTCAGGGACGAATGCGTCCCGAGGTTTTCATTAGAACGCCGCTGACGTCGCTAACAAAAAAGGACTAACGACAATAGCGCAACGAATTAGAAACTCTTGCACAAAGCGATCGGCGTCGCCGATCCTCTACCGATGATCAAACGCTTCTTGCAAAACGCGTCTCGGCGATTGTCGTCTTGAAAAGCCGTCCTCGACGTATCGTCGAAACGACCTCGACCGCTCGCGCGATCGATCAAAGAAAGAGTCGAACGCTAAACGCGCTCCACACGTTCCCGTCCAAGGTTTGGCAATTATTCTACCATGAAATATAAAAAAGCAAGCGCCTAGTCGAAATTTCCCCCAATTTTCCCAGATTTTCTTGGATCTTCACGCGTCGCGAGCAAAGACGCCGTTGTCAACCTTGCGCGAAAAGCGTATACTCGACTCGCTGACCGCGCGGTCAATCGAGAATACGACCAAAGGGCGTCGCGCGGAAGTCGACGCCGCGAATTGGAGCTTGCTAGGAACGGATATGAAGTCTATTTTACGAAACGCGATCGACTACGGCGTCTACGTCGTCGTGCGCGTCGCGATCTGCGTCGCGCAAGCGGTTCCGCTCGATCTCTGTCGGCGCGTGGCCGAAATTTTGGCGTTCTGTTTTAACGACGTTCTTCGCGTTCGCGGCAAATTGGTCGAGACGAATCTATCCTGCGCGTTTCCCGAATCGACGCGCGCCGAACGAAGGCGGATCGCGCGCGGAATGTGGACCCATCTCTTTCTCCTCGCCGCGGAAGTCGCGCACGCTCCGCGTCGTCTCTTCGGCGCAAATTGGCAAGATCACGCGACGATCGAAAACGGGCGCGAAATGTTCGCCGCGCTTCAGGCGAATCGACCGCTCATTCTTATAACGGCGCATTTCGGCAATTTTGAAATCGGCGGGTACCTCCTCGGACTCCTCGGGTATCCGACCTTTTCCGTCGCGCGCAAGTTGGACAATCCTTATCTCGACGCGTTCATTAGCGATTTTCGAGGCCGGACAGGCCAGGTGATTATCGACAAGAACACCGGTTACGAAGAGATCCTCGACGTTCTAGGCGCGAACGGCACGATGGCGTTTTTAGCGGATCAATCGGCGGGCAAGAAGGGCGCGTGGGTGAAATTCTTCGATCGTCCGGCGTCGGCGTATAAGGCGATGGCGCTCATGGCGCTCCAGTACGACGCTCCGATTTTCGTCTGTTACGCGACGCGTCGCGACAATCAGCCGCTCAATTTCGTGATGAAAGTCGTCGACTACCTCGATCCGCGCGACTTGCCCGACGACGTCCAGACGGTTCAACAGATCACGCAATGGCACGTCGCGCGACTGGAAGAGGAGGTTCGACGCTGTCCCGACCAATATTGGTGGTTGCACAATCGTTGGAAGACGTACGGGAAAAAGTTTGCCCCCGATTGGGGACGCGATATTGTCGTTCCGCCGCGCGTTCAAGGACGCCGCGCGGACTCCGCCGCGACGTCGTAACGCATAAAATGAAATTTTTTTAAAAATTCCACTTGCAAATTCTATTAAGGGGCGTATAATCCTCGAAAGTCGGTTGAAGGAAATTTTGACCGCAAGCCCTGATAGCTCAGTTGGTAGAGCAAGCGGCTGTTAACCGCTGGGTCCGAGGTTCGAGTCCTCGTCGGGGCGCTCAATTAGCTCCGCGTATCGCGGGGCTTTTTTTGTTTCTTGGCGTCCTTTCAAGTCGGCGTCTTTTCAAGTCGTCGGTTGCGACGCCTGACCTGTTTACTTGGCCATTTACTTGGCGTCACAGATTACTTGGTAACGCGGACATAGCGCCGGAAGGACGGTGAACAATGACTAAGCGTCGCGGAATTGCGTGGTTCTGTCTCTTTCTTCTCGCCGTTCTTCTTTGGACGACGTTCTCAGGCGCGCCGCAGTCGCCCGACGCCGAACGATCCGATTCGTTGCGCATTGTTTCGACCGCCCCGAGCATAACGGAAACCCTCTTCGCGCTCGATCTCGGCGATTGCGTCGTCGGCGTCTCGAACTACTGCAAGTATCCGGAAGCCGCTAAAAAACTACCCAAGATCGGGAGTCTCTACGACTACAATGTCGAACGCATCGTCGAACTCAATCCCGACTTCGTCGTCGTGATTCGCGAAAACGAAGTTTTGCCCCCGCAACTTGAAAAGATGGGAATCGAATGCGTCGCGGTCGACCACGCGTCCCTCGACGGCGCGTTGCGCTCCTTCGAGGAACTCGGCGCCCGCGCGGAGAAAGGCGTCGAAGTTGGCGGCCGAAGAATCGCGCGCGTCGGCGCTAAAGCAAAGGGCGCAGAACTGCGGCGCGAGGCGGAAGCGCGCGTCGACGCCGTGCGCGAGAAGGTCGCAGGACTACCGAAGCCCCGAACCCTCGTCTCGATCTATCGCCCTCTCGGAACCGGCAAGGTGGGCGAGGCTTACGTCGCCGGGCAGAATCCCTATTTCAATACGATCTTAGATATTGTCGGCGCCGTGAACGTCGCAGGCGACCTCGTCGGGGCCGCGCCGACGGTGAACGCGGAGAGTATCGTCGCGCTGAATCCGGAGGTCGTTTTGGACCTCTCCACCGACGGTGTGGAACGCGACGAGAAAGAGCGCGAAAAGGTAGGGGCGGAGCGCGCCGCCGATTGGGACGCGCTCGGAAACGAGGTCGAGGCGGTGAGAACCGGGCGAATTTATCAGATCTTCGACGACTACGCGACGATTCCCGGCCCCCGCGCCCCCCTCTTTATCGAGGAACTCGCGACGCTCCTGCACCCTGAGCTGAAGGAAGAAAAGGCGAGAGATTAGTCCCCCGCCTAGACGCCTGATCGGGCGCTCGGGTTAGGTCTCGGATTAGGTCTCTTTGAGGACGATCCAGTCGCCTAAACTCGGGCACAGCTGCTGAATGGCGAAGAGCAGCCTCGCCTTCTTCGGCGCGACGAGTTCGCTCTTGCGTTTTTCGCACGCCTTGAGAATATCGCGGGCAAGATCCTTCGGGTCGATCTTGCCGACCTTGACGCCGCCGCCCGGCTTGAGCGCGGATTCCGGTATGCCTTCCGCGTTTTTGAGGGGGTAAAGTCGCTCCGTCTTTCTTTTGACGGGACCAGGACAGACGAGTAGGACGTGAACGCCGTCGGGCTTCGCTTCGAGTCGGAGCTGTTGCGAGAATGCGGCGACGGCGTGCTTCGTCATCGGATACGCGCCGACCCAACGCGCGGCGCTCTTTGCCGCCAACGAGCCGATATTAACGACGTGCCCCTTCGATTCGACGAGGCGAGGGTACGCCGCCTTCGTGCACGAGAAGGTTCCGAGAACGTTGAGGCTAAAGAGATCTTGGACCTCCTGAACGGGGGTCTGCATGAGGAACCCGCGATGCGTTCTCCCGGCGGCGTTGACGAGCGCGTCGAGTTTTCCGTATTTTGCGACGGTCTCTTCGACGATTCGCGCGGCGTCTTCCTCCTTCGTAACGTTCGCGACGAGTCCCAGCGCGTCGAAGCCGCGGTCGCGGAACTCTTTTTCCGTCGTTTCGACGTCGCCTTGTTCAAGCCCGACGAAGGCGACCTTCGCGCCCCTTTCGCCGAAGGTTTCCGCTATGATTTTTCCGAGTCCGTTGGATCCGCCGGTAACTAAAACGACTTTGTCTCGCCAGTAGCTCATATCTTCTCCTGATCGTATTTTTGCGCGTTTTCTCGACGCGGGAAGTTCTGCTGAAACGCGAGCGCTATTATACTTTCCGAGGCGTTTTTTTCAAGCGAGTCGACGAACGCCTAGCGACGGCAAGAAATAGATCGACGTCGGGAAATCTGCGTCGGGGACGTCGACGACAAGAAGTAGAAACGCGACGCCTGCGCGTGAAAAAGAGCGCGGCGTCGCGTTTTTTATAGCGACCTGTGCGTACGACGCGCGATGCGTCGCCGCCTGGCTCGTTGAAACTTAGACGGATGAAACTCAGAAGGTCGAAACTTAGACCCAGCCGCGGAGTTTCATGGCGTCGGCGACGCGCTTGATCGCGACGAGATAAGCCGCTTCGCGCAGGCTCGTCTTCTTTTCGACGCTCATCTCATAGACCGCTTTGAACGCGTTCGTCATCTTCTGATCGAGGCGTTTTTGAACGTCTTCGAGTTCCCAGTAGTAGTTCTGCGCGTTTTGAACTTGTTCGAAGTAAGAGACCGTAACGCCGCCGGCGTTCGCGAGGTAGTCGGGAATGAGGTGAATACCTTTGGCGTCGATGATTTCGTCCGCTTCCGGCGTGGTCGGTCCGTTCGCGAGTTCGCAGATGATTTGGCACTTCAGGTTGCCCGCGTTCTCTTTCGTGATCGTGTTTTCAAGCGCGGCCGGGAAGAGAACCGTAACTTCGAGTCCGAGGAGCTCTTCGTTCGTGATCTCTTTCGCTCCCGGGAAGCCCTTCAGACTGCCGTTCGCGAGTTTGTAATCGACGAGCTTTTGCGCTTCGACGCCGCCTTCAATGTAGACGCCGCCTTTGGAGTCGGACGCGGCGACGACTTTCATGCCGAGAATGTCTTGCGCGAGCGTCGCGGCGAATTGACCCGCGTTGCCAAAGCCTTGGATCGCGCACGTCTTGCCTTTCAGATCGATTCCGTAAGCCTTCGCGCATTCGCGAACCGTGTAGATTCCGCCGCGCGCCGTCGCGTCGCCGCGACCTTGAGAACCGCCGAGCGCCAACGGTTTGCCCGTGATCACGCCCGGATGGCATTCCATTTGGATCTTTTCGTATTCGTCCATCATCCACGCCATGATTTGGCCGTTCGTGTAAACGTCCGGCGCGGGAACGTCTTTCGTAATCCCGATCAGCGGCGCGATCGCGCGAATATAGGCGCGAGCAAGGCGTTCTTTTTCCGTCGTGGAGAGCGATTTCGGATCGCAGATGATCCCGCCTTTGCCGCCGCCGAGCGGAATATCGACGACCGACGTCTTCCACGTCATCCAGCACGCGAGCGCGCGAACCGTGTCGATCGTTTCCGTCGGGAACCAGCGAATGCCGCCTTTGGCCGGACCGCGCGCCGTGTTGTATTGGACGCGGAAACCTTGGAAGATTTTCGTCGTGCCGTCGTCCATCTTGACGGGAAGGGCGACCCAAACTTCGCGTTGCGGAGTGCTCAGCAACTCAGTGGTCGCGGCGTCGAGTCCCAGGGCTTTCGCCGCTTTGGCGATACGGGCTTTTGCAATGGTAAACGGATTGAGTTCGGACGCCATTATTACTCTCCTAATAAAGCGCAATATAATATTATTGTCTGTTGCTATCCGTTACAATTACGTTTCGTAATTGTCAACAAAACTCATTATGCAACGGCGACGAAATTTTTCAAGCGCCCCGGCGAGATTTTTTGAAAAATTATGTTAGAATCGACTAAGTTTTTGTTTTCTTATTATGCGCGCCGCCGCGACGAGTCGCGGCGGCGACCCTGAAAAACGCGCGCGAACCACTTCTTTTTCGCCCTTCTAACGCGTCGGGCGGCTCGAAAACTTTTGCGAAGATTTTTTGACTTTGCGCGCGCGCGACGAGCGCCGTTCTTTGCGGAGTCGGATCGGCGAGGCGAACTGCCGCGAACAGCGGGGAACCGGCGATGAATCGGGGGAAGCGACAGGAATTTTGGTCGATTTTCATGGTTTTTCCCCTATGGCGGTTGACAATATTTGAATTTGATAGAATATATTGTCGAGTCGTTTGTTTCGGATGACGAGCGAGGATTTCTGAAGCAATTTTTAGTGCGGGGCGTGATTGCGGTGGAACCTTATAAATTTGGCGATTATATGCAGAAAGTACTCGCCGACGCCATTGGTATGTGCGATAGGATGGGCGCGTCGGGGCTACTGATCTTTTTTGACGCGCCGATCGATTGGAAACGACTCAAGAAGTTTATGGGCGAAACTTATTTTGTCGCGGCGGCGACGAGTACGGAAGCGCTCGCCGGGGCGTCGGAGGCGGAGATCAAGACGGTTCTGCTTAGTCTTGACGCGGACGCGCCGGTATACGATCGAATCACGCACGCGATTCTCGAGGCGGTTGCGGACGATTTCTTTACGCCGGGATCGCGTTTGGTCGCGGTGTACAACGGATTCGACGCCGTCGTCGGGTTCGATTCGATTAGCGTCATCAATTTAGGGGAGCATCTCGAGCGCTTATCGGGCAAAGAATTGCGCAAGATCGAGACGAAGGTTCCGTTGAAGACGTTGAAGACGGTCGTCGATTTGGCGTTAGAAATTGGTCGTGAAGGCCGCGAGGGGAAGTCGGTCGGCACGCTTTTCGTCGTAGGGGACACGAAGAACGTTCTTGCGAACAGCAAGGCGGCGGGCTTCGATCCGGTGCGCGGGTACAAATGCAAGGAGCGCGACCTATTTGATCCGCGCGTTCGCGAGGGGATTAAGGAGGTCGCGCAGTTGGACGGCGCTTTTGTGGTGGCGCTCGACGGGGTGGTAGCGGCGGCGTGTCGTTTGCTCGACGCGTCGACGGCGATGATCACGCTTTCGAAGGGCTTAGGATCGCGGCACTGGGCTGCGGCGGCGGTGAGTCGTAGCACGAACGCGGTCGCGATTGCGGTGAGTCAATCGAGCGGGACGGTGCGGATCTTTGTGAACGGCGAGGTCGTTTTGCGCATTGAATCGCGGCACAGTCGACCGATGATATGGCGCGAGTTTGATTACGACAAACCGCAGTAATCCGCCGAAGAATCTCGGGCTTTGGAGAAACTCGATAGGCGACTTTATAGGCGGCGACGTCGACCGACGCGAACGATTTTGAAAAAATTTTTCGCTTTGCTATTGACGAGTCGCCGGGCTCATATATAATGGCGAAAACTTTTTGACCGTATTGGTCGACGAGTTGGGAGTGTAGCTCAGTTGGTAGAGCAACGGACTTTTAATCCGTAGGTCTCGGGTTCGAGCCCCGACACTCTCATTTGGTTCATTGTTTTTCGGCTTTGAGTTGGAAGGCGTGGGCGCATAGAATTCGTCGAGTTTTCGACGGGTAGGGAGTGTAGCTCAGTTGGTAGAGCAACGGACTTTTAATCCGTAGGTCTCGGGTTCGAGCCCCGACACTCTCATTTTGCGTTTATCCTGACAAACGCCAATGAAAAGCCTGCGGTTTTAACCGCAGGCTTTTTTAGTTCTTGAATCAAAACGCGAGCGTTCTCCGATCAGAAAATCTGCGCGACCTCTTCAAGACGCTTTGCCAGTCGATACGCAAATTTACGAATTTCCCAGAGGTCGGCGTTGGGGTCGTTGCGGAACGCTTCGATTTGAGTCGTCGGCAGTTCGCTCATCGGAACGAGTTCGCACGCCTCGAGCAAGTTGGCTCCGACTTCGCAAGCGTCGAGCAATTTTTTCTTGTCGCTACGGCGATAATCGAACGCGTCGCTCGTATATTCTTTGAGCGCGTCGCGCAGGAGCGCTAGCGCGCGGTCGACTTTGCCCTCGCGATTCGGGTTCGTCGGAACGACCGTCTTGGCGTCGCGGTTTCGGTAGCACCCGAACATCGCCGCGATTGTGCCCGCGTCTCGAATCGTTCCGTCGGGATAAAAGACGCCGTGTTCGTCAATGCAGCGGCCGTGAATCATAAGTTCGAAGACGAACCAACCCATATTCGCTTCATTGCTGAACTTGAGAACCAACTCATACGGGTTGGCGCGGGCAAGACACCCCATTTCCGTATTCATAACCTGCTTGTTGAGTTTTTGTCCCCATTCTTCGGCAAGTTTGAAGTTGGCGCCGATTCTTTCGCGCGTGTCGTTGTAGTCGTGGAAAGAGAGAAGGTCGAGCATTTTTGCGGTCGATTCCTCGATTTCCCACGCGGTCGTATAGCCAACGGTCGTCAACGCGTCGGGCGCAACCTGTTGAACGACCGCGATTTCATGACGCAAGAACGCCCAAATTTTCTCGACTCGCGCCTCGCGTTCCTCTTTGGGCGCGGCGTTAATGTACGGGCAGCAGAGCGGTTCGTTCATGATATCGAACATAAGGAGTCCGGGTTCGTCTTTGAGCGCGTTGACGAGCGCGGTCGCAAACGCGTCGGCTTTAGGATAGGCGTCCGGTTCGATCGTCGCGGGATTGAGACCGTTGCCGTTGAAGAGAATCGGCATGCATTTGTATCCGCACTCGTCGCAGACGCGGACGA
>ONGM01000109.1 GCA_900317365.1 uncultured Planctomycetota bacterium
CATGACGAGAATTAAAACGCGCTTCCAGAATCCGAATCCCAGAACGACTGCAAACGTCCGATTAAAGAGCGGGAAAGGTCGCGGCGGAGACGGAACCGCCCAAATCAATTGTCCGTCCCTCTTTCGGAGAACCTTCGGCGCAATCCACTCGCTCTCGTCGTCCGCGCGCCGCGCCTTCGCCTTCTCTTTCTTTTTCTTTTCAGCCTGGTTTTCCTTTTTCTCAGGCTTTTGGACTGTCGGACGTTTCTCGACGGCGCGCTCGCCTGCAGTCCGGGCGCGAACGTCTGCAACGTCCTTAGGAGCAGTCGTGGGTTCAACGCGTTCGCCGCGCTCGCGCGCCTTCTTCGCGCGTTGAAACGCCTTGTTCAACGCGCCGGAATTATCGACGAATTTATCGTGCGGATCCAACTCCACAAGCTCGCCGTTCAGCATACGAATCGTCGCGGCGCGCTGTTCCGGAATCTCGCCAATGCCGTAAGTTCCGCGATCTCGCGGCGCAAATTTCACGTCGACGACTTCTTTTTGATTCTTCAAGACGGCGGTTACTTCGATACGAGACCCGCAGTCGGGGCAAGTAATCGTTTTGCCGATCTGACTCTCCGGAACTTGAAGGAACGTTTCGCAAATTCGGCATTGAACGGGAACATATTTAACGTCGTTCCGACGCGCGCGCTTCGGATCGTTGGCGTCCGTCCCGTCGTCTAGTCCGTAAACCTTCGTCTCGTCGATCTTAATTCCTTCCCGATTCGGATTGCGCATCGGCGAAAAGAGTTCGTCGCGACGTTTCTTTTCAAGATTGTAATTCGCCCGTTCGTATTCCGTTTCAGCGTCGAAATTAAGATTCGTAGGCGCGGTAACGACCGTTCCGCAGTCGGGACACGCGATACGGGTTCCGACCTGATCGCGCGTTATCGAAATTTTCGTATGGCAAATCGGGCACAAAAACGATCGAAACTGAAAACCGCGTCGCGCGACGGATTCCGACGCGGACGCCGGTTCCGCCTTATAGATATCGCCCCCTAATTCGTCTTGTAACGAAACGCTTGGAGGCGCAAACATCGCCGGCAAATCTTTCTTAGGTCTCTTGTGATCGTCGTTCGATTCCATTGTCGTCTATACTCCGTTCAATGACGAAATTTGAGTCCCCGTCCTACGCGCGGAAATATCGAAGCTCGAACTGGCTCCGTCGCCGCGTCAACTCGCGCTACACCTAATATAACGAACTCATATGCAAATACAATTCACCTGCAAAAACAATTCGCCGACGCGTTCCGCACAAAAGATTGATTTGCGGACAAAAAAGAAAGGCGAGCTTCGTTCGCTCGCCTTATGAATAACGTATCCCAACATTCGACGCGTAGACGCTACGACTTTTTTTCTTTTAAAAGCCGTTCGTACAAATCAACATGTCGCGCGATCATCTTTTCGTATGAAAATTCGCGTTGCGCGAACGTCCGCGCGCGTTCCTGAATTTGAAGGCGCGTCGCTTCGTTTTCCGGGCTGAAAATCCGAAGCGTTTCGCGCGAAAACGCAGTCCTTCGGCGCGACTCGTCTCCGTCGTAATCCGAGATTAGCACGCCGGTTTCACCGGGAATAACCATGTCTCGGTTCCCTGGAATATCAGTCGCCATAATGGGAACGCCAAAGCTCAACGCTTCCAAAATCGAGTTCGACTGTCCTTCGTACTCGCTACAATTCCAAAGAAGATCAAACGCGGGCATAAATCGGGCGACGTCGGTTCGTTCGCCGAGAAAAATCACGCGATCACGAATTTGCAAATCGTCTCGATAGCGCAGGAGCGCGTCCCGCTCAGGTCCGTCCCCTATAATTACCAAATAGAAATTCAGCAACGCGAACTTGAGCTGATCGGCAATCCAGACCGCGTCCCGAACTCTCTTCTGCGGCCAAAGCCTTGCGACGAGTCCGATAAGAAACGGCTCGCCTTCGTCGAGAGAACGATCGGAGATCGCCATCTGACGAAAGAGCTTGTTCTTCTGCGATTCATAACCCCGTTCCCGAGGCAGTCCCAACTCGGCGAGAATCGCGCGTTTGAGCTTCGCGCGCTCTTCGCGCGCTATCGCCTCCCTCGACTCGACCGCGTTCGGAATCACCGCGAACTTCTCCGCCGGAAGCCCCCGCTTCGTATAGAAATCGACGATTCCCGAACTATTGACCGCATACGCGTCCGTCTTCGCCGCCAGCCTACGGTCGACGAAATCGTGAAGCGCGCCTTTCCACGGATCGACGCAACGTTCTCCGCAGACGACGACAGGCGAACCGCACGCAAACGCGGCCTTGCGCCCGTAGGAATTCGCGGCGAAAAGCCACGTGTGAACGACGTCCGGCTGAAACTCGCGTATCAGTTTCTTTAGTTTGAAGTAGGCGCAAGGCGACGCCTTGAGCTTCTTACCGATTAGCGTAACGGGAACGTCGGCGTCGGCTAGCGTTTGCGAGTACGGACCGAGCCGCGTCAGGACGGCGACGCGAACGTCGAAACGATCGCGCGGCAGTCCCGTCGCCAGCATCGTCATTTGCTTTTCCGCGCCGCAACGATCGAGCGTCGGTATAACAAAAAGAACTTTACGTCGCATGACCTAATCGGATCCGTAATCGCCTAGCCTCGCCTCGCGCAATAGCGCGCCGTCCTTATTCCGCGCTCGTTTCCGCCGGAGCGTCCGACGCAGTCTCTGATGCGGGTTCAGAAGCAGGCTCGGTTGCGGGTTCGTCGACGGTCGGAGCGGCAGGTTCCGCCTCGCCTGATTCAGTCGCGTTCGCGTCGTCCGCAGGGGCGGCTTCCGTCGACTCGGCGCTTTCGCTCGGAGCCGCGCCTTCTGTCTTATCTTCGGGTTCTTCTTCGACGCCGTAGATCAGCGAGGCAAGCTTTTTCGCGTCCTCTTCCGTATCTTCGCAGTCTTGACTAACAACCTCGCCCATGAGCGTTAGCGCGCAAACGTGGTCGCCAAAGACGTCGGTAGGCTTCGTCGGGTTAAAGACGACTTCTTCCGGTTGCGTCCACGGAACCGCGTGTTTAGACGCGGCGAAGAAGATCGAGATCGTATTGTACGGATCCGCGACGTCTTGCACTTTTAAGCCTTCCGGATGACTTCCGAAGGGGGTCTGCGGGGTCGAGAAGATCAGGAACTGCGTCTTAAACTTGTTCGCCGGATCCTCGGTCGTCGTATAGATCGGCGGAATCTGTTCGAGAAGTTTCAAGTTGGTCTCACTGTTCCAAGGTTCGTTCAAATTGAATTTCTCGTACAGCGCCTTATACGTGTCGCCGAAGGTCGGAAGAAGCGCGACGCGCCAACTGAGGAGCGGAGTTCCGTCTTCCGCGTAGATATTGTGCGGCAACGTTTTATTTTCGCGCGAGTATCGAGTCATTGCCAAATTCAACTGCGCGAGAGTCTGCTCGATCGCGCGATTTCGCGCAAAGCTTTCGGAATTGCGGCGAGCGGCGTTGACGGCGGCTATTTGATCGAGAATATACGTGCGGAAGGTTTCGTTATTAGCAACGGAGGCGACGATAACGTCCCCGTTGACGTCGAGCTTGGCGGACTTAATCATTTCAATTAAGCCGTTGGCGTTAGCGTTTTCGGGATTCGAACTACGTTTGATAGCCTCTTTGAGGCTGTTCACCGTTTCGAGCAGAGCGCCGCTGAGGGTCTGCTTCATATTCTCAGCGCCTTCCCCGCTCTTGCAGAAAATTTTGACGGTCATCAAATTATTGTCCGACTCGGAACCGGCGAAAAGGATCTCAAAGGTCGAAAGGTTTTTCGTAGCGCTCCCGTAAAGCGCTTCGGTGAGCGGCACAGGCAACTGAACGAGTTGCGCGTTCGGAGACGCGAAGTCAACGTCATATTCAAAAACGACGCACGACTTGTCGATCGGAGCGCGCGCAAGACATTGCGCGGCGACTCCTCGTTCGTCCCCTTTCTTGGCGCTAAAATAGTCTTCAAAAGTCTTCGACAAACCGGTCAGAAAAACGACGCTTTTCTCTGTCGGAAACGCAACGGCGGCGCCGACGCCCGAGACCTTGCCTGTGACGGTACCCGCCTGATCGAGCGGCATAACGACGTCGTTTTCAATCATGCGAACTTCAAGCCCGCCGAAGTTTTTCGTCGACAATTTCGTCGCGTCGGCGTCTTTGAATAAGACGTCAATAATGGCGTCCTTATCGAACGGCTCGTCGGACGTCAGATAAAGCGCTTCGGAGGGAAATGGCGCGCCCGTCTGAAGAACGTCGTTGTTTTTTGCGTCCTTGACTTCGACGAAAGCAAACCCTTTGCTATACAAGACAAGTTTCGATTTCTCGATTAGACCTTCGACGGGAAGTTGCAATCCGTTTTCAGCAAAGAACTGCGCGGCGGTCTCGCCCTTTGGAATTGCGGAAAGTTTTTCAAGATCGATCGCTTGCGCGTAGTACGCGCCGGGTAAAACGTACTCCGTCGGCAGGGAATTGAGTTCGCCGCGCGCTTTAAGTTGTTCAGGACTGAGGGAACGAATCTCGTCGGAAAACACGGGGAGTTGCGGGGCGGCGACTTCCCCGTTTTCGGCGCCGGCGTCGTCGGGATTCTGTTGCGCGTCCTTCTTGCATCCGACAAACGCGCAGAGGGAAATAGCGCACAGCGCAAAGACGGAGAGAACGCCTCTTTTATGCAATCTATTAAACATCGATGAGTCCTTTATCGTCTGAAAACAATCGTATGAACGTTAATTATCGTAGCCAGTGAAACGCGCGGATCAGTTCGTATCGGGCCGACGTTTCGAACCGCCCGATTTGCTCCCGCCCGATTTATCGTCGCGTTTCGAATAAGGTCTTGCGCCGCCGGATTTTCCGCGCGCGCCGCCGCCGCGACGACGATCGCCGCCGGAACGCCCCGGTCGAACGCCCGCCGGAAGATCCTCAACCTTGAAGTCGCGCTTCTTACCGGTCCAGCCTTTCGGCGGCTTCGCATTTCCACGCGTGGAAGCGCGCTCTTCCACGCCGTCCGAGGACGAGGCGTCCTTTTCGCGTTGATCGCGGGTAAAAGCGCGACCGCGTCGAAAACCGCGTCGGTTGTCGTCTCGACCGAAATCGCGCGAACGCCGCTTGAAATTCGAAGTTGCGGCGCCTTGCGCTTCTTCCGGCGCGACGTCGTCGTCAATCGGTTCGCCGTACGGCTTGCCGGCCGCCAAATCTTTCGCGTGCTGTTCAACGCGCGCAAAGTCCGACTTCTGACAGACTTGCAGAAGTACGCTCGAGTGTCCGTCGTCGGGAATCTCGTACTCGTCGATTTTGCGAAGCGCCAACTTGTTGAAAAGGTTGTAGTGGCGCGCTTCGCCGCGCTCGTCGGGCCATTTCGGTCCTTTGACCATAATGAGACGCGTAAAATTATTCCACGACTTCGCAAAGAGTTCCAGAAGATATTTTATTTTGCCGACGGCGCGGACCGTGAGCGTGTGGTATCTCCGCTGCGCGAGGAGTTCCTGCGCCTTCGCGTTCCAGACTGGGACGTCCAAATCGAGCTTCTCCACCATATCCCCGAGCGCGGTCGCCTTTTTGCCCGTCGCCTCGCAAAGCTCAATATCGACGTCGGGACGAAGAATCGCAATAATGAGCCCCGGAGCGCCGCCGCCTGACCCAACGTCCAAAACGCGTTCCCCAGATTGAAGTCGCGCGGCGATCCGCATGGAGTCGACAAGATCTCGCGCGACAAACTTATCGTAGGTCTCATGCCGCGTCAAATTCAGGCGTTCGTTCCAGATCCACAGGAGATCGCAATAGTCGTCGAGAGTCTGAATCGTCGATTCAGGCAACGTAATATGAAACTTATTCAACGCTTCGCGAAGAGTTCTCGACTCGTTTTCGTCCTTTTCGTTCAGGGAACTCGTTGAATCGACGCCTTGAAGCTCGTCAGATTCCGGCTTTAACGTATTCTTTTCTTGTTCCGACATTCTCAGTCTTTTTTCGCTTCTGTCTTTCGTATCGGTTTTCGCGACGCCCGGCGACGCGAATTTTAATTGATCGTGTAAATAAACGCGTTCCGTAAACTTTTAAACCAAACAAGGCGAGGTTGCAAAGACGCTAACGGACGTCAAACGACCTCGCATATATTGTTGCGTCTCGTCCTTGTTCCCTCTTTCTTCAAGTCGACGACGGGCGATCACAAATACAAACAGATCGGCTCGACGTCGCTTTCAAACGCGGCTTGTGAGGACGCCGCGCCCAATAATAAGTATAATCCGGCGCGTTATGAAGGCAAGAACCGCCAAGACAATTATTCCGGACTCAACGCGTCGCGCGCGGCGCCTCCGTTATTTCTAAACGCGCCTTAAGAAAAAACGCGCGGACGCCTCGGTGAGACGTCCGCGCGCTCCATGTCAGACGCGCTTAGAGAAGCTCAAAA
>ONGM01000110.1 GCA_900317365.1 uncultured Planctomycetota bacterium
AGCGCCCCGTCTGCGTGAGCATTTCTATGTCGTATTCCGTGCGCTGCTTCAGACGCTCCGCCTCGAGAATTTTGTCCATCTCGCGCAGGTGAGACAGGCGGTCTTGCAGTTCCGTCCTGATTTGAGCGACCGACTCGCCGATCTTTTTCTCCGAAAGTACGAAATGCTTCGCGGGATAAACGAACGCTTGATCCAACTCCGCAAAGGGAACGCAGGATTCCGGGTCGATGCAGGAAATCTTTTCGATTTCGTCGCCCCATAGCTCGACCCTGAGCGCGTACTCTTCGTAAGAGAGCCGAATGTCGATCGTATCGCCGCGAACGCGGAACCGTCCGCGCTCTAGCTCCGAGTCGTTCCGCTCGTACTGCATCTCGATCATCCGTTTGAGGAACTTGTCGAGATCGAGCGTATGTCCGACGCGAAGCTCTTGGGAAAGATTGCGGTATTCGTCGGGCGAGCCGAGTCCGTAGATGCTGCTGACGCTCGCGACGATAATGACGTCTTCGCGGCTCACGAGCGCGCTCGTCGCGGCGAGGCGCAGACGGTCGATCTGTTCGTTGACGTCGGCGTCTTTTTCGATGAACGTGTCGGTCTGGGGCAGATACGCTTCCGGTTGGTAATAATCGTAATAGCTGATGAAGAACGACACGGCGTTTTCGGGGAAAAACGCCTTGAACTCGTCGTAGAGCTGCATCGCGAGCGTCTTGTTATGCGACAGGACGAGCGTCGGACGTTGAACCTGCTGGATCACGTTCGCCATTGTGAACGTCTTGCCCGAGCCCGTCACGCCCCACAGCGTTTGGCGTTTCTCGCCCGCGTTAATGCCGTCGACGAGCGACTGGATCGCCTGCGGCTGGTCGCCCGACGGCTCGTAAGGTTTCACTAGTTTAAACATAAATTCTCCGCAAATCTGAGACGAGCCGCCTCTAGCAGTTCGACGGGTCGAGATAGATCCGATTGTTCGTGACGGCGGAATTATAAACCGCGTTCAAAATGCTCTGCACCGCAAGCGCCTGTTCAAAGTCGGCGCCATAGACGCAGCCGTCGGCGATCCCGCGATAGAACGACGCAAGGGACGCGACGTGCGCGCGAAGCCAGCCGGTCGTCGATTTCGGCGACGGAAAGTCTGATTCGGGCGAAGGATAACGACCCCCGCACGCGAGCTTCTTCCACCCCGATTCGCCCCCGTACGCGCCGCTTGGCTCCGTCGCGTCGAAAAATTCCAAATAGTGTGAATTCATCAAAGAAAAACGAATCGCCCCGCGCGTTCCGCCGATCTCGAGCGTAAGCTCGTCTTCCGTGCCCGGCGCGAGTTTGGTCGCTTCGACGATTCCGACGAGCGACGCCGGGTTCTTCACCGCGCCGACGGCGATCGGCATGACGTTGGGGTCCGTCCCGAGGTTTTCACGATGCTCCATGATCTTCGCGCACGGACGGCGCGCGACGAGACGCGGCGCTCCGGCAAGCCCGCGCGTCACGACGACGACGGAATCTTCGCTCGTCACCCTTTGGACGGGCGCGTCGGAGACGAGCTCGCCCGGATTGAGACGGCGGAGCGGACGAACCGGCGTCGCCGTTTGCGTTTGCGCCCAGACGTACGCGGGCGTTCCGATAAGCCACAGAACGAGGTCGAAGAGATGAGAGGCGAGGTCGAGAATCACGCCGCCGGAATCGCTGTTTTTCCAACGCCATGGCGTCGTGGGATCGAGCATGCTCGAATGACGGTACGCCGCGCGATATTGAAGGAGCTGCCCGAGTCTTCCTTCGTCGATCAGCTCCTTAGCGCGCCGAAGCGCGGCGAATCCCCGAAGATGGAACGCGACGGCGTTCGTTTTGGCGCGCTTAATAAAACCGAGGTCTTTTTGTAGCGCGACTCCTTCAGATTGGCTGGCGACGATCGGTTTTTCGCAGTAGACGTGCTTTTGGGCGGCAAGCGCTTCTTTGAGAATCGGAAAATGTTCCGCGTTAGGCGCGCAAATGTCGACGACGTCGATCTCTGGGTTGTTAATCAGTTCACGATAGTCGCCGTAAGCGAGCTCGCAGCCAATTTGCGCCTTCGCGGCTTGCGCCGTTTCCGGATGCGCCGTCGCGACCGCCTTGATCTTGCCGACGACTGGAAGCTCAGGCGCGTACCACGGCAGAACCTGATGCGCATACGCGTGAACCTTGCCGATCATTCCGTACCCGACGAGCCCGACGTTGAGCGATTTTTGAGTCATGTATGCCCTCCAAGCGTTTGACGCGCGTTGATTGAACCTTGAAAACGATGAGAAAAAACGACGACTCCGCCGCCGCGAACCCTGTTTGAGGAATCATAGACGAACCATCTATACAAGGAAACGCTGTGAATTACGTCGCGCGACATGAAAAGAAAAGAGTTTAAAACTGAACTCCCTCAAATGGGCGCACATGGATACGAACCATGGACCTCGTCCTTATCAGGGACGCGCTCTAACCAAACTGAGCTACGCGCCCAAACGCAAACGTTTGTCAAACGACGCCCGTATTGTAGTATCAAAATCGAAAAGCGCAAGTGGCGCTCGGAAATTTTTTTGAAAATAAGTCCCGAGCGCCGTCGCGCGGTCGCGTTATGCGCTGCGTTGGGAACGCGAAATTATTCGGTCCACGCTTCGAGATAACGCGCGAGTTGGTGCATGTCGCTGCCGACTTTGATCGGACGCGGATACGCTCGCAGTTTTTCCATATTGATGAGTTCTTCGAACGCCGGGAACGAGAGTCCCATCGGATCGGAGCCGCTGTTGACGGAGATCATAACGCCGTTGAGACCTTTTTCGCACAGCGCGCGATAGCATCCGACGCCGATTTGGCTTCCGACGCAAACGTCGTACGCCGTCGGCTGGTTGCAACGCACTTCGTAACCGAATTGCAGTCCGTTGAACTTCTTGCTCTTGCCGGTGCGGCGCTTGTATTCTTCCGCCATCAGACGACCGAGGCGAGAAGAGTACTTCAATTGCGAGACCGGGAAGTGCCCGAACGTATCCGGCTTCAAAGAGAGGTATTCGTCGTGCGAGACGCATTTCTCGATTTCGGAGAGCGGCAGGAATTCCGCGACTCCTTCGGAAATAACCGCGACGAAGCCTTTCTGACCTTCTTTTTCGCGCGCGATAACGACGTCGACGAGGTGATTCACGACGTGTTGCATATCGACGATCGTGCGCATGACCGGCTTGCCGTCCGCGTCGAGGACTTCTTTGCCCGTTTCCGGATCGATCGTAACTTCGGTCGTCTTCCAGGACTCTTCAATGTCTTCGAGTCCGACGACTGCGGACGCTTCGCCGGCGATCGCCGCGCCATACGCGAGCCACGCCGCCGCGCGACCCATCAGCTGGCACACGAAACCCGCGCCGGCCGCCGCGCTGTCAGAAAGAAGATTGCGAAGCTCTTTCGCGAGCATTTCAACCGCGCTGAAGTAACCGAACGTGAAAGGAATGCCTTCGTAGTCGTTGTCGATCGTTTTCGGAAGGTGAACGACCTTGATGCGTTTCTCGCTCGCCGGTTTGCGATCCATATAGAGCTTGAATTTCGCCGCCGTCGTGAGCGTGTCGTCGCCGCCGATCGAAACGAGCGCGTCGATTCCGAGCGAGCGGAGCGCTTGGTAGACCGTTTCCATCGGCGCGATCTTTTCCGGATCCTCGAGGTCTTGAGGAGTCTTGAGCGCTTTGCCCGGGTTGGCGCGCGCCGTGCCGATGATGATGCCTTGTTGCGTGCGCAGTCCGTCGCGGACGTTTTTGTCGAGTCGAACGTACGCGACGCCTTCTTCGAGAACGTCGCCCGGTTTATAGTCGACGAGATGCGTGTATCCGTTGAGCATACCGTAAACTTCAACGCCGGCGCGCGCGAAGCAAATGGCCGCGCCGCCGATCACGGCGTTCGCCGCCGGCGCGGGACCGCCGGAGAAGAGAATCGCGACTTTCTTAACGTCGCCGGTCAGTTTCTTAGGGCTGGAAAGGGACGACATGACAGAACCTTTCTGATATGAATAAGGGTCGTTGTTTACGCTTTGCGCAAACGTATTCTGCGCGCGACGCGAGCGTTCTTATTCGCGAGCGCGCGTCGCTGACGTACGATTACTTCGTATTGTACCGATTTGCGCTTTTTTTTCAATCGGGCGCCGAGTCTTTCGCGCCGATCGCGCGCGTTTGAGAGAATTGCGGAAGAAACGTCGCGGCGCTTGTGTGCGGACGCAGAATAGATAAAATAGAAAAGACGTGTTGTTTTTGCTCAAAGTCGCGGTAAGATCGCGGATTTGAGGGAACTAAACAAACGACGGCGCGTCAAAATCGATTGGCGCCATAGCGGGCGCTTTATGGAACAGAACCTTCGCTAGTTTGCGCGTTTTGGATATTTGCGCGACGCCAAAGAATGATTGTAAATCGAATAACGGGAAGAATGTGTTTCGTTGACGAAACCTTGTTATATTCTCTCGTTTGAATCATTAGAATAATTGGCGTTTCCTTGTAAATTGACAGGTCGGCTAGAGGTACAGATAAAAATTTTATGTTTTTTCTGGCTTTTTTTAGCGGGACGCGTTAAACTAGTTGAGAATACGTCTCAATAGGCGAAATCTGCGCGCATGCGCGAGGGAGCGCTCCTCGCGTTTGCGCGCGGCGACGCCATGCCGTTTCGAGTTCGGAACGGGACGCCGCGGTACGCGTCTTTGGTTCACAAAGCGGAAGCGCGGGTCGGGCTGTTACGACTTGCGCGCGTCGCGCTTTTTCGTTGAGTATAAATTGACGCGTCCCGTCGACTCGTTCGACGACGAATTTAACGTCCGGGACGCGCGGTAGCGTCGGCTTCGTTGCGTTGCGATTGACGAACCCGAAAGATTTGGATCCACTTTCGACCGTTCGCGCGGCGCTCGGCAAATAACTACGTAAGGAATGAAAACTATGTCGCAAAAAGGTAAGCGTTTTCTGTCCGGTCTCATGAATCGCATTAAAGACGTCTCGAACGCTGATTCGAAACGTCAACGTTCACTTACCGAACGACGTCTCTGCGGAATGGAGCCGTTGGAAGAACGTCAACTTCTCTCTGCTGACCCGACCTTGCTTGCGGCTTTCTCGCAAGTTGCGGAAACGTCGACCGCCGCGAACGACGTCGACGCGATTAACCTTGCCGAGCTTCAATCCAACGCCGCGTCCGCGAATCCGACCCTCGTCGTCGCGCCGACCGTTACCGTCGACGAAGCGAGCTTCGACGAGACCGTCCTCTCGCAGTCGACTCAGTACGCCGCGACCGTCGACGATCCGATCTTCTCCAACGCCGTCGCGTCCGGCGTCAACACGCACGCCGTTGGGTCCGATTACAGCGCGTTTCTCTACGGATTCAGCCACGCCAATCAAGGCTGGGCCGCCGCGCTCGCGAATATCCTTACGTACACCGGTTGGGCGGACACGAGCGTGATCGTCGATCCCGAATCTGACGTCGCGCCGGAACAGCAGACCTTCAATTACATCGCCAACTCCTTTACGAACGATCCGTCCTCGATCTACTACGCATTCGGTTGGTTCAAAGACGGCGCTTCGGAATATATCTACCAAGGCTCGACCGACGGTTACGCGCAAATCTACAACGGCAACGTCAACGGCGGCCTTTATCCGGCGACGACCGGCGAATGGGAACTTTACTCCTCGTACGCCGAAGAATACCTCGCTTCCGAGATGCAGTCGCCGCTGTACAGTATCTCGACCGACTACCTCGACAATAACTACGGCGTCGGCGTTGAAGTTCACTACGCCGACGGAACCGGCGCCGACGCGACCGAAGGCGCCTCCGCGAATCCCGTGAAATCCTGGTTGACCTACTGGGGATACGATTACGACGCGACCTACGAGCCGACCGACGTCGAATACTACACCGCCGTCTATATGTCGAATCCCGAGACCGGCGAAGTCGAGAGAATGCCGATCCAGTGGAACGCGATCTACGAACGATACGAATTCACGACCTACAATCAGTCGACCGGACGAACGCCCTATATCTATTCTTTCACGGCGATCAAACGTATGCCCGGATACGGCGTTCTCGAATTAGACGCTTATGAAGCGAATAATAACGCCTCCGATTTCGACGGCGGCACGAATGCCGATCTTGGACAAATTGACGTTCTGACTCCGAGTTCAACGAGCGGCTCCACTGTTTATGGCAATACGTTCACACTTGACAATCTGACGCTCTTCGCCGAAGGCAACGACGAAGTCGACGCCGACCCCGTCGACTATTACAAATTCGAGCTTACTCAAACTGCGTCGAATTCCGACAACGTCGTCGTGCAATGGCCGCAAGGCGTTCGTACGCAGAATCTCAAAGCGACATTGACTCTCTGCGAAAACAACGAGGAAGTTCCGCTCGATCCCTCTCTCTTTGGGTATGTCGAAGGACAATACGACGCGAAGGCGAAAGAGGTCGTCGTTCACACGACCGGCGACGACGGAAAACTTTATTCGCAGACTTATAATACGCTCACGATCTCGCTCGCCGGTCTGACCGCAGGCGAGTACTTCCTCAAGATCGAATTTGCCGACGACGTTGTCGCCGGCGTCAACACCGGATACTCGATCACGTTCAACGCCGGTTACGACGATATCTACGAAGAGAACAACTCCTACGAGTCCGTCTCCCAAAAAGAGATTTCGACTCCGGAAAATCCGACCGCGAATATTGGCGTTCTCTATCAGACGACGGAACTGACCGACCTCGTTCTGAAACAGTACAGCAATAAGATCGACGAAGTCGACTGGTACCGTTTCGAAATGAGCGGAACCGGCACGGCTGAGAACTACGTTAAGATGTACTACAATTCGACGTCCGTTCAGGTAAACGACGCCGACTTGGACCTTTATCTGTATAAGGAAGACGCTTCCGATCCGCGCGGATACCGACTCGTCGCCAAGAGCTACGCCGAAATGACGAACGTCGAGTCGATCTACTTCGACGAAGACCTCGACGGCAATCCGTTCGAGCCGGGCGTCTACTACATTAAGGTTACCGGTAACTATTCGTCCGGAAACGTCGAGTACAAACTCGAACTCAATCCGGGCGTTTGCGACGTTCCGGACCTTCGCGCCGAAGTTCAGCCGGGCTACGCGTGGGACAATCCGCTCGTCCTCTCCTCGGAAAAATACGTTCCGAACGGCTCCGAAGTCTACGCCGGTCAGTCGATTATCGGCGTCGACGACTCCGTCTACCTGAACTACTCCTTCAGCGTTTCCGGCGCGTCCAAGAAGTACGGCGCCGACGAAGACGCCGTCTATAAAGGCGTCAAGCTCGGAATGTTCATTAACGGCGTGAAAGTTGAAGCGAGCGACCTGGAAACGCTCATTAACGGCTCGACCCTCAACGGCTCCGTTAAAGAACAACTCCTCGAGCTCTTCTGCTCCGAAGACGGTCGCGATATGTACGCGAACCAGAACCTCGTCGTCTCGAACCTGTCCCTCGGACGCATTATCGACGAAGGCTCCTTCGCGAACAAATACTTCAATAACTACGCGCAAGCGACGAACTCGCTCGTTATCGTCATCAATCCCGACAACTACGAGTTCGCCGACGATTTCGGGACGATCGTCGACAATAAAGAGACGCAGGAAATGACCCTGCGTTACAACAACGGCTCGTTCTACAACGGCGCGACGCTCACGAACGTCGCTAAGGGCGAAACCGTTGAGGTCTACCGCAACAACAAGCTCTATCAGACGGTGCGTTACGGCGTCGACGACTTCTCCTTCGTCAACGGCGATATCATTCTCGTTTCCGTCGTTAGCCACAAATACGAAGTCGCCGTCGACGGTCATTACACCGTCAAAGACGACGTTGAAGGCGTTCTCGAATACGTCGCGACGAATAACTTCGCCGATTCGATGTTCCTCCTCAACAACCTCAGCGAAGACGCCTTCGCGCCTAACGCAAGCGTCTCCGACGTTTTGTCGAACGACAACGCCGAGCAATATTGCCCGGACCTCGGATACGCCAATATCGACAATCTCACGCCGTACGAAGACGCCGACGCCGGCGACACGCGTTATCATCGCGTGATCGATAATCTCGTGATCACCGGCGACGTCGGTTCCAACGGCGCGTATATCTCCGACTGGTTCCGATTCCAGTTGATCTCCGATTCCACGAATCCGAAGTCGCGCAACTACGACGACGCCTTCGTTGAAATCGATCTGGACGATACCTACGACGGACTCAGCGACGCCGACAACCTCGGCGACCTCGACCTCTATCTCTATAAGGTCGTGCAAACCGACGACACGCAATCCTTCGAAGACGCGTACGAAGACGGCGCCTATCGACTCGTGCTCATCGGGAGTAGCAAAGGCGTCGGCGATACCGAACGCATCGATTTCTCCAAGATCGAAGATATCGAAGACGGAAACTACTTCATTTGCGTCTCCGGATTCAACGGTTCCGCGAATCGTTACTCCATGACCCTCGGCGGATTCACCGAACCGGGCGAAATCGCGCCGACCGATCCCTCCGAGTACTTCAACGAAGACAACGTTACCGTTCTCAACTCCGTCGCCACCGTCAACTGGCGCGTTCCCGTTACCGACTACGTCTCGCGCGTTGGCGTTGAATACTGCAAAGTCGGCGACGACGGTTCCGACGGCGAGTGGATTGAAGTCGGTTCCTTCAAACGCTCCGTTACGTCCTGCAAGATCGCCGGACTTGAACCCGACACGACGTACCGATTCCGTCTGACCGTTTACAACCACTTCGCGGAAGACGGCCTGAGCGCCACCGTCGAAAAGACGACCGACGCGTATCTCAACGAAACGGTCTATCGCGCCGTTATCGTTGGCGTCGCCGATTATCCCGGCTCCGCGAACGACCTGATCGCTCCGGTCAACGACGCGAAAGCCTTCCGCGAAGCGCTCCTCGAAGATCCGCAATGGGCCGAAGAGAATATCATTCTCTTGACGAACGCGGAAGCGACTCGCGGGTCCGTGTTCCAAGCGTTGCAAGAGATCGCGGCGGTCTCCGACGACAACGACGTGTTCGTCTTCTACTTCGCCGGCGGCGGTACCTCCGCGATTATCGGCGGAAGACAACTGTCGTACCTCAAGACGTGCGGCTCCGCGCGATCCGAGTTCATCTCCAACGTCGATCTGTTGAACCAAATCAACGCGATCGCCGCCGGATCGAAACAATTCATTCTCGACGCCGGGCAAGTCCCGAACGGCGTCGAAGAGACGAGCGTTCTCTACAAGCCGTTCGTCAGCTCCTTAACGACTTCGACCGCGAACGGTCGCTCGACCGTCGAGCCGCAAATCGTCGTGCTGACCCCCGGCGACGATACAGGAACCAATCTTTCGCAAGTCGGTTCCGGCAGTCGTTCCGTCTTTAACCGCGCGCTCGTCAACGCGATGGCGGAATACTCCGTCGTCGTTACGGAAGAGGAAGTCGCCGCGAGCGAAGACGAAACCCTCGTCGAATCGGACGGCCGCGTCTCCTTTGACGAAATTCTGAAGTCGATCGCCGCCGACGATAATATTATCAACAGCGAAACGATCGTCTCTCTCGCCGCGAACAGTACCGACGAAGCGATTCTGATGAGCGGCGAATGGAGCGAGCAAGAAGCGTTCAATAGCGAATGGCTCGAACAAGGCGCCATCGTCGTGACCACGCCTGTCGATTGCGTCGACGATCACGACGGCAAGATTTCGCTCCGCGAAGCCGCCGCCCTCGTCGGTACGATTCTCGATCGCGAGACCACGCTCGCGCAAGGCGATACCTTCACGGTCAAAGCCGGCTCGATTATCGCCGTCGGCGTAACGTCCGGAACGCTCGTCGAGGACGTCCAAGTTACCTATGAAAGAGGCGGATTCCGCACCGCCGGCGCGTGCTCCATTCAGACCGCGACCGCGCAAGTCGACTTCACGCGCGTCGGCGCCGGCGTAACCTGGTCCGCCGACGACTGGGCCGACGGAAACGTTACGATTCTCGACAAGTCCGAAGTCGAACTCGCCGACGTTGAATTCCAACTCGTTGCGACCACCGTTCCCGAGACTGAAGAGGAAGAAGCGACCTCCGTCGTTCTGAAAGACGGCGACACGCTCACCACGGCGATCAAAGGCGGCAAAGAAGTTGTCGTAACGAAGGTCGGACAGTATTGCCGACTCTATATGGACGGCGCGATCTACACGCGCACGAGCGGACTCTTCCTCAACGGCGTTCCGGTGACGATTTCCAACGCCGTCGAAATTAGTCAAGAAGTTACGCTCAATAAGATTGTCTTTGACGCGTCTCTTGAGGGACAAAGCGTCGTTATCAACGCGAAGGGCGGTCCGATCGTCTTCGCGAACGGCGGCGTCGTCGACGCGTCGTCCCTCGTCGGAAAACTTACGATCGACGGAAACGGCGAAAGCGCGCTCATCCAAGCGAGCGGAACGAATCTCGTCTCTCTCGTCGGGTTGAAATACACAAACGCGAAAGGCTCCGCTTTTGTCGTCGACGAAGGCGCGTCCCTTGAAATCGCGAACTCGTTGATCTACGACGTCGCGTCCGGCAAAGACTCCGTGATCGCCAACGCCGGCGAACTCTACCTCGTCAACGACACGATCATCAACAACTCCTCCGACTCGACCCTGATCGGCGGCGCCGGAACCGTTGAACTCGTTAATACGATCGTCGCGCTCAATAGCGCCGATATCTCCAATATCGTCGCCGATTCGACGAACTACGTCTCCGACGCGGATCCGGGCTTCACCGATCCCGCGAACGGCGATTACACGCTCCTGAAGACCGCGACCGACGTTATCGACGTCGGACGCAACTCCGCCGTGAAGACGAAAGGCGGCGTCGTGCTCGAGTACGACCTCGCCGGAAACGAACGCGTCTCCACCGCCGGTACGATCGACGCCGGCGCGTACGAATACACCGTCGCCGACGAAGATCGCGAAACTCCGTCCACGATCGTTACGATTCTCGACGACGTCGTCGACGCCACCGACGGCGAAATCTCGCTCCGCGAAGCCTTCGCGTACGCCGGAACGACTTATCAAGTTGAAACGGAACTTGAAGAAGGCGCCGTCGTTACCACGCAGGAAGGCGATACCTACGAATATAAGAACGGCAAGCTCGTCTCCTTCGACGGCGTTTCCGGACTTCAATCCGGCCAATACTACACCGTCGCCGGCGTCTACCTCGTCGATTCCTACGGCGAAGCGACGCTACTCGACGAAGGCGACGTCGTTACGCTCGCGAACGGCGCGAAAGCGACCGTTGTCGGTACGCGTCTCTTGCGCGCGTCCGGCGTTCCGGTGCAGTCCGGACAGTCGATTACGACCGAAGACGGCGTAACCGGTACTCTCGAATACGGTATCGTTACGGACTTCGTTCGCAATCAGCAAATTTCCGTCGCGCTGACCGCCGCCGCGATCGACCCGACCACGCCGGTCGGAACCTTTGACGCCGGAACGTATACTCTGACGTACCTCGCGAACGGTAACTTCTCCGCGACTCTCAAAGTTACGACGACGAACGACAATAATCAGTCGACGACGGAAACCTTTGAAGCGACGTTCAGACTCGTCCAAGGAACCGCGTTCTCGTTCCTCGACGCCGAGGGAGCGACGACCGGCGAAGGTCTGATTGCGACGACTCGAACCGTCGAACTCGAAGACGGTAAGTACTCGCTTCTCGCCGAAATCACCGATTCCGAGACCGGAACGGTTTACGCGCCGGGCGCGGTTCTCACCTTGACGCGCGGAGTCTTTACCGACGTCGACGGAAACGTCGTCAACGTCGTGAAAGGCACGAAACTCACCTCGCCGACCGGCGCCACCGTCGAATATCAAAACTCCTTCTTCTCCGTCGCGAACCTCGAAGAAGGAACGGAACTAATCGGCGAAGACGGCGTCGTTCGCAGATTCAAGGACGGCTCCACGCTCGTCGAAGACGTTACGCTCGGAACGACGATCCTCTTCAAGAAGGGACTTGAAAACGGCACGATCACGCTCGAACGCGGCGATATCTCGGTTGAACGCGCCGTGACCCTCGACGCGACCCTCAACGGCGGCCTCACGATCGACGCGCACGCCGCAAGTAGGATCTTTACGATCGATATGTATCGCGAAACCTCGCCGACGGCGGTCGCGAACTTCAACGGCTTGACGCTCGTCAACGGCGCGGACGCCCAAGGCGGAACGATCTACGTCGCCGAAGGCTCGAATTTCCGACTTGCGAACTCCTCGATTACCGGAACCGGTAGCGTCGGCGAATACGGCGGCGCGATTTACAACGCCGGTAAGACGACGATCGAAGCGACGACGAAAGACATGTCGATCGAGAACGTCGCGGCGGAACGCGGCGGCGCGATCTACAATACCGGTACGATCACCGTGAACGGCGCGACGATTAGCGCGCCGATAGCGACGTTCGGCGCCGGGCTCTACAACGCGGGAACGGCGACTCTCGCCGGCGCTGTCATAACCGGCGGCGTCGCGGCAACCTACGGCGGCGCGGTCTACAACGCCGGTACGCTCGCCGTTACGAAGTCGTCCGATCTGACCGGAAACCAAGCGGTCAACGGCGGCGGCGTCTACAACGCCGGCTCCGTCAACGTTGTGAACTCCTCGATTAACGGCAACGTTGCGACCGCGAGCGGCGCCGCGCTATACAACGCCGGCAAAGCGTCCTTGTCCAGCGCTAAGATTATCGGAAACTCTGCGGAGACTTACGGCGGCGCGATCTACGACGCAGCGCAGTTCTTCGCGACTCGCACCGTGATTGCGGACAACACCGCGAAATATCAAGGTTCCGCAATCTACGGCGCCGGAGACGCGACTCTCGTCAGCTCGCTCATGATCTCGAACGGCGGCGAATCCGCGTCCGCGAACAAGTACGTCGTCTACGTCGACGGCGGTAAAGTCGCGCTCACCGGCGACACGGTCGTTGGAAACAAACAAGCGGGCGCC
>ONGM01000254.1 GCA_900317365.1 uncultured Planctomycetota bacterium
AGAGGTGGCAGAGTGGTCGAATGCGCGGGTTTGCTAAACCCGTGAGCTCGTAAGGGTTCCGCAGGTTCAAATCCTGTCCTCTCCGCTAAAACCTTGCACTTGACGAAGCGCAAGGTTTTTTTTATTTCTTGACTGTACCGCGCGTTTTTCGCGTTCGTCTGGTAATTTAATCACGGGAGCATTCAATGAATATCGTTGTTTTGGACGCGTTCACTACAAACCCCGGCGACCTGTCCTGGGATCCTGTCGCTCAACTCGGAAACGCCGTCTTCTACGACAGAACGGCGCGCGAAGACGTGGTCTCTCGTGCAATTGACGCCGAGATACTTCTCACAAATAAAGTCGTGCTCGACGCCAATACTCTGAACCAACTTCCGAAACTCAAATACGTCGGCGTGCTCGCAACCGGATATAACGTCGTCGACCTAAAAAAAGCCGCCGAAAAAGGCGTCGTCGTTACCAATATTCCAAGTTATAGCTCGGAATCCGTTGTGCAAAACGCCTTCGCCCATCTCCTCAATCTTGCGTCCAGCTACGCGCTCAACGTCGCCGCGACGCGCTCCGGCGAATGGTCGCAATGTCAGGATTTTTCCTTCACGCGCGGAAAACTCACCGAACTCTGGCAAAAGACGATCGGCGTCGTCGGGTACGGAACGATCGGCAAGAGGGTCGCGCAAGTGGCGCTCGCTTTCGGAATGAAAGCGCTCGTTTACGGACCAAGGCTAACGCCAGGCGTCGAGCTTCTGCCGGGTGTTGCGACCGCTACATTGGACGAACTCTTTCAAAAGAGCGACGTCGTGTCGTTGCACTGTCCGCTCAACGAATCGACCTCGAAACTTGTCAATTCCGAACGGCTCAAGGAAATGAAAAGAGGCGCTTTTCTTATCAACACAGGTCGCGGCGGATTGATCGACGAGGCGGCGGTCGCCGAGGCGTTGCGTTCCGGGCAATTAGGCGGGGTCGGAGTTGACGTTCTCTCTACGGAACCGCCGAAAGAGACGAATCCGCTCCTGTCGGCGCCTAATTGTTACGTTACGCCGCACAACGCGTGGGCAAGTCTTGAAGCGCGTCGTCGACTCGTCGCGATCGCTGCGGCGAACATTAAGGCGTTCCAAGAGAACAAACCGCAGAACGTGGTCAACAAGTAGCGCGACCTCGCGTCCGTCCCCTAACCTTTCGTCGGCGAATCATTATGTCAAAAGGAACAAGTCGCGGAGAATACGCGGCGCTTGCCGTACTGGAACTCGCGCGCGCTCAAAAACAAAAGCAAACGCTTTCCGCCGGCGAAATTGCCGAGCGTCATAATCTTTCCGTCAGATTTATGACGGCAACCCTTCAAATCTTGAAGCGTCATGGACTCATTCGTTCCGTTCGCGGTCCCCTCGGCGGCTTTGAATTGGTTCCCCAACCTTCCGAAGTTGCGTTAGGTTACGTTCTATCGTTAGTCGCGCCGCCAAGCTCGGAGTCTCGGAGCGCGTCGAAGGTCGACGACGAAACTCCTCAGCAAAGCCGACGCTCTACGCGTGGAACTCGCGTGAAAAAGCCCAACCAATCGAGTCTCGATCGAGAACGAATCGACCGGGAGATGAAAAAGGCGGAAGAAAAGAGGCAGGAGTATTTGAACGGAATTTTATATTCTGATCTCATCGACAATAGCGCCGCGTCGAACGTTCTCAATTATGAAATTTAGGTCAAAAGCTCACAACGTAGGGATTCGTCAGTGTCAATAAAACAAGAATCAAAGACGTCGCAAAAGTCCGCGAACGACCGCAAATCCATCGGCGCGCCGCTCGTCTTTATTTCCGCCGGAGATCCCAGCGGCGATTCGCACGCGGCGAAGCTCGTTCGCGCGTTGGAACAACTATCGCCAAACGCGCGCTTTATCGGGCTTGCCGGTCCCAAAACACAAAGCACAAGTTGCGACGTGCGTCTAGACCTCACGCAATTTTCCGTAATGATGTTGAAAAACGCGCTCGCGAAACTGCCGACTTTCATGCGGATTTTACGGCAAATCGACCGAATCTTTGACAGCGAGCGCCCTAGCCTCGTCGTGCTCGTCGACTTTCCAAGTTTCAACTGGATCGTCGCGAAAAAAGCAAAAAAACGCGGAATTCCTGTCGTCTATTTTATGCCGCCTCAAATTTGGGGATGGGGACAGCGACGCGTTAAAAAAATGCGCAAATATGTCGATCTCGTCCTATCGTGCTTTCAGTTCGAACACGACTGGTTTTCACAACGCGGCGTCAATTCGATTTTCATCGGTCATCCGTTCTTTGAAGAGTCGCGAAACCGTCAAATCGACGAAAAGTTCGTCAATTCTCTCGCCAAAAGAAGGCGACTTGTCCTTTTGCCAGGTTCGCGAAATCAAGAAGTCGCCAACAATATGGACGCGCTTATCAAAGCGGCGACGCTCGTTCGACAAGAAACTCCGGACGTGGAGCCTGTCTTCGCCGCGTTCAAAGAAGAACATTTGCAGATCGTCAAATCGAGGTTGGCGGAACTGAATCTCGATTACCCGGTTTACGTCGGAAAGACCCCGGAGTTAATGCGTGCAGCGACTTGCTGTCTTGGCGTCTCCGGGTCAGTTTCCATCGAGTTATTGTCTCTTTGCAAACCGACGGTTATCACATATCGCGTCAGCAAACTGGAACACATAGCGCTACGTTTTCTAAAACGCGTCAAGTACGTTACCCTCGTCAATATTCTGGCAGTCGACGCGATGGAAGGAGAAACGCCGTTTTATCCCAAAGGGAAGTTCGCAAAACAAACGGAGCACACGTCCGAAGAACGCGCGCTCATGGTGTTCCCTGAGTTCCTGTCGTGGAGGGATCAAACGGAAAAGCTCGCCTCGGCCTTATTGAAATGGTTCAAAGACGACGAAGCGCTCAAAAGAAAAGTTGAAGAACTCGAAGCGCTCAAATCAAAGGTCGACGTCGTTGACAGTCCAATTCAAAAGGCGGCGGAAATCGTGAACTCCACCTTTTTAACCGGCAAGATTGACCGCTAACGTTGCGGCGTGAAAAAAGCCCGCCTCAGACGCCGTCCGTTTACTCATTATGGAGAAATGCGGCTGAGACGGCGCGTCTTTTCGGCGTGTTTTTTATACGGAGAACGATCTTTTTACGGCGACAAGCACGTGAGACTCGGCGCGCGTTCCGCTTAATTTTGAGAAAATGACGCGCGTCCTATTGACGCCAGGCGGTTTCGCTATATAATCCGTGAAAATCAGCGTTTCAATTAACGTTTTAGTGAGCGATTAGTTCAGTTTGGTTAGAACGCCAGCTCGACAAGCTGGAGGTCACTGGTTCGAGTCCAGTATCGCTCATTAGACGGTCTTCTTTGACAGCGCTCCTTTGAGCGCTTTTTTTATGCCCTAATTTTCTGTTGCGCTCCTACTTCACATTGCGCCAATCGGCTTCGCGCCCAGTGCGACTTTTGTTTTCCTAACGTTCCTAGCCTACTCCCCGCCGGGTAATCGCAAGAAAACAAAAAGAGTCCCCCTTACGACTCTGAAAGAAGGACTCTTTTATTTTTCAAACCGCATTGCAAACGAGATTAAACGATCTGCTCGAGAATCGACGGATCCTGAATTTTACTATCTTCCGCAAGGAAGAGAATTTTCGTAAGGATCTCCGCCGTCTTCGGGTCGTCGTCCGCGAAAGGCAGGAAGAGCTTGCCGCGATGCTGCGAGTGAACCGGGAGAATATTGATCATCGTCCCGCCCAACTTGTGCACTACGCCGCTGCCGAGGTGAACG
>ONGM01000136.1 GCA_900317365.1 uncultured Planctomycetota bacterium
ACCTCAGACCCGGCTCTCGTTCGATAAACTCGAAGAAGGTGAATATGGCATGAACGATTTAGTATCAAGCATGGTAACTTTCCACCGTAACGAAGGCGTCGCGATCGGACTCGCTCAGGCGCGCAAAGAAGGTTTCAAAGAAGGTTACGAGGAAGGATTTAAGAAAGGATTTAAGGAAGGTTACGAAGAAGGGCGCATGGAAGAAAGAAAGGCGACGGAGCAAAGACTAAAACGCGCGGCGCGCTTAATGTCGCGCAGGGACGTTTCAAACGATCAAATCGCCCTCATTTTAAGTCTTGATCAGGCGACCGTCGACGAATGGCTCGACGAAGAGCGCCCATAAAACAACGAGCATGCGTCGGCGGTCGGCGCAATTAAATCACACGAACGCACATCCGCTGAAAAGGAGTTTCAATGCGACGCTATTATCCCGCTTTTGTTTTAACGACGCTCTCGATCGCGGCGACGTCGTTGACTCCCGCGCCCATCGCCGTCGCCAGTCTCCAAGAGGACGATCAAATCGTCCTCGAACTGGAACCGGAAGAAGACGCGCCAAAAGACGGACCGCTCGTTCTCTCCGCTCTCGACGACGAATCGGACGACGAACCGAACGACGAACCAAACGACGAATCAAACGCAAACGAGGAAGCAAAATCCGAGTCCAACGTCGAACAAGCCGAAGGCGAAGCGTCTGAGGAAGACGCCGAAGCGCTCCCGAAAGAGGCGATTCAAAAGGCGACCGACGACATAGACGAAGAGGAAATGAAGACGCTCTCGCGGCAACCGCTCTTTAAGGAGTTCGCGAACGCCGTCGGCGTGATCGCGCCGATGACTCCGATCGTTGAAGGTTCCGATCTCAACGTTCCTGGCTCCGAATTTTTCAACGGTCTTGATCCGCAAGGCGACGAAGAACTCGTCGAGCCTCTGACACAACCGAAGCGCGAAGTCGACGCCGATCGGCTACAACTTCTCGAAAGCAGTCTCGCGCTCGCGGATTCCGTCGACCTCAACGCCTTAGCGCTCACGCCTTCGCAACGCGCGACCTTCGAAGCGATCGACTCCGAAATCGCACGACTATGGCCGCTTTGGATCGACGCCGAACTCAATCGCGACGTCGTTGGTCGTCGCGAACTCGACTGGCGCGGGCGCGATCCATTCCGCTACTCGCCCGCCGCACATAAGACGATCGACGCTCCCGGTTCCGACTGGGCGCTCGCGCTTGACGAACCCTTCTTCTTCCGCGTCGTCGATCTCACGACCGGCGAGGACTTCTACACGAAGGCAGGCGACTTTGAACAGTCGATCGAAACCGGCGAAGTCGCGCTCTTCCGCGAAGAACGCGTCTTCACTCTCGACGTCGAACCCGGACTCGTCGCGCCGACCGGGAGGGCTAGGAGGGTTAAGGTTCTCAAAGACGGACGCATTCAAGGCGTCGACGAATCCGCGCGCCTCGTTACCGACGTCAATTTAGGACAAATCGCGCTCTACACTTTTGGCAATTCCGGACGACTCAAGTCCGTCGACGGCGTCCTTTTCGTTCCGACGCCCTACTCCGGCGCGCCGACGAAGGTCAAGTTGCCCGCAGTTTCTAAGGTCGGCGTTACGCAACACAAACTCGCGTTGTCGAACGGCGCTCCGGAAGAAATCTTCGCGCAACTCGTCGCGCTCTGCAAATCGAAGAGCCGACTCGTCGAACTCCTCTCGCAACCGAAACTTCGTCCCGACGTCAATACCGCAAACTCACAATCGAGTCGTCCCGTCGCCGTTCCTATCGACTCCGTTCCGAACGACTCAAACGCGAATCAAGACCTCGTCGATCCCGAAATCGCGCCCGCCGAAGTCGAATCAGGCGTCGAAACGAACGACGACGAATTCATTCTCGAAGACGCGCCCAAATTCGAAGAGGGCGAAGGCGGCGTCTTACAGCCTCCTTTCCTACGTCCTGAACGCCGATAACCTCGCCGCCTAGCCTCGAACTCGAATAAGGCGGCTAAAAACAACCGCGCCGCCGCGTCGAAACGAATCGACGCGGCGGCGCGCTCATTTAGTTGCGCAAGGCGAGCCTACTTGTCGCTAACCTTCAACACAACGGGTCCGATCAGTCCCGAAGGTATCGTCGTACGATAGTTCGTCGGAATATTGCGATAGAAGTTCGCCAAGGTGTTGTACGTCTCGATTTGGAGAACGTTCTCGCCGACTTTCAACGCCTTCGAAACGTCGAGCGACCAAGGCGCGGCGCACAAATCGCCGACGACCTCGCCGTTCACCGTTACGCGACAACTCGCGCCTACCTGACCAAGATCAAGAATCCCGCGCGACGCGTCCGGATTCCAAGCCGCTTCCTCGAGCGTCAGCGTCGTCGTATAGCGCGCGCCGCCGGAATAATCCGCGAGAACGCCGAGATTGTTCCAATCGCCAAGTTCTACGATCCCTTCTTCCGTCGTGAGTTCGATCGGTTCAGGACAGGCGTCGGCGCCCGTAAATCCGGCGGGAATCTCGAGAACGATCGAAACCGCGCTCGACTTCGGGCAGGCTTCGGCGAGTCTCACGCCTTCAATCTTCACAGGTCGATCGGAAAAGCGTTCGCTCCGGCTCGTCGTCGCGCCGTCGACCGTTCGCGCGCCTTGCCAGTAATTCGTTCCGGAAATTCGGCGCGAAGAATATTCGCATTCGACGTTTTTGCCGTCGATCAGAACCTCGCGGAGTTCGCCGTAGGTCGGAATCTCGAACGCGGAAAGACCCGGCGGCGCGACGAAACTCAGCGTCGCGCGGCGCGACCCCGCCCCGAAAAGATCGTAATCGAGAACGCCCGGCGTATCGAACCAAATCGTTGAAAGAGGTGTTCGCGGTCCACGAACGAACTCGGGAACCTCTTCGCGTTCACCCGTCGCGAGTCCGTTAAACGCGCCTGCGTCCTGACCTTCCGCCACGATCAAACGCGATGAATCTCGAGACGCTTTCCGATCGGCAACGAAAACGAGCGCATGACGTCCGGCGCCGTCGTAGCGCGC
>ONGM01000111.1 GCA_900317365.1 uncultured Planctomycetota bacterium
GGAAGATCGCCCTTTGGACGATGGACGCGCCGTTGGCGCGTATGGGTTAAAAACGGTTTTTAGGCGTTTGTAACACGGCAAGCGACCAACGGGAGCGGTGATTCGGCAACCGCGCGTTAGCGCGAACCGGGATCCAACGTCCGCGCCGGGAAAATCGCCCTTTGGGCGATGGACGCGCCGTTGGCGCGTATGGGTGAAAAACGATTTTGAGGCGTTTGTAACACGGCAAGCGACCAACGGGAGCGGTGATTCGGCAACCGCGCGTTAGCGCGAACCGGGATCCAACGTCCGAACGTTGGCGCCCGAGCGTTGGCGCCCGAGCGTTTCCTATTCTCGCGACCAGACGCAGACGCCGCCGGGTCGGTCTTCGAGGGCGACGCCGAGGGCCTTGAGGCGATCGCGGATTTCGTCGGCGGTTGCGAAATCTTTATTTTTCTTTGCGTTGCGGCGCAGGTCAATAATGAGTTGCATGAGGGGTTCGACGAGGGCGTCGTCGGCGGCTTTCTCTTCGGGGACAGGCGCGCGGAAGAGTCCGAGCGTTTGCGCGAGTTCTTTAAAGACGGTGGCGCCGGCGCGCAAGGCGTCGAGGGCCGCCGGGTTAGGCGACTCCGCCAGTTTCTGATCTTCGACGAACTTATTGAGCGCGCGCAGGAAATCGAAGAGAACGCCGATTCCTCCCGCCGTATTGAAGTCGTCGTCCATCGCCTCGATAAAGCGGGCGCGGAGTCCCTTAACGTGCGCGCCGAACTCGTCGAACGCGCCCCATTGCGCGCTCGACTCAAAGGCGTCCCCGTCCGCGCGCGTTTTCGGCGCCGTCAGGTCGTAGAAAGATTCGCCGGTCAGTTCCTCGTAACGTTTGAAGAAACGATAGAAGCCTTCCATTCCCTTGCCGACCTCGGCGAGGCGTTCTTCGCTGTAATCGATCGGGCGACGATAATGGCTCGAAAGGAGGAAGAACCGGATATTTTCAGGCTGGAACTTTTTGAGCAGGTCGCGGAAGGCGGAGGCGCCTTTCGATTTGCTGATCTTACCCGCCTCTTGCGACGCGAGGTCGCCTTCCTTCGCTTCGGAACCCGCCTCGCGCGTCTTGCGTCCGCCGACCTTGCCGACCTCGTTCGACGCTTGCATGAGGCCGTTGTGCATCCAGTATTTCGCCATCGGCTTGCCGTTGCGGGCCTCGCTTTGGGCGATTTCGTTCTCATGGTGCGGGAACTGCAGGTCCAGCCCGCCGCCGTGAACGTCGAAGGTCTCGCCGAGGAGCGAGCAGCTCATAACGCTGCATTCGATATGCCAGCCCGGTCGACCTTTACCCCATGGGGAATCCCAGGACGGCTCGCCGGGTTTCGCCGATTTCCAGAGCGCGAAGTCGAAGGTCGAGCGTTTGCGATCCGCCGTACCGCCTCCTTCGCCGCTCATCTGCTCCAGCGTGCGATTGCTCAGCTTGCCGTATTCGCTGAATTTCGCGACGTCGTAGTAGACGTCCCCTTCCGATTCGTACGCGAAGCCCTTTTCAATGAGGTCGCTCGTGAACTGAATGATCTCCTGAATGTAGTCGGTCGCTTTCGGAAAGACGTTGATCGTATCGACGCCCATTGCGGCGAGGTTGTTTTTGTAATCGGTCGTCATTTCTTCGGCGACGGCGCTCATGGGAATACCGCGCGCGTTCGACTCGTTAATGAGTTTGTCGTCGACGTCCGTTATATTAACGACCCAGGTAACGTCGTAGCCGGAATAGGTGAGGTAGCGCTTGATCGTGTCGAAAATAACGGGACCGACCATATGCCCGATATGACTCGGCTTATAGACCGTCGGTCCGCAAAGGTACATTCCGACTTTACCGGGAACGACAGGCTGAAAATCTTCCTTGGTGCGCGAAAGCGTATTGAAAACGCGAAGCATTGTTCTATCCTTACCGTACTCTTGCTCTCTAAAAACACTGACGCCGCGAAATGAACGCGTCGAACGCTGACTCGACGCGCCGCGAGACGACACGCTATTGATCATACCGCAGGAGCGTTTTTTTACAATCGGCAAACTACGGACGATCACATGAAAAGATATGAAAAAACGGAAAAAACGGATCCGAAGATCGCGTTTCTTCCGTTTCAGATTTCGCGCCGCAGGATACGCGAAAGCGTTGAATTACTTTTTAGCTCCGTCGCCGGAGAAGGCGATATCGACGACTTGATTATTCTTTTCGATCGTAACGCGCACTTCTTCGGTAAAGATCTTGCC
>ONGM01000280.1 GCA_900317365.1 uncultured Planctomycetota bacterium
GGATCGCGCCGCAACGTGGAGATCATGAGTTCGACGCCTTTCTGCACGGCGTCGATCGCTTCGCCGATCATCGATTCCGAAGAGTCGATCAAAATGTAAACAGGCAATCTTCTCGACATATCTGAAGCTCCTTGTGTCTGACGTTCCCGTCGCGCGTTAAGGCGTTACTTCGTAATCATGACGTTGACGAGTCGCCCCGTCGGTTTTTTCGAAAGGAGGATTTTCAACCCGTTCGTGAGCGCAACCGCCTGACCGGGTTGAATTTGTTGATTCGTCGAAACGTTCCACATGTCGGTCGACGTCTGATTGACGAGAAACCATTGATTCTTATGGTATTGGAAGTATCCGACGCGTTTGCAATCTTCAGGCGAGATTCTTTCGTTCGGGGTAACGCTGCGGTCGACGTGCCATTTGTAGAGGGATTGCCCGCTCCATACGACGATGCGTCGCTTTTCCGAAATATATTGGGAACCGCGCGGACTGTAATATAGATCGAGCACGGCGACCGGTAATGTGTACGCCGTTCCGCAGTACGGACACACGGGGTTCATTTGATTGTTGTAGACGAAGAATTTCTTAACGCATTTCGGATTGGCGCACGGTAGAAGGAGATCCGACGTTTTAATGAGCGCGTCTTCCCATTCTCCGGCGATCGGACGCATCGACGGATTGTGTAGCCCGTCGACGAACGCCCTCTCGATGAGTTCGGAGAGATACGGACCGGTCGTCGTGTAGGGGAGTTTGACAGGATCGCGCCAGGGCATGAGTTCCGCTTCGTCCGGCGAGGGGATCAGGCGATTCGTGGGGTCGGTCGGGTGCTCGATGAAGAGCGCCTTTTCGCCTGTCTCGAGTTTCCGTTGCTCCTGGTCGTCCTGACTCCAGACTTTGGAGCCGTCGAGGGGATTGCGGTGCAGAAGATAGAAATAAATGAGGGTTGCGAGGGCGTGGAGGTCCGTTTCGCGGCACGGCGTTTTCGGATTCTCCGTGCCGTAGGACTGCACGACCTCAGGCGCAATGAAGTCAGGCGTGCCGAGAACGTCAGGGGGAAAGCGTCCGGGAACGACGAGCCCGTCGACGTCGATAATGCACGCGCGCCCGGAGCTCGGGTCGACGAGGCAGTTTTTATACGAGAGGTCGCTGTGAGCGAGTCCCGCCGCATGGAGTCGACGCACGCCGCGACTGAGGGTCAGGCAAATCCGTATGTAATTATTGAGCGCGCCGCGTTCTTTAGGGGGAATGAACTTATTGAAGTTCTTCGCGGAGGCGAACCACTTGCCTTCCTTTTCCGCGCCGGCGAGGATCCCCGAGGAGAAGAAGAACGCCTTGTCGTAGGTCGGCATTACGACGCCTAATTTGCCGTTGTATTCGACGATCTTATCAGGCCAGCAGAAGATATTTTTCCAATATTCTCCTCCGGCCTGCTCGAAGATTCGTTGACGGTAATTTCCGACGATTTCCTCAATTCGTTCGCGACCCGCCGTGTCGAGCTGTTTACGATAGAACGCGACGACGTACGATCTGTCAGGTGAAAAATAGACGTCTTTGACGCCGCCTTGTTTCGGATCCTCGTAGACGAATTCGACCATGGATCCGTCTTGCGCGACAGTTTTAACGACATTCGACATGATTTAACCTTTGTTGCCTCCGTCGCCTTAGACGGCGCCGTTAAGTTTATCGGAATTCTCTTTGTTATCTGTATTCTTGTTCTCCTTGTCCGGCGCGTCGACCGAGTTCGCCTCGCCTAGCGGCGGTTCGTCGAACTCCAACTTACCCATGAAGACGCCTTCGTTTAAAATCAGAAGGAGCGTTCGGTCGTCGTGATTTCCGGAAATTTTGAACATGAGCCCGTCGAGAAGCGCCTTCTCACGCTCTTCAAGGGATTTTTGACGGTCCATGACGCCTGGAAAATGTTCCGCCATATCGCCGTTCATGAATTCGTTCCAGCGCGCGTAGCTCTTGAAATCGCATTCCGCCGGGAAGAAGGGGTCGGAGACGCCGTCGGTCATGAGCGCGAGCGCTTCGAAGTCTTGGACGAAGACGACGCGGGAGCGTTCGAGAACCTTTTCAGGAGTAACTTCGCCTTTTGTCGTTAAAAAGCGCGTTTGCCCGGCGAATTCTCCGCCGTCGGGCGTTCCGAGCGTTAAGACGTCGTCTTGCCCGTCGGGACGATAGATCGCGAGCGCGCCGTCCCCGACCCAATAGCTAACGACGACCCACGCGGCAGGCGACGCGTCCGTCGCCTTGAGCCTCTTAATCGCCGCTAAGAGCATTGTCGTATTGAAGTCGTTGACCGTCGGGCGCTCTTTCTCGTCGAACTTTTTCCGCTCCGTTTCAATGGCGTTCCAGGCATTCCAGACGGCTGCGTAAATAATTCCAGACAGCTTGGAATTTTGAAGTAGCTCTTGCTCCGGGGTGAGCTGAGGCGAGTTCTTGACTTCAGCAGGTTGGGCTACTTCAGTGACGTTGGCGGGTTCCGCCTCATTGGGCGCCGGTTCGGACGACTCCTCGGGGGACTCTTTGGGCGGCGAGTCGGAAACGCCTTTCTTCGATAATTCTGTAAATTCCAAGAAGTCTTCGTCAGATTGATTATGAATTTCCTTCGAACTTTCACTGTCGGAATAAGTATCGCTACTCTCGTAGGGAGCAGTCTCGTTTTGCGAGTTGGCGTCTACGCCGTCTTCCGTGTAGAAATCGGGACAATCGTCGGGTTGCTTTTTATCCTTCTCGTTCTCCGTAACTTGTGAGTCCTGATTTTGAGAATTGTTAGTATTCGGAGCGCTAGTCAGAAGTGTATTTTCCGGTTTGGAAGCGCCGTTATTCGTCTCGTCTTTTCGATTTTCCCGTTTGGCGTCGTTTCTTCCGATCCACTCTTTGAGGAGTAACGCGTCGAAGTGGAGGGCGTCGCTATTTTCCGACTTTTTTGAAAGCCAGTCGCGCAAAGTCTTTACGGCGTTTTCACAAGCCAGTTCGGAGCCTTTTCGCGAGTATTTCGCGGAACCGGCGCCGTCGGCGACGGCGACGATCGTCCAGTCGTCGGGGGTCTTCGCCGGATCGACGACAAAGTGATCGTCGCAGAATTTCGCGTTTTGCGCGTGAGATCGCCCTCGACGCCGCGCCGCAAGTAATTTTAGCCGAGGCGTCGTCCGTAAAAGGGCGCAGTAAGACGCGCCGTGCTCTTTCGGGTAGGGTTCGGCGGGAGACGGTTCTTTCTCTTCCCACAGATCCCACGGATCGGGGGTGACGACGAACGGAAATTCGCGCGCGTAGTTTGGGATTGTCGCGCAAATGCGAACTCTTTGACCGTCGACGAGCGCCGTTGTGTCAAATTCGAATCTGACGGCGATTTTAATAGACCCTTCATACGCGCGCGTCGGCGTTCCTACAATACGAAACTCATTTCCCTTGACGGACTGTTCGATCTTTAATCCGAGCGTTTTGAGTCCTTCGCAACGAGCGGATACGAGACGCACTCTTCTGAACGCTCGTTCTCGATCAAAGTTGCGAACGTACTGATACTCTTCGTGAACTTTCCCATTGGGTATTTCGCTTTTGCCGATCTCGCGAACGATATTTTCAACGACTTTGAAGTCGATCGTGTCGTCAATGCGACATTCCAACCAGATCATTGGCGTTGCGATCGGTTTCGCAACGTTCTTTTTTTCGACCTTTGGCGCGGTCGTCGGTTCATTTAGATCGATCACTTCCGGCGGCGTCTGCATTTGGTCTTGATTCGTATTTTCGTCCATGGGGCGTCGTCTTTCTTTATCTCTTTGAATCCTTTGCAATTGAACGTTTTTCGACGTCAACGACGGCGTCGTTGAGAACGAGCAGGAGCGTTCGGTCGTCGTGATACCCTCGTTTTTGGAACATGAGTCCCTTTCGCAGCTCTTCCGCGCGTTCTTCCGGGGATAGCGAGGCGTCCAAGGCGCCGGGGAAATACTCTCGGAAATCTGTTTTCCAGAAATCGAGCAGTTTCTCGGAGGATTCGAGCGCGTTGGGCGTTTCAAA
>ONGM01000113.1 GCA_900317365.1 uncultured Planctomycetota bacterium
CAATTGTCTCCAATAGCAGGAAAGCTATCGAAATGTCGAAGAGAAATCGCAAAAATCGTTCCCGAAACAATCGAGTCGTTCGTTACGTCATCAACCCCATTAAGTCAATTCAACCCCTCGGCGGCGGGGGGAACTCGCAAGGCGGCGCTTACGTCAAGATAAAATCCGTTGTCTACGACGACAAGGGCAACGAATATACGTAGAGCGCTGAACGCGGGGACTACGTTCACTGGGTTCCGAAGGGGGACGGTTCCGCCGTTCCGCATTTCTACAAAGGCCGGCTGGCGCAGAATCAGCGCGAACAGGCGCCGGCGCAGAATCAGAGCGATCTTCAAGGGGTCTATGAAACGCCGGACGACGTTGCGTTATCAAACGTCTCAAAGGTCGTCGATCAAGCGCGCAACGCCGTCTACGACGACGACGATTTGTTTGACGACGACGGTTACGACCCGTTTGTCGCTCGAACAGACGAGGAGGACGACGATCTGCTTGCAACTCTAGACGACATTATATCCCAAGACAGCGACGACGAACCGGAGTCAAAAAAAGAAACGCCGAGCGAGGAAGCGGCGCGCGCTATTAACAAAGAAACTGACGGCAAGGAAGAATCAAACAAAGCGGCGCAAGAAGTAGGGATCAACAAACAGACCAAGCCGGAAAAAACACAAGAGAAGAAAGAAGAAAAAGAAAAGCCGAAGAACGGCAAGAGATATGACGGGAGTTAGGATTATGGCGATTATATCTTCGCGTTCACATCGAGGAGCGGGAACCGCGTTGTTAAGAGACTGCGCGAAGAGGTCGCGAAGCTCAACAAGCTGGGAGCCGCGCGAAACATTGGGGACGACGTTGATAGGCGGAAGGCGAAGGAAAGACTCACATTGGAGCTAATGCGTTCCGATTAGTATGCCCTCGCAAAGACGGCTCCCACCAATCATACCCATTCCTGAAAAGCTCAACGGACCAAGAGCTCTGAACGGTGCGTTTGACATTAGGACGCTTTTTGAGTACACTGACTGCGACGAGGAGGCACGAACCCATCAAGAGGCTATGGGGTTCCTCTCCGAACAATTTCACATTGAGGTCGACTCCGGCTACAGGAAACTCCGTGTTGAAGTGGCCGATCCCCTTAATCGTGAGCTCACACGTTTCCGCAATGTTTTTGGAACCGTCGGTTTTATTGACAAAGTGATTGTTGACAGTCCTGACCTACCCAGCGACGCAGACGCCGGACACGACCCGAACACACACGTCCTTTTACTACGTTCGGATTATCAAGGATCAGCAACGGATGGGAAACGTCTTAAAGCTGGTGAAAGTTCTGTCGTTTACCAACGTTCTACGGGTTCGTCAAGTCATGTTTATCGATACGAGATCGCGCACGCGCTTTACCATTTCATTGTGCAAAGAGTTGATTTTGACGCGGCGGCGCGTGCAAAAGAACTGCATGATCGTTACTTCGTGGCAAACAACGAGCAGACGCCGATTTGAGCCTATCGCTTGTCGAAATGCGCGTGAAAGAGCGAAAAAGAAATGTTTGCCGAGGCTGTCGCGGCTCTAATGGAGAATAGATTAGATTCTTCTGAAAGGGCGTTTGCACGCATGATTATCAATTACGTTATATTTGGAGAAAAGAAAAATGACGACGCATAGCAAAGCGGTGTTTAAATTGCTTGATATGAATCCTGATTCCGTAAAAATTGATGGTAGCCGATATCACATTATCCCTGTCGAAAGATTCTCAAAGGAAGAGATCGAGGAGTTGCGGGAACACGACGCCGCCGAATTATATTTTTGGGGCGAACATGTTTACGCCAACTTTCTTCCTGACGACGTTCGTCCGGCGAACGTGAAGAAGCTCTAGGAAGGCTTTTTCGCTTGTGAAGCGCGCCCTCATTCCCCTATTTTTAAAATGCAACCACTCTTGCAACCACACGTGTTTTGACTCGGGAAGTGACGAGTCTACTATTTCGGGATTAGAAATGAGATTTGAACCGCTCTTGAAAATATCCAATTTGACGCGCGATTTTTCCCCTTTGATTCATTGCATAACCAATTATGTGACGGTAAACGATTGCGCGAACGTTCTTCTTGCGATCGGCGCTTCGCCTGTTATGGCTGACGCAAAAGAGGAGGTCGAAGAGTTTGTTTCTATAAGTTCCGGGTTGGTTTTGAATCTTGGTACAATCAACTCGAGGGTTGCAAACTCAATGCTTCTTGCGGGTAAAAAGGCAAACGAACTGGGAGTTCCCGTTGTTCTCGATCCGGTAGGCGTCGGCGCAACGAAATTTCGGTTGGAAACAGCGTTGCAATTGTTGGAATCTGTGCGATTCACCGCCATTCGCGGCAATATTTCCGAATTGAAAACGTTGACACTCGGAGTCGGAGCCGTTAAAGGCGTCGACGCTCTCGAGGACGACGCGGTGACAGAAACGAATATTAAGGCTTTCGGAGATATCCTTAAGCCCTTTGCGAAGCGTACAGAAAGCGTTCTCGTCGCTACGGGCGCTCTTGATTTGATAACGGACGGCGAGTCTGTTTTGGGCGTGGAAAACGGTTCGCCTAAAATGGCGAAGATAACCGGAGCAGGCTGTATGCTTTCCTGCGTTCTTTGCGCGTACGTCTCTGCAGTAGTGAAATCCCAATCTCCTTTTAGTATGTTGGAAACGGCCGCCGCCGCGACATGCGCCTTTGGCTTTTTTGGTGAAACAGCGGAAATGAATTACCGAGGAATTGGGTCTTTTCGATCGGCGTTACTCGATGCGGCGACTGTTTTAAGCGGCGACGACTTGGTAAATTGCGCAAAAATTAAGAGAATCTAGCGGATTGCGCGATCTTTCCGTATATCGTATCGGCGCTGTCATGGCGTTGTAAACAACGTGATTTATGGGGAGGAGGCGACGTTGAAAAAAGCGACAAGCCTTACTTTTGTTCTTTTGACGACTTTTCTTGGCGTCTGGCGCGATTCGACTGTTTGCGCGCAAGCGTCCGATCGCGAGGCGCAATCTCCCGTTGTATTGGCGATTGTTCCTCCGATTTTTAATCAGGCGTTGCAACCTTGGATCGAACGACGTCAAGAGCAAGGATACGACGTTATGCTTTTGCCGTTAGCGGCGACGACGTCCGACGGATCGGTAGACTTCGGCGTTCAAATGAAACCAGTCGCGACGCCAGAAGAGATTCGCGCGAAGATTCTCAAAGTTTCTCAAACGCGTCCCATTCGCGCGATCATTATTATTGGCGACGGCGCGCCTACGGCGAACGCGCGGTACGGGTGGCGCGACGTTGTGCCGGCGCCGCGCGTGAAAGCGCGTGTCGTTCAGATTTTCGGTTCTGAAGAATCGCTCGCGAGCGACGCTTTTTACGCCGATTTCGACGGGGACGGTCGACCGGACGCGCCGATTGGTAGGATCCCGGTCGAAACCGTTGCCGAATTAACTCAAGTCGTCGAAAAGATCGAACGTTATGAAACGGCGTCGCCGGCAGGGAACTGGACGCGTCGCGTTAATCTTGTCGCCGGACCCAACGGACTAGACCTCAGAGCAATCGGAAGCGAACCGGGGGGCGTTGTGGAAGGCGCTAACCCTTTAAGAGGCGTTTCCGCGCTAGTTGATTCTGTCGTTACTAATATGGCGAAAAAGCTCTTTGCCGAATATTTGCCTCAAGACTACTCGACGACTTTAACACAATTTTCATTACAGAGCGTTTTTTGTCCATATCCGCCTGATTTTGGCAATACCTTTCTTGAACGCGCAAACGAGGGTTGCCTCTTTTTGGTCTATATGGGACATGGACGCGTGCTCGGACTAGACAGGTATTATTCTAGTCAAGGAAAGGATTACGGTATTTTCGAAATAGGCGACTGCCAGTATCTGAACTCGCCCAAGACGTCGCCAATTGCATGTTTTTTTGCGTGCTATACCGGCGCATACGACGCTTCGGTTCGTTCTCTTGCAGAAGAAACGGCAATCAGTCCAAACGGACCGGTCGCCGTTATTGGCGCTAGTCGACGAACGGCTCCTTACGGAATGTGCGTTTTGGGGTCGGCGTTACTTGAATCTGCTTTTGACGGCGAACTGACCGAGAATTCTGCCGACGGATACGCGACGTTAGGAGACGTTTACTATAGAGCGCAACGTTTAAGTCTAGAAAGCTTCGACGAGCCTGATATTGAGCCGGACGCCGAGGAAAAGAATTTTGGGTTTGACGACGATTCGGTCGATAACCCAAGCCGAGACGATTCAGAAAACGTTGAGGACGATTGGGAGACTCGTCGTCGCGATTTTTCCGAGCCAGGCGCTTCGCTTGAATGGCTTAATATGCGTTTAGAGCGCGGACTAAAGGACGCTGAAAAGGCGCGTGAAAAGATCGGAACTTTTCGTCAAACGATAGACCGCGCCGCCGCGTTGCTCGATCCTACGGCAAGCAGATTAGACGAGCAGGTTCAAGATCATATTAACGAATTTAACTTGTTCGGAGATCCTCTGTTGAAAGTGAAATTTCCAACGCGCGTTAAGATCGACGCGCCGGAGATTGCCTATTCGACGGAAGAGTTTGTTGTGTCGGGGACGTTGCCGCTCTTTGGCGGCGCCGAAGCGATCGTTCAGGGAGAACTGCTTCTCGCAGATTATCGTTCGAACGTGCAGAAACCAAATCGTGCGAAGACGTTTGTTGAAGGCGTTGAAGCGCGTGAAGAATACGAGGCGACTTACCGCGCGGCTAATCAATTTGTTGTGGACGCCGTTCGAACGAAGACAAAGAACAGCGGTGCGTTTTCTTTGAAAATTAAATCGCCGCCGAAATTTTCCGGCGAGTGTGTTGTTCGAATAGCCGCGTTCAATGGGACTCGCTACTATATCGGATCGAAACGGATTCTCATGCGTCCTCGATCCGTCTCGACTACCGAGCAACGCTGATCTTTTGAGAAGCTGATCGGTTGAAAAAGGGGAGCGTTGAGGGTTTGCCTCAACGCTCCCCTTGGGTTTCAGGAAAATAAATAACGATTACGCTTCAAAATCGTCGAAGAAACCGGTTGCGAAAACTTCCTCGAGGAGCGCGTTAGAATCGTCGGTTGTGAAGTTGACGACGACCCATTCGGAACGTTCACCTTCGTTGTTTAGAGCGCGCACGCGGAATTGGTAGCTGTAGGGCGCGTAGACGTTTTGAGCCGTTCTCGATGTGTTTTCGACTTCGCCAGTGGAACTCCACGGCGTGGTGAGTAGGCTTTCGGCGTCTAAGGCAGAACGATACTGTGTTTCATAGCGCGTAGCGTTCGCGACTGTGTCCCACGAGAAGACGAGCGTTTGATTGGCAATGTTGAAATCGTAGACTCTCGCATTTTCCGGGGCGTTGAGGGTCGACGCATTTTCAAAAGTAATTTCGGTCCATTCAGAGTACGCTCCCGTCCGGCTTATGGCGCGCACGCGGAAGCCGTAGAAGGACTCCTTGTGAACATAAATTGCCTGACGACTCGTTCTTTCCAGGATTTCAGAACGAGTCCATTCATTTTTCCACGTTGTTCCACCGTCGTCAGAACGACGATATTGAACCTCGTATCGCGCGGCTTCATTGACGGCGTCCCATTCGAGCTTCAACGTTTCGGCGTTTGAATCATAATCATACGCAACGAAATTTTGAGGAGATTCTAGCGACGAGCGAGCGGCGTAGGTTCCTTCAAGCGGTTCCGAATCGCTTTGAGCGCCGGTTGAATCGATTCCGTACGCAACGACACGGAAGGAGTATTCGACGTTTTGTTCAACTTTTTTGGCAACGCGTTTCACCGTCGAACCGGTTGTTTGGGAAACTTCAGCGTTTGATGGAATTGTTTCAGCGAGTTTCCAGTTGCTTCCGTCGGTCGAGTAATAGACCTTGTATCCGAGTTCGCCAACTGCGGCGTCCGTCCACGTCATTTCTACTCGTCCGGCTTCGTAATCGCCAAACAGAAGATTCGTAGGACTCGTCGGTTTTTCCGCGCTTTTTCCGACGAAACAGTGAATCGTTTGGGTTACGTCCTCGAAACCAAGCGTTGCGACTCGAGTTGAATCGGAACCGTCGAATTGCAAGGAGGCGTCTGTTCCGACGATTTGACTTCCGATAGTCCATTGATAAGAATTGGCGTTGGAATCCGCAAAAGAAACGACTCCGACGAACCCCGACGGGAGATATACGTTGGCAAGGCGTTCGCTCCACAAGGTTGCGGTCGTAAGTTGGGATGCATTTGTTAAATCTAAATTAACCAACGGGTTTTGCGCGACGTTGAGTTCGGCGAGTCCCCAAGCGTCGGAAACGTTGAGTTCGGCGATTTCATTTTCAGAGCAGTTTAGGTATATCAGGTTCAGATTGTTTGATAAATCGAGGATCGAAAGATTATTACGCGCGCAAGAGAGCGATTCTAGCGCGACGAGATCCGAAACGTCGAGTTCCGAGAGACCGGAATCGTCAACGTTCAAAACGGTGATAAGGAAGGAATCCGCCTCAAATCCGGAAAGGGAATTGTTCGAGACGTTCACCCTTTCGAGCGCGGAACATCCCAGCAAGTTCAGATCGCCGACGAGTCCATATCCCGACCATGAAATCTCGGTTAGCCGATATTCACCGTCGATTTTCGTCCAGGTTAGACCGTCCAGTGTATCGAGAAGATCAGGACTATACGAGTCGCCTGCGATCAATGCGCCGTTTTTGGTTCCCGATTCGTTTTGGAGCTCAAGAAAAGCCTTCAACGCGTTCCAGTCAGTTTTGGAATATCCGCTAGGCACATACTGATTGGCATTGGACCACACGGACGCTTCAATGACTTTTGAAGGTTCCGTTTCATTTTCGATAATGCCGACGGCGATAACGCGAAATAGGGTTGTTCCTGTTTGCGGCGTTTTGTCGAGCGCGGTTACCGTCCATGAACGTTCCGCAGTGGAGGCGACGACGCGCGTCCAGGACAAAGCGTCGGAGCCGTTATTGACGAGCGCATAGATCGAGAACCGGCTTGCTTCGTAATCCCATTCGATGACGTCGCCAGCTTTGGCCTTAAAGACGCCGACTTCTTTATTCGTTCGGATTTGAGTTGCGCGAACTCGATATGCATACTCGCGCCCAGGTTCGAGCGTTGCGTCGATGTAAGTCGTGTCATCGACGTTGGTCGCGATAGAAACCCATTCGGCGTCTTCACCGCGCGCAAGAGCACGACCGTCGATTCTTTCAATAGAATACGTCGCCGGACCCGATGCGGCGTTCGATAAGTCGCCTGCTGACTTTTCCCAATTCAGAACGGCGGTGGATCCAACGACTTCGACGTTGACGTTCTCTGGCGCAGGCGAGCCGCAGACGTCGGCAAAGTTGTAGTCGACAGTGTATCCAATATCTTCCAAAACGCCAAGCGTCATCGGCGTCAACGTTGCCTCAAATAGCGGCGAAATCGAATAAGTCATGCCGTCGCGTTGATTGAGGTATAGATAGTAGGTTCCCAATGCGGAACTTGGATGTGCTCCGAAGGAGCCGCTTGCCGTATATGTTTCCATGACGTAACGGTCGGTTGACCCCGTTATCGACACGAAATCTTCCGGAAAAGTTTCGAGATAATTCTCTAGACCTTTTTCGCCGACGTAGTACCAGTAGGATGAGTCGTTCGTAATTACGTCGTCAAGTCCGAAAGGCGTTTGCGAAGTGGATTCAATAATCCCGATTTCGCGCATATGCGTAACATTGTATCCAAGGGAATGTCCCATTTCGTGCAACGCGGTGTTATAGAATACTTTTTGAACCGATTCGCTCGGATTGGCCGTGAAGTATTTGGCGTTGAAGACGAGCGAACCGGTCGCAGGCAACCCTTTACCGCCGTCGCGATAATATCCGGCGTTTAACGAAGAGCCAAGAGATGTGCTCGACGAATAGCTATCGCTGAATCCAAAGTAGAGATAGAGATCGTCAATCTCTAAGTTCGTGACGTCTGATACGGCGTATGGATAGGATGTGTCCGGGATTCCAACGGAAATTACCTCCTCCCAGCGACTGATTGCGCGTTCCCAAAGGTCAATATAGATCGAATTCGGAACGTCGCAGTAGGACATTGAGGAGACTTGTTGCAATCCGGTTTGCCCAAGAACGCGAACGGAACCGGAGGTCAAGACGTCGTAGACGATATCAAATCGTTCCGTTGAAGTCGACGGAGTCGACAAATTGAGATCGATTGCTTCATCGTCTGTTTCAGCGTTCGAAAAATCAGACGCAACGAGGGAAGAAGTCGCAACGCCGGACGCTTGCGCGAGGATCGTCGGCGCGGCGGAAAGGAGCGCGCGATCTTCGAGACGCTCAACCTGCAAACGTCGCGTTGACTCTCGATCTCGGGCGGTCCTTTGCGAACGAGAACTTAGAAGAATGAAGGGAAGGAATTTGCGCATGACGAGTCCTTTCGCGACTATCGGCTTGGACGTACGACGACGGTCAAGTTACGTTGGAATATTTTGCGGAACTTGTATAATTCTTACAGGCTCCCTCTCGTGAAATATACACAAAATAGGCAGGTTCGTCAATCCCTCCTTGAATTCCCTAGAATGGTAAGGGCGAAGTATAGGAATTGCATAATTGCCGAGAGCGTTCCGGCAACGTAGGTCAACGCCGCGGCGCTTAGCATTTTTTTCACGGTTGGCGCTTGTTGAGGGGTAACGAAACCGAGTTGAGCTAGTTGTTTTTTGGCGCGAGCGCTGGCGTCATATTCCACCGGGAGATTGATAATTTGGAATAACGCGACGGCGCCGAATCCAGCGACGCCGAGGAGCGCCAGTCCCATCATGTTTAACGCCGCGCCGATCATAATAAGAATCATCGCTGAGTTGCCGCCAAAAGATGCGAGCGGAACCGCCATTTGACGCACGACCATTAGCTTATATTTCGTTGCGTCTTGAATGGCGTGTCCAGCTTCATGCGCCGCGACTCCGATAGCCGCCAAATTGCGACCGTTATAGGAGTTTTCGCTCAATCGCAAAACTTTTGATCGAGGATCGTAGTGATCCGATAGCACGCCGGCAATGCGTTCTATTTTGATATGCTGAAGCCCGGCGGAATCAAGAACGGCGCGAGCGGCGGCCGCGCCGGTAATCGACGCCGGTTCGCGACAGGCTTTGGCGTATCGCGTTTTAAGCGTTGCTTGCGCGTACATGGCGAGCAACGCCGGCGGAATTACGAAGAGCAGATAGATTGACATATAGTTTCTCCTAGGCTAAAAGGCGCCGTTGTCGACGGCAATTATTCTTCTTTGTTTTCGGTCTTATTTAGGGAATTGAGAACGTAACAATAGCCGCTGATCTTTTCGTATGTCGCGGGACCAATTCCCTTGACTTCTAGCAATTCGTCAACCGTTTCGAATCCGCCGATTTCCTCGCGATAATCAAGGATCCTTTGCGCAAGGGCCGGTCCAATCCTGGGAAGTTGGACAAGCTCCGCTTCCGTTGCTGTGTTCAGATTGACGCGCCAATTGAGTTGTTCTTCCGGGGTTGGATGAAATATACCTGCGCGCGTGCTCGTCGCGTTTGCATTTCGATAGTCCGCGCCGGAATAACGAGAATGCCACACGACAAGCGCGCAGGTAAAAAAAAGGAAGATTACGAAGCCTCGCCGCTGATTTTCTATTAAAAGTTCAGAGAATTTCATCTCTTTTGTTAATCCTTATCTTCATCCTTCGTAGGCTCCGTTTGGATAGTAACGTTTGCGACGACTGCGCGAACTTGACTATACAAGTATAGATAATGGTGAGAATACGGTCAAGACGTTGAGTTCGTGATGAAAAAACGGCGAAATCGCGTTGAAAACGATTTCGCCGTCTATGGGAATTATTTTACGACGTTGGCTTATTGAAGCGGCGCTTACCAGATGCACGAGACCGTCGAGAGCTTCGCGCGGAGTTAAGCAATTTTATTCAAGTTCGGGACCGTCGATTCTTTCGCCGCGTTGTTGTTTCAACTGATCTTCGACATTGAACGTTCCGTAAAAGAGCGCGTTAGCGTCGATCCACGTATTTAGTCGTTCCCATTCTTCTGCGGAAAGACGAACGTCGTAGTGCCCTTTGTCGAGCATTTTGACTAACGCGCTAGCGCGAGCGCCAAAGCGATCAGGTTCGGTTAAAGGTTCGTAATTCCCCTCTGGATTACCCCAAGCGGTGTAGGCGACTCTGGAGACGAGAGCGTTATATGATTTAGTGTAATGTCCGTCGGGATCACCGGAAAGGTTGACGTTGCCTTCCGCCTTTTCATTGTTGTGGCAAGTCAGGCATTTGCTATTTAAAACAGGCTGGACGAGGATAGGAAAACTGAACGGATTAGCGCCGTCAGGCGGCGGGAGTATTTTCGACGCTTTTCGGGTTGACGCTACGGTTTTGGCGATTGTTCCTGCCGAAGTTCTGTCTTCGTGGCAACCGACGCATCCGGCAGTTTCTCCCGGTTGCAGGTACACTAGCGAACGCATTCCTTGAACCATCCGACCGTTTTCGTCGAGAGCCTGGAATAACAACGGAGTTCGGGCAGGCGCTTCAAAGAAGGCTGAACCGTCTTCTTCCACAGGAACCGTCCCGAGGACTTGCTTTCCAGGCGAAGCGTTAGCCGCGCCAACCATCGGTTGATTGGCGTTAGGCGTCGTTTTCGGAAGAACCTGAACGATGCGGAGCGCTTTAATCTTGGCGGGCAATTTATTGGGCCAACTTTCATAGACGTTTTGGAGGAAGAATGCTCCTTTCGGATTTTCTTGATTCGCCAAATCTTCGTCGAGTTGCGAGACGACTCGAGGGGGAACGGGGCGAGGACGAACAGGAATCGCCCACATGCTGGAGACGTTCAAATCGCGGTAGATTAGTTCGCGACCGCCGAATGCGTCGCAGAAGTAAATACCAAATTGATTCGGAAGATTGGGGCCCGCTTCTCCAAGGAGCTTGTCGTAACTATACGACGCAATGAAATACTTTTCGGAAAGTGGAATCGGGGACTTAAAGCAATGCACGGGCCAACGACGAGATTCAGGCGTTTGTTCCGCGCGTTCAGCCGGTCGGACGGCTTGCCAGTAACTTGCCGGGACGTAATCGAAATCGCAGAGTTCCGGAAGTTGTGGAATCAGGGGGAGAGGCGCCTCGCCTTCAGGATATAGAACGTCCGGGGTCAGGCGTTGAATCGGGTCAACTCCGTCGACGCCCTTTGACGAGTCGATAAGTACGACGCTTCCGGCGCTCATTCCGTGGTGAGGACCGCCGACAGCCATGATCTTGTCGGAGCCTGGAATTGATTTCGGTTCCCAGAATCCCGGTGGGTTGAAGGTGTTGTTACCGTACGCGATTCTCACGTCGGTTCCGTCTTGGCGAGCCGACCATAGTTGCTGATAATAGACTGCGTCGCGATCAACGTAATCCCAGCGCGTATAGACGATTCGGCCGTCGTGGGCTAGAGTGGGGAACCATTCGTTTGTTTCGTGGAAAGAAATAGGACGCGGGTCGGAGCCGTCGCCTCGACTTCTCGCCAGCGTATAGACGTAGCAAGGTCCGGCGCCGCATCTGTGAAACCCTCCGCGTCGCGTGGAGCAGAAAACCAGATCGCCGTCGGGCATAAGCAACGGCGCAAAATCGTCGTAGTCTCCGTCGGTAAGTTTGCTTGCATGAAGTTTTGTTTCTAATTTGTCGACTGGGGCCGAGTACAAATGGTAGCGAAACTTCATGGAATCAGGATCGCGCCACGCCTTAGGCGTCCGATCGACGTCGCAGTAGGAGAAGTAAAGCGTTTGCGAATCGAAAGAGAGCTCCGGAGTCATGTAGGATCCTAACGGTAGATTGCTAGGCGTAACGTCGCGCGCTTCCATTGATCGACCCGGTTGGTCGAGAACGAAAAGCCCTCCGCCAGGTCGAGCGCAGTACCCGTAGACCTGAGTCAGCTGATGGCTCATAACGGAAGGCGCGCCTTTGACGAAAAGCAATTTGCCGAACTGAAAATAGGGAGACTCCGTTAGAATACGTCTTTTCAGTCTTCTCATTTCAAGCCAAAGTTCGCGCGCGTTTTTCTCACCATTAGCTTTATCAGAGGCGTGAAGGTTGGCGAAACGTTTTTCAAGACGAGCCCATTCAGTGTCGAAGGCTTCGAGCGGTTCGACAAAGGCGTCAAATTTATCGCCGATTTCAGGATCGTAGGGTGTTAAAGGTTCGAAGGTTTCGTCGTCGACGGTCTTTTTTAAATCGTCGATAAGCGCTCGACCTTGCGGGAGTCTTAGGGCTAGAGCGGCCTCGTAGGTTTGCGGTTCGCGTTCCGTTCCGATACCGTCCTGCATTTGCCAATCCCATTCGATCAGAGCTTTTTGAAGCGTTGGACTGAAATTCGGGGAGGTCTCAATTGGATTTAGAGACTGAGGTTTTCGTTTGGGTTCAAGGGAGAGCGCCCCGATCGAAGGGGCAGTTTCGTAGGCAAAGCCATATACTTCAGCGGCGTATCGTTTGGTTGCGCCGTTCGAATCTTCCGAAGGCGCGCACAGAAAGAGCGACGTCAAATGCGAGCCAAGTTCAAGCTCGCTCTCAACTCTGTATAGTCCGTCTTCCAGCTCCTCTTCAACGCTGTTCTTTACGACTCCGTCTTGCCGCCACTGGACGCTTGCAAGCGCAACGTCGTGGTTTCCTTCAGGAAGTCGAACCTTACAAGACGTTTTCACAACGTTGGACAGGGAACCTTGCGGTAGTTTGAATTCGATGGAAGCGCCGGGATTCAGATCTGCGACGATTTTGTAGTTGGGTTTTTGTTCGACGCCTCCCCGAGCGAATCCCAAAAGTAATGCTTGGGATCCGTCGTCTGAATGGAAAAACCAGCATCCGGCGGTCGTGCCAAAGGTTGGTTCCACGATTTTTCCATTGACGGAAACGACAACGAGGTTATCCGGCGTCTGAGAAGGCTGTTGATCGTCGGATTGAGCAACGTTGACGAGACAAACGACTATTGAGACGCAGAGTGCGAAAGCTTTGAGCTTCGTAATTGTCATAGCGGTCTTTCCTTCGAACGCCGTTATGCGCCGAGCTTAATAGAGGTCGCATAGCGAAGAATATTGACTTTCCACTGAACCGTCGAGACGCGTTTCGCGATTTTATCGACGAACTACTAGCATTTTATTTCTGTCGCTCTCCGAAGTCAACAAGCCTCCGGTACGAGGTTGTTGCGATGAAGGATTAAGATCCGTATAATGGAATGCGTCGATATGTTGCGCTGTTTGCGGAAGAATCGCCCGATTTATCGACAAAACGCCTAACGCGAAAGGAAGCGGAATGAAATTATCTTGGACGATAATAATGGTCGCATTTAGTATTGCGATTTCGACGTCGATTTGCGTGAATTCTGCCGAAGAGCCGTTTGCTCGTACTGAAGCTTGCAAAGGCGCGCGTTCCGTAACACGCGAAGAACTTGTCGACGCATTGAAATCAGCGCGTAAAAATCCGCGCCTACTTATAACGGACGAACGACTCGAAGAGACTCGACGAAAAGTTGAAAGCGACAATCTTTGGAAATGTTATTACGAGGCGCTCCAACGAAGAAGCGACCTTCGCGCCAAGGAGCCGCCGGTCGAACGCCTTCTCGAAGGGCGTCGTCTTCTTTCTGTTTCGCGCGAAGCCTTAGCTCGTATTTTTGCCTGGAGTTTTCTTTATCGATATCTTGACGATCCGACATACGCCGCGCGGGTTGAAAAGGAGTCGCTAGCGATCGCCGCGTTTAGCGATTGGAATCCTTCGCATTTCCTCGACGTTGCTGAAATGACAACCGCGCTTGCTATCGGATATGATTCTTGTAACGCCGCTTTTTCGGAAGAAAGTCGCGCGACAATCCGCGAGGCCATCTGGACTCATGGCGTTTTGGAATCCCTCAAATTTAAAGGCGGATGGAAACGCAATGGCGCCAACTGGAATCAAGTTTGTTGGTGCGGGACGCTCTACGGCGCGTTAGCAATTCTCGACGACGTTGACGCAGCACGTCGTGAATTGCTGATTGACGCTATTTTGGATTCAATTAACGGCGTCACATGGAGTATGGCTTCATATGCGCCGGACGGCAATTATACGGAGGGACCCGGCTACTGGGCGTACGGAACCGGATTCAATCTTCTGTTGCTCGACGCTTTGAATACGACCTTCAACGACGATTTCGGGCGATCTTCCGCGCCTGGATTTCGCGAGACGATTCAATATTACGAACATGTTTTCGGCACGACCGGCGACGCGTTTAATTATCCCGATTCCGGCGGCGGTAAAATGTTTGAACCGTCGGCGTTCTGGTTTGAGTCAAACGACGCGTCGGCTCGGCTATGGAACGAACGACGCGCTTTATCGGACGCTTTGCGAACGCTTAAAAATGAAGCGGGAGCTCGACCGGGCGCTCGATCTTTCGGCAGTCTTGTTGGAAATCGTTTGGCGCCGTGCGCGCTTTTATGGGGAAAGGTCGCTGATGAAACGCAGGGCGCTCCGGAGGCGTTAGGTTTTGTTGGAATAGGCAATGGAAAGTGTTGCGTGGCGCTTTTTCGAACGACTTGGAGCGATGATGGGGCGTATTTAGGCGTTAAATGCGGCGCTCCGAATTCTCCGCATGGACACATGGACGAAGGCGGCTTTGTCTACGACGATCTCGGCGTCCGCTGGGTGGTTGAACTGGGGCCAGAAAATTACCATCGGATTGAGTCGCGCGGTATGAATCTTTGGGGAATGAACCAGGAATCCGATCGTTGGAAACTTTTGCGCTACAATAACTATGGACACAGCGTTCCGACGATTAACGGCGCTCCTCAGCGCGTTTCAGGAACGACGAAGTTTATCGAAACTCATATTGGCTCCGTCGGCGAGCCGTCGTACGCCGTTATCGATTTGTCCCCGGCGTATGACAACGAGATCGAAAATCTTACCAGAAAGACGACCTTGGAACCGAATGGAACGCTTGTCGTGGAGGATACGTTTAAAGCAAAGGAAGGAAAAGACGCCGAAATTGAACGGCGATTCATTCTGCGAAATTCGGCGACGCTCGACGGGCGCGACGTTGTTATGACCCAACAGGATCCCTCAAATCCGAAGAAACTTCTTCAAAAGAGGGTCACAACAACGTCGCAAACGCGCGTTGAACAGCGGATTATCCCATGCGAAACGGACGAAGAGTACGATTCTGCCAATCCTAACGTTTCCATCCTTGTTCAAACGCTCAAGCTACAAGCAGGCGATCAAACGACTGTGACGACAAAGTTTGAGACGATCAAAGACGTTGCCGAATAGCGCAGTGAACGATAGCTCTCTATTCGGACAAGACTCGCTTTATGTTTCAGAACCAGCATAACGAAAGAAGAGCGTGACACACAGGAATCAACTCGCTACTTTTGTAAGTTACAAACAGGAGGTTTTATGTCAAACCACAACTCGGATCAATGTACGCGTCGGTCTTTTTTAAAGGCGCAGGCGTCGGGCGCCCTTTCCCTCGCCCTCTATTCGACGTTTAATTCAACGCAACGCGTTTATTCCGCAGATTCACCGAACGATCGCCCGAAAATCGGTTTCATCGGTTGCGGTGGAATGGGCGGCGGCGACGCGCGAGATTTGGCGCATTTTGGCGATATTGTTGCCGTTGCGGATGTGAATATCGATAAGGCGGAAAATTTCCGCGCCAATAAAGATATTGTTTCGAAGAAAGACGAGGCTTTCGCAACGCAAGATTACCGCCGCGTTTTGGATCGCAACGATATTGAAGTCGTGGGAATCTCAACACCTGACCATTGGCACGTTAAGATTGCGATCGAAGCTCTTCAAGCCGGGAAACACGTCTTTTGTCAAAAGCCGCTGACGCTCACTATCGAAGAAAACAAATTGATTCGTCGCGCGGTCAAGAAATACGGTAAAGTCTTCCAAGTCGGCACGCAGCAGCGACTGGACAAAGATCACTTTATGCTTGCCACGCTTATGGTTCGCAAAGGACTTCTTGGCCGGATCAAGCGCGTCGTCGTTTCTCTGAACACAGGACCGACCGGCGGTCCCTTCCCGGTTGCGCAAGTCCCGCAAAATCTCGACTGGAATATGTTCCTCGGTCAGGCGCCTATGGTTGACTATCGCCCGCAAAGGGCGGCGGGAACGTTCCGATATTTCTACGAGTATTCCGGTGGAATCTTAACGGACTGGGGCGCTCACCACGTTGACTGCGCGCTTTGGGCGCTTGATCAGTTAGGCAATGGACGCGGACTTGTCGAGGTTGACGCGACCAACGTAGAGCACGCTTCGCCACTCGACGCGAACGGTCAGCCGACGCGCGACGATTACTATAACACCGCCGTACATTTCAATTTCAAGGCGAAGACGGCCGACGGAGTCGAGTTCCTTGTCGTGGATTCCAAAAATGAAAACGGAATTTTGTTTGAAGGCGAGAAGGGACGCATTTTTGTTGATCGTGGGCGCGTGACGGGCAAGCCGATCGAAGACAATCTTCAAGCCTCTCTTACGGAAGACGATTACGTCGCCTTGAATAAAGGTAAACCGGTCGAGTGGCATAAAGCTAATTTCTTCCGTTGCATTAACGAAGGAGGGCAGACAGCCTCCGACGTCGACAGTCACACCTACGCGATGACCGCGTGCCATTTGCTAGGAATCGCCGCCAGACTCGGACGCAAAATTAAGTGGGATCCGACGGCGGAAACAATCGTTGACGATCCGGTTGCAGCGTCCTTTATGTCTCGCGAACAACGCAAGGGGTTTGAATTGCCGGAAGTTTGATCGGTATTTGCGTTGTTACGCCAGAACGCGTTCAATAAAAAGTCGTGGAATAAAAGAGCCGCCGCGCGAAGCTATGACAACTCCGCACGGCGGCGCTTTTATTTGTCTTAGACGACTACGAAGGTTAACTCATAAGTCGCTCAAGTTCGTCGCAGAGCGTGTCGAACCGTTTCATAGCGGCTTGAATAGGTTCGGGAGATTCCATATCGACTCCGGCGTTTTTTAGGATTTCCAAAGGCGAAGCTGAACGTCCGGCTTTGAGGAATCCGAGATATTGTTCGCGTTCCTTTTCGCCGCCTTGAAGAACTCTATCGGCGAGAGTGATCGCCGCAGAGAGACCGGTTGCGTACTTATAGACGTAGAAACCGCGATAGAAATGCGGAATTCGGAGGCATTCTAACTCCAGCGCGTCGTCGAGCGCGAACTTATTTCCGAAGTACTCGTTTAGGATTTCGCGATAGATTTTTCTGAAGCAGGTTGCGGAGAGAGGTTGATTGAGTTCGGCGATTTCATGCGCGCGCGCTTCAAATTCGGCAAACATCGTTTGACGGAAGATCGTCGCGCGAATAGAGTCGAGTTCGCGGTTAATAATCCATGCGCGCGTTTTGTCGTCTTGAGCCGTTTGCAATAAGTGTCGAGCAAGGAGTTGTTCGTTGAAGGTCGACGCGATTTCGGCGAGGAAAATGACGTAATCATAGTATCTATACGGTTGCGTTTTGGCGGAATACCAGCTGTGCATTGAGTGTCCGCTTTCATGCGCGAGCGTAAAGACGCTTTCGATTGCAGTCGGCTTGAAATTGATCATGATGTACGGCGGAAAATCGTAACCGGGACAGCTGAACGCGCCGCTTTCCTTGTTTTGATTTTCGTACTTGTCAGCCCATCGATCAACGAGCAAGCCGCGCGATAAAGTCGAGACGTACTCGTCTCCTAACGGAGTCAGAGCGTCTTTGATCATCGTTACGGCGTCTTCCCAACTGTAATTGACTTTGACGTCGGGAACGACTGGGACGTAGACGTCGTAGAAATGGATTTCGTCTAGTTTGAGAAGTTTTCGTCTCAGTTCATAGTACCTATAGAGAGACGGGAGCGAGGCGCGAACCGTTTGCACAAGGTTGTTGTAGACGAGTTCCGGAATTTCCTCGTAGAAGAGCGCCGCTTCAAGGGAGTTGTTGAACCCACGCGTTTTCGCATAAAAAACGTCTTTGCGTACGGAGCCTTCTAAAAGCGACGCGAAGGTGTTCTGACGCGATTCAAACTCCGCGTAGAAGTTTTCAAAAGCGTTTTTACGAACGGAACGGTCAGGAGAGAGAAGGAAAAGTTGGAAGGTTTCGTGAGTGAGCGGTTTGAGTTCTCCTGTTTCGTCCTCGACGGGTTGAAATTTTGTTTCGGCGTCGCTCAGAAGTCGGAAGGTTTTGCTCGGCATGTCGGCGATGTCGGAGGTCGCCGCAAGGATTTTTTCTTCATTCGCGGAAAGAGTGTGCGACTTCGCGCGCATAATCCTCTCTAGAGTAAGTTTCCAGTCTGCGAGTTTCGGATTGTTAAGGAGCGCAACTGCGTCTTCGTCGGTGAGGGCGAGGAGTTCGGGATTGACGAAACTGGACGCTTCACCGATGCGAGCCGCCGCGAGTCCGAACTCGTTTTTCATCTCTTGATAGGTCGTGTTCGACAGATCTTCCGTTGACTTCAGAAACGCGTAGACGCCGAGTCGATCGCCGTCTCGATCGAGCTTGTCGGAGAATTCCAGAAACTCTCGTAGGGAATCCGGATCGCTTAATTTTCCGCGATAATCCGCAACGTGGGACGCGCGCTCTTTCCATTCTTCAAAGTCTTTTCGCCATAGTTCATTGCTTTCGTAGACACGAGTTAAATCCCAAGTGTCCGCTTCCGCGACCTGCGCGCGCGTTTTCATTTTACACTTCCTTTCCTTTGTTCAAGCGTACAGCGAGTTCCCGAGTCCCTGCGAACGCTTTATTCGCTGGGACTCAACTTCGCGACGGCATTGGCGTCTTTCGTCGCCGAGTTCATTTGGCTAGGGCCATGGGAGGTTTGACGCTCGACGAAGCTCTCTCCCACCTCCTCTATTCTAATCTCCTTTTGCCTATTTTTTACGTCCCTTTACACGAAAGATAGTCGATTCCGGCTTAATTTGCATTGCCGCAGGTAATCTCGATTGCCGAGGTTCACCGTTTTTATAAGCGCGCATTATGCGGCGAGTAGAGACTTCGACAGAGAAATAGATCGAAAGTCCGCGCGAAGACGCGTCGGGACTTGGGAGCGGGCAATAGATTCACTAAAGAAAACGCGCGGCGACGCGCAGCGTGAACCGCTCGTCGCCCAAGTGCGTTTTGTTCGAGTCTTCGTATGCTACCGCGACTGCGTTTATCAGCGAATTACGACGCTATTTAGTAAGGACGTTTGCCGCAAGTACGTCGTATTCTTCTTCGAGTTCGTCAAAGAATTCGTCGAAGAGCGCGGCGTCAAGTTCAGTCTGTTTTTCATAAGCGCCCAAATCGACCTCGCCCAAGGCGACGCGCGGGAGACCGGCGAGATCCGTCGTCGTTTCTTCCGGCAGGTAGGCTCCGTTTCCTGCGTTGATCGCAATAGAATCGTTCGCTAGGGTATAGTCGCCGTTTTCGGAATCTGTAAAGAGTGGCGCCGCCTGGTCATAAACGTAATTGTTCGATCCGTTTGACCAGGTTGTGAAACATGAAAGATTATTGTAACCGTTAAGCGAAGCGTTTTCACTAGCTGCCTCATTCACGGAAATCTCGTCAAGAATAATTGAATTCTTGACGACTCTCGTCCAATGTCCCCAGAAGTAATAGCCAGCGCCGTAAGTCGCGGTATTGCCAACTATTGTGCAATTCGTTGGCGTGCTGTCAGACGCGCCGCCGCCGTAGATTGCCGTATTGCCTGTTATTAAACAATTGGTGAGAAGACTGTTAACAACGCCGCCGCCTTCTTCCGCCGTATTGTTTTGAATCGCGCAGTTCGTCAAGGTTCCCATGTAAACGCCGCCGGCGACGCGAGCCGCCGTATTGCCGCTAATCGTACAGTCGATAAGAGTTCCGCTGTAGACTCCGCCTGCGGTTGTTGTTGCAATATTGTCGTAAATTTCGCAATCAATGAAAGTCGCGACACTACAGTGAGCCCCGCCGCCAAATACTGCGGTGTTTCTCGCAATCGTACAATGAGTTAACGTTGTGCTACAATCGAACGCGGCATAGACGCCGCCGCCGGCGTAAGCCGTATTATCTGTAATGATGCAATTGACCAACGAAGCGTTTGCAGCGTTGATATGTATACCGGCGCCATTTGACGTAGCCCCGTTATTTGAACTTGCGTAACCACCTGTAATTGTTAATCCATTCAATTCAATGTTGTCCGCGTTCAAATAGAATACGCGCGACAATCCAGCTGCGTCAATCGTAATCGACTCGAGCGACGAAGCGTCTATCGCAAGCTCTTTCCCAACTTCCAGCTGTTCTCCACAGAGGGTAATCGTTCCATTGTTGAGCGACGCGTCGAACGTTACCGTATCGCCAGAGTTCGCGTATACGACGGCTTCGCGCAACGAGATTAAACCGTCGTACGCGTCAACGACGTCGTCTAATGTGGTAACGATAGTCGACGGCGATTCTTCAAACTCGGTCTGATATTCGTATGCTCCCAAATCGACCGTCCCGTCCTGAATCCGAACCGTTCCGTCAAGATCGAGGGCGGAACGAACATATTCGTTGTTGCCGACGTTAATCGCTTGCGAGTTTTCCGCAAGACGGTAATCTCCGTCGCCAACAAAGAGCGGGCGAGATGAGTCGTAGATAAAATTCCCTGTTCCGGAGTTCCATTGAGCATAGGTGGAAAGTGAATTGTAAGCATTGACTGTCGACGTTCCTGTTCTGTCATAATAGTCGTACGATGGATTCTGTGCGACGATACAGTTGTACAAATCTATCGAAGCGTCCGACGAAAAGATTCCGTAGTTTCTGTTGCCCGTAATTGTTGTGTTGTAGGCAGTAACGGAACCGTAGTAAACGTGATCTTCATTTTCTCTTGCGATCGTACAGGCATAAACGCCGAAATAGTCATTGTCTGCAATCAAAGAATCAATGATTTCTACTGATGAAGCGTATGCATAGACGCCTTCCCCTTCATTGTGGGTAATCGCGCAGTTTTCAATTGTCACCGAAGCGTCCCAGAGCGCGCTTATGCCGTAATAGTTATTTTCAACGACGCAATTGACAACTCTTCCGACGCCGTTGCCACAAACCCAAATGCCTTCGTAATTGTTCACAAGGACGCAATCAACGACTTCAATGGAATCGTTAAACCATACGATAACGCCGCTATAACCGCCGCTTTCCGCGCGACCAGCTCCTGTAATCGTTAATCCAATCAGCGAAACATCCGTTGTCTTAACTTCAAAGACGTGATTTTCAAAGCCGGCGCCGTCGATTGTAATACCGCTTTCGAGCGCGCTAGCGTCGATCGTAACGCCTTTGGCGATTAACAGAGAACCGTTATTTTCGTCAAGCAAAATCGTGGCGCCAGAAAGCGTGCAATCAAAAGTGATCATATCTCCGAGATTAGCGTATTCGATCGCTTCGCGTAGCGAAATCAATCCGTCGAATGGGTCGACGACGTCGAGCGCAGTCGTAACGATAATCGACGGCGACTCAGGAACCGACGGATCTTCGAATTCGCCTTGATATTCATATGCGCCCAGGTCTACGATTCCGTTGACGACTCGTGAAAGACCGCCCAGATCCGTTATTACGCCCGACGGAAGATATTCAACGTTTCCGACGTTAATCGCAACGCTGTCTGTCGCGAGCGTGAAGTCGCCGTTTGCCGCGTCCATAAAGAGGGGTTGCGTTGGATCGTAAACATAGTTGTTTTCCCCCGCATCCCAACTAGTATAGTTGGAAAGCGTATTGTTGGCTGTGAGCGACGCGTTCTCGCCTTTAAATATTTCTTCGGCGATAATAGTATTGGAGATATTCAGAACGCTGTTCTGAGCTACATAGAATCCCGCGTTTGAGTCGTCCCCAATATCGCCGACTATCGTACAGTTCGTGATTCGCGCGACTATGGAACTGCCAACGGCGTAGACGTCGTCTCCGACGTTTGCCGTATTGTTTGTAATTAAACAATTCGTCAGCGACGTCGAACCTGCAACTACAGCTCCGCCTCCGTATTGATTTGACGTATTGCCGCTAATTATACAATTAACGTAGATTCCGCCGTGTACGCCTCCCCCATATTGTCGCGCCGTGTTTTCTGTTATTACGCAGTCGACAACCGTAACCGTTCCAACCGTTCCGCATTCGACTCCACCGCCAAAATACGCAGTATTGCCGCTAATCAAACAGTTGGTTAACCTTCCGTCCATAGCGCCGCCGCCATAGGCCGCCTCGTTATTCGTGATTGTGCAGTTGGTAATTATTCCTCGTGACACGCCGCCGCCGGAAGCCGACTTGTTATTAGCAATCATGCAGTTGGTTACGGTTCCGCCATACGCGCCGCCACCCAAGCTCGTCGCCGTGTTTCCGGTTATCTCGCAATTGACAATAGAGACGTTTGTTCCGCCGACAGACGAATTGCCGTCTAGCGCGCACACGCCGCCGCCCCTTGTCGCCGTGTTGCCGATTATCGCGCAATCTATAATCGATGCGCTCAATCCATCTAAAACGTACGCGCCGCCGCCGTTTTCTTCACCTGCGTTTCCGCCTGTGATTGTCAAACCTTTAAGCGTAATATTGTTTGCGCTCAAATAGAAAACGCGAGAAAGCCCGTCCGCGTCGATCATAATCGAATCGAGCTCCGATCCGTCGACCGTAATCGCTTTTGCTATTTCAAGCTGTTCTCCACAAAGAGTGATTGTTCCGTTGTTTAACGACGCGTCAAACGTTACCGTCTCCTCTGGGTTCGCGTATGCAATTGCTTCGCGCAACGAGATTAGACCGTCGTACGAGTCAACGACGTCGTCTAGCGTCGTAACGATCGTTGACGGCGATTCTTCATCCGTCTCTTCTATCTCTGTCGACACGCTAATCCAGGAGCCGTATGGAGAACTGACGGAGACGATTCCATCCCCGACGGCGCGAATGCGGAACTCAAACGTTGTTCCGCTCGACAAGCTGTCAAACGTGTGACTTGTCTCATTCGGCGGCGTTGATATCGTAGTGAAATCTGACGCTCCGAACTCTCGGTACTGGAGGTAATACTTCGTCGCGCCAACGCTCGACGTCCAGTCGATCGTAATCGTGTTGATCGTAGCCAACCAAGTTGTAATTTCCGGCGTTGCTATCTGTGTCTTGACAGTTACGCTTACAAGCGAGCCGAATTCTGAATCAACGTAGTTTCCGACTCCGTTCGCCTTAACTTTAACGATGTACGTTTGATTTGGTACGAGATCGTTAATCGTAATGGAAGAGGAGGATTCAACGATATAATTAAAGTCCTCGGCGCCTTCGACGGCATACGCTATCGTGTATTCCGACGCATTTTTCACGGCGTTCCAACTGACTACAATTGAGTCTGTCGTCGAGCTTGTGTTGACAATCGTCGGCGCTTCAAGCTGCTTTTTAACGGTTACGCTCACAATGACGCTGTAATCGGAGTCGACGTAATAGTCGCCGTCGCCGTTTGCCTTAACGCGGAGATCATACGTTGTTTCCGAGACGAGGTTTCCGATCGTATAGGTTGTCGCCGATACGGTCATTGGAACAAACTGATTTGTTCCCGAAACTGCGTATTCGAGCGTATAACCCATCCCCGGAGCGGCGGACCAAGTTGCCGTAATGGAGTTGGAATCAACGTTTACGTCGGTAATCGACGGAACGTAAGGGAGCTTAGTCTTAACCAGAATTGCGTCAGTAGCGCTGTAATCGGAATCGACGTAGTTCGTTTGATCCCCGTTTGTCGCAACTCTAACGACGTACCGAGTTCCCGAGTTGAGACCCGAAATCGTAATATGCGTGTCGGAAGTAGTCGTCGTCTGTGCGGTCGACCAGTCGGACGTGCCTGCGACGGCATACGTCACCGTATATCCGGACGTGTTCGCGACGGCGTTCCACGATACGCTGACGGAGTTGTGGTCGGAACTTGTCGCGGTAATCGTTGGGGCGTCGAGTTGAGATTTGACCATTACGGTTAGAGAATCGCTATAGTCGGAATCGACGTGATCGCCTGTTCCGACCGCCTTAACGGCAATGGTGTAGTCGTCTCCTGAATTGAGTCCCGGAAGCGTGTAGGAAACGCCGTTTACGGTGACGGAGGTCTCTTGCCCGTCGACGACATAGGTGATCAAGTACCCGGAGGCGTTAGCGACGGCGTTCCAGTTGACGGTGATGGAGTTTGTCGTGGAGGAAGCGTTAATCGTTGGCGTCGCGAGTTTCGTCTTGACGGTGACGGTCAGGTTTGCTTCGCTATATTGCGAGTCGAGATAGTCGTTTCCGTCGCCGTTTGCGCGCACCTTCAAGACGTAAGTTTTTCCGGAAACGACGTTGTTGATCGTATAACTCGTATTCGTCGTGGGAGCGAGTTCTATAAATTGACCGTTATCGTCAAAGTATGCGACGGTATAGTTCGTCGCGTGGTCAACCGCGTTCCAATTGACCGTAATGGATTGATCTGAGATTTCCGACACGCTAAGGATCGGCGCGTCGAGTTGAACGCGAACGGTGAGATTGTTCGTGCTGAAGGGGGAGTCGAGATATTCGACGCCGTCTCCGTTTGCGCGAAGTTGGACGACATAGGTCGCGCCGGGAATGAAATTAGAGACGGAGTAACTCGTTCCCTGGTAATTATCGACGACAACCTCTTGCGAAGTTCTCGGATCGACGTATTTGAACGTATAGCTCGTCGCGTGATCGATCGCGTTCCACGTGAACGTGAAGGCTTCAGCCGTCGCTTCAAGGGTTTGAACGACCGGAGCTGAAAGCTGCGTCGCCTCGACGAGGGGCGTAACGTTTAGGACGCTATATCCGGAATTTCCGTAACTCGTGCCGTCGCCGTTGGCGCAAACCTTAACGACGTAGGTTTGACCGGAAACGAGTCCCGGAATTGTAATGGTCGTGTCGGTCGTGGAAACGGTCGTAAGCTCGCCGCCTGGGATTCCGTATTGGATCGTGTATCCAGTCGCATGAACGACGGCGTTCCAATCGACCGTAACGGAATTCGAAGTCGCGGTTGCCGTTAGCGTCGGCGCGTCAACGGAGAGAGCGGGAGCAAAGACGGAGAAGTTTTCTCCGGCGTGCCACGGATGTTCCTCATTCGACGTGAGGTTTCCTTGGTTCGGCGCCCAAGAACCGGGAGCGCGGTAGGGATCGTACGTTTCCGCATATTGGAAGAGTTGCCCGGTCGTTTTATAGGTCATTATCGCGCTCACAAGGGTCGGCATATAGCCCGACACTCTATTGTTCGCATAGGAGTACCACGAGGACTCGTAATGGTTCGAGGATGCGGCGACGGCGAAGTGTGCGGAACCGTCGTAGGTATTAGTCGGTCGATTTGTCGTCGTATCGACAATGTCGTCGATAATACCGCCGCTGTAGCATGTGTTGACGGCAATCGTAACGTATCCTTCCTTGATTTGGAAGAAGGCGTCGCGAACCATTTCGCCGGGAATACTCGGTTCTTTGACGTCCGAGGTTTTATCGCCTTTATCGTCCCAACCCCAGAGATAGTCGTTGCGATCGTTGAGGTAGTCGACTTTCTGCGATAAAATCGGTTCGCCGACCCCATGCCCATAGAAAGATGCGAAGAGGTGGGAATTCGAATCCATCCGCGCGGCAATTTGGCTGAGCGCGTAGGTCAAATCGTCGCCGGTCGCGGAAAGAACGGTCGTCCCTTGCGAGGTGGCAAAACTCAAATTTGGCGCCTGTAAGGTCAAGTTATTTTGCGAAAGTTGAGTTTTAGATCTTCCTGTATCGTCGCCGTCCGCATACAAGATGTAGATGTTGCGGGGATCGACGTTGAGCGTTCCGACCAAGCTAACGTAGCACTCGCGCATC
>ONGM01000115.1 GCA_900317365.1 uncultured Planctomycetota bacterium
CCTGTCGAGTCTGTCATTAGAATCACGCTCCTTTCCATGACGGCTATTATACTTTCATTATCAACAGACGTCAAGGAAAAACGCTAGACTTGACTCTCGCTCGCGACGCTGTTTTGGGTTCCGTTAAAACGCGGCGTCGGGACGGTGTTTTGTGACGTTTGCGCTTCGCTTCGCGAAATCATAGCGCGGGGACGACGCCACGAGGCGATAACATTGAAAATTTTCAAAATACGCTTGACTTGTCAACCGCTCTCTTTTACACTGTATTGCATTACTAACACGCCAACACGTTCGACATTTTTCACCGTTACTGGCAAAGGCGCGCGTCGCCAAAATCAAGAGACCCGTTCGGCGATGCGAGAGGTTGGAGAGTCAGGCGCAATTCGTCGTTGCGAACGCCTCGACTCATCGAGCTTGCTTTACAAAGAACGGTTCTCAGAAACAAACTCAATTTTGACCGTAAACCGCGACTCAATCAAGCCGCAAACAGTTTCAACATAATAAGAAGGAAACCTTATGAAATCGTATCGATTAGGACTTGCAGCGCTGTCGTTAGCGTTCGTCGCGGCGCTCTTGCCTAGCGTGGTCTTCGCGCAAGACGTCGAGTCTCGGGAAAGCGCCGCGCAAGAGAACGCAGCGTCGGAGACGGCGACTGACGACTCTATCTTCGACGTTCCCGACGGTAAAGAACCGTCTTTCTATGTCGATCTTTACCCGAAAATCATGAAAGCGGCGGGCGCCGAAGGCGAAAAGGCGCATTCGCCGGAAGAGATTGAGCGATATTGGAAACATTTGGAAAAAGCGCTCCGCTCCGTCTTTCTGAACACGTTGGAATCGGAGGAAGCGATCAAAACGCGCGAAGAAGCGTTCTTTATGCTGACGCAGGTCTTGCACGCGACGGGAAACTACGAAGTCGCGAAGGAGCTTCACGACAAAGTTACTAATAAAAACTATCTCGGTCTCATCGACGGCGTTCTAGTTCCCGCAGCGGTCGCTAAGGCGATTCGAGAAGACGATCGGGACGCGCTCAATAAAGAGATCGAAAACTTCTTCGCTCTTCGCGAAAACGCCGACGTCGCGTACGACGCCGACGATATTAACGCGCTCCTTAAAGGTTACGACGCGGAACTCGCCTTGGAGTTCGCGAAACGCGTCGTCGAAGAATTTAAAGACGGAAATGAATTCCAGAAAGAAATCGCCGATCTTTTCATAGGCGTCGTTCGCTTTAACAATCTCGTCGGCAATGAGATGAAGATCGAAGGGTTTTTCCTCGACGGCAAGGAGATCGATTGGAATTCCTATCGCGGCAAAGTTGTTCTCATCGACTTCTGGGCGACCTGGTGCGGACCGTGCCTCGCGGAAGTTCCGAACGTTCTCGAACAGTATAAGAAGTATCACGACGCCGGTTTTGAAGTGATCGGATACAGTCTCGACGACGACCTCGACGTCCTCAAGAAATTCGAAGAAGAACACAAACTTCCGTGGAAAACCATGTCCCGAGCGCTCTCCGTCAAGTCGAAAGAAGAGGGCGGAAAAGAGTACGTCAACCTCGTTGAATACTATTCGATCCAATCGATTCCAACGATGGTTCTCGTCGGCAAAGACGGCAAGGTTCTCGACATTCGCGCGCGTGGGAAACGACTCAACAAAGACCTCGAAGAACAGTTTCCCGACGTTAAATAAGCGCGTTAATTAAGAGCCTTCCGAAGACGAAAATCTTCGTTCATAACAAAAAAGCGCCGCCGTTTGGACCAAAAATCCAAACGGCGGCGCTCTATTTCAGGCGTTCCGCGCGCTTACGTTCGCGCCACGACCGTTACCGGAACGTAAAAGACGATCGGGTTCCCCTGAGCGACGCGAATCTCCACCTTGATTTGAAACCTCCCTTCCTGACGAAAGAGCGGGTATTCCCGAACGTCAGGCGTCAGAACGAAGTTGTATCCGACGTCGTCGCGCGTCCACGCGTCCGACGTTTGAAGCGCCTCCAAAACCGTCTCCGTTCCAACCGCGACGTTCTCGTGCCCTTCGACCGCCGCGTTCGTTTCCGCAAACAATCCGTTCGAATTGTAATAGCACGTATACGATACGCTCGTTACGTTCGACCCGTCGTTGAGCAACGCGACGCTCGCGTCGAACGCGTCGTAAATCCGTGCTAAAATCGTGATTCCCTGACCGATCATGACGTTCTCGCTCGTAGTCGCCATCTGACAAATCGCCTCCCAATTCTGTTCCGTTCGCTCCGCGCCCACCGCGATCGCGATCGCCGAAAACTGCGCGCCGCTATACGTCCACGACGCGTCTGAAAGATACCCGCCCCCGTCGTACAATCGCCAAGTTACACGACCTGATCGAGCGACTCCCAACGTCGTCGGCGAACTCAAAAGTCCCGACGCGACCACCCTCCATTCGCCGTTCGGTTCCAACCTCTCGAGCGCGATCGGAATCGTCGGATCGGCGACCTCCCACTCGAATTCGACGACGCGCGGCGATCTCGACGTCGCGCAAAAACTCGACGCCGACGCGCTCGCGACCTCGTGAGTCGTATTGTCAAACACGATCGTTGACAAATCGACCCGATCCCAGTGTCGAACGCGCCCCGACGTCGCGCCCAACGTCCGAAAATACGCGTTGGAAACGTCGCCTTCCCCGAATAAGAAACTCGGCGCTTCGCCTGTCAAATAGATCGTCGCGCCCTCTTCGAGCGTTAGGCGCGTCGTCCGTCCCTCGCCAAACGACGCCGACGAGCGCTCTCCCAACGTCGACGTCTCCAAACGCGCCGCGTCAAACTCCGCGCTCGATCCGATCCCGAGCGTCAGCGCTTCGCCCTCCCAAACTCCGACCGCGACGACCTTCGCGCCGCCAAACGCCGTCAGGCTCGAACCCGAAGGCGGCGCGTCGGCAAACGCCGTCGTCTGCCCGACGTAAAGCCGTCCTCGCGGAGCCGACGTCGCGACCGCGCCCGACGCGTCGAACCAACCGTCCGCCGCGCCGAACGAAGGACTCGCGATCGCGCTGCCCTCCGCGTCAACGCCGCGCCAAATGAAATCGTACTCCCCGACCTCGTACGCCCCGATCGCCCGCGTTCCGTCGGTTCGACCCCGCTTCAGACCGTCGAAATCGCAACAAGGGGTCGCGTCCGTCGCGCCTGACGCGTAAGGCGAGCTAGGAGTCAAATGAAGATTCCACGTCTCCCAAGGAAGTCGACCTTCCGGATAATCCAGCGCGTCAGGCGGCCCGTCGACAAATCCGACCGTCGACGGAACCGCGTTCGCGATCGAGTCGACGCAAATCGGAGCGTACGCCGCCGCGTTTTGTGAAAGATCCCCGCCGACGTTGCCTGCGAGCGTCGAACGCAAAACGGTTACGCGCGAAGAGATCGAACGCACCCCCGCCACGCGCGATCCCGCAACGACGCAATCTTCGAGCATCCCGACCGCTCCTTCTGTAAAGATCGCAAGGTTGCTCGAATACGCGGCGCCGTAAAACGCGCAACGAACGTATCGCGCCGTTCCGCCTTCCTTGCGAACGCTGCCGACAAACTCAAAATCGATCGCCGTTAAATCCGCGCAACCGGATCGCTCCGACGCCGTTACGCACGTGTACGTCGACGCGATCAGTCGCACGCGACGCGCTCGTCCGTCGAACGAAAGCGATTTCGTCAAATCCAACGTCGACGTCAATTGAACGTCGATTCGCTCGCCTAACGGAAACGCGTTCGGATCCGGCGCCACGACGTCCCCGTCCGACGCCCTCTGAATCGCGTCGACGACGGAACCGGCCCCCACCGACGCCGCGTTCGTGAAATATACTATCGACATGCTTCTGCTTCCTCCTTTCTATAACGATCGAACCGACGCCGCGCGCGCCTGCCGTCAAGCCTGTCTTTTAACGTTGAATGCGACGGCGAATCAGATCGACGATTTTGCCCGCAAGAACGAACGTCGCGAGAAAGACGAGCGCGCGAGTCGCCCAACGAACGGTCCACCGCGTCGCTTCGCGCCGAATCGCCGCCGCGACCGCCGCCGTCGGAATCGCCGCGTTCGCGTCCGACGCCTTCGCGGCGTTCCCCAAGGCGCCCGTCGCCTCGCCTTCGCCTTTCGCCTCGCCTTCGCTCGCGCCGACGCATAGCGCGTCGAATCGCTCCTGAACGCGCGCGTCGTGCGATTCAAGCGCGGCGATGAGCGCCTCGTAGCGCTCGGAATCCGCACGACGGCCTGCCTTCAACTCCTCTAAAATCCCTAAAACGGCGCGCACCTGACCGAGGGGAGTCTCCACGTCGACCTCGCCTCGTTCCGGGACCGGCGTTCGTACGCCCTCTCGCGCGCCCGACGACGTCTGAGACGCGATCAACGCGGCGGGACAAACGACGACGGCGCGTTGCGGCTCCTCGGCGCCGCGCGCGAAATCGACCGGGCGCGCAAGCGTCGCGCCAAATATCAGCGCCGCGAAAACGTTCGCGACGGTAAGTCTAGACGTTCCTCTCATAGTTCTCCTTTCAAAAAAAGTCGGATAGTTCTCGTTGCACAACCTCGTTATTTAACCTCGTTATTTAACGGCGCGAGTCGACTCGCGATCCTGACCGCCGCAGACGTAGACGAGCCACTCGGCTTCGAGCGCTTCCAGCCCGGCGATCCCGTAAAAGTCGTCGAGCGCCGCGTCGACGTTCGACGCGTCCGGCGCAAGCGCTTGAAGAAACGCCGCGAACCAGAGCGATCCCGCGCGGCCGATCAGATAATCGACGACGCTAAAACCCTGAACGTAAAGGTTAAGGCGCGCGTCGTACTCCCCGCGACCGCAAAGCGTCCGAAGGCGGGCGAACTCGTTCGCGGCGCAACGCCGGGCGACCTCGACCCGAAGCTCGCCTCTCTTCGCGTATTCGGAATTCTGCGCGACTCCTTCGTTAAAGAAGAGGTCGAAATGAGAGTCCAGAAAGTAGAAGAAGAAGGCGTGCGTCAATTCGTGATCGAGCGTTCCGCCCCGCGCTTCCGCGAACGACTGGAAGATCACCGTCTCCGTTACGTTCGGGTAAACGTACGAGGTGTATCCTGCGATCGCGCCGCCGGGTCGATTCGAAAAGCGCACTGGAAATTGCCGCCACCTTTGCGGAACGCCGTACCGCTGAAATAGCCTTCGGAGTATGGCGTCGCACTCCTCTTCCGCCTCGATCGGGTTGGCAAGTCCTTCGACGCGCACGTACTTCGATCGGAGTCCCGGATTGTTCGCGTCCTCCGCGCGCGCGGATTCGACGACGGCGCCGGTCGCGACGACGCTTGCGATCAAGAGCGCGAACGTCGCCAAAGAATCTGTTTTCATAAAGACCTCGCAAATGGTTTTAGTGGCGTAAGGTTGGAAATTTTGCAAATCTTTGCGTCGACGAAGGCCCGTATTCTCAGAAATCAGGAAAAGAGGAGAAGAAAGAGTTCAATATTTTCCGTCAACGATTGAATCAACGATTGAAAACGTCCCGCGCTTCTGTTATATTCGTAACAACACAATCAGCGTCCGTTGCGAAGAGTTATTTTTCGCCATAAGTCCAAAGAACGTCACGAAACCACAGAGGAGAGTTGAAATGGCTAAAAGCGGGGAAAAACGCTTTCCAAAGTTGCACAACGCCACGTGGCCGGGAGTTGTCGGCAAAGGCGTCGGGGACGGTGAGCCGTGTCTCGACCTTGTTACAATGCTCGAATTAACGAAGGGCGCCGAGGTCAACGGCGTCAAATTCGACGGATTCGATCTTTTTTTAGCGCCGCCGCACTTCGATCCGTCAAAACGCGATTCGGAGCTTGATCGCGTATGTCAGCTTTGTTCCGACTACGGTCTCGAAATCGGATCTCTCGTCGCGAACGTCTGGGCAGGGTCCGCGATCGGGTCGGAAGAGAGACGCGCGACGTTTCTTAACGCGGTCGAAGAAGGCTGCGCGATCGGCGCGGAGTTGCGCCGTCGCGGAGTGCGTCCGAACGGTTGCGTGCGCATTGACTCCTCTTGCGGGGTCGAAGAATGGTCGAAAGATCCCGAGGGTAATACGGCGCAGATCGTTGACACGTTCAAAAAGGCGTGCGAAATCGCGATGAAATACGACGAAATGCTCGCGCTCGAAGGGGAGGTCTGCTGGGGCGGAATGCACAGCTGGCGGAAATGCGTTCAGGTTCTGGAATCGGTCGATTTGCCGCAGACGCTCGGATTCCAGGCGGACATGTCGCACACGAACCTCTTCCTTCTCGGAGCGAACGCGCCGGAAGATCGACTTCTTCCCGACGATTTCGAGTGGGGACAAACGGAAGTATACGACGAAGCGTATCGCAAAATGACGGACGCGCTCCGTCCTTGGACGATCGACTTCCACGTCGCGCAGAACGACGGAACGGTCTTCGGCAGCGGCGCGCACGACAAGACGGGTCGGCACTGTCTTCCGAAGGATCCGAACGGGAAGCTGGACATAACGAAATACGCGAAATTCTGGCTTATGGACAACGGCAAGCCGTCGCGTCGTTTCAATCACATCTGCTGGGACGGGTGCATGTTCCCGAATAGCGCGATGACGAATCCGCAAACGTGGAACGACGTTCTCGAGGCGATGGTCAACGTCCGCGAAGCGTGCGGATGGTAAAGCCGTGAGAAATCGGAAAAAGCGCCGTTAAAAATCAAAAAAGAAATTTTTCGTTATTGTTGCCAGGCGCGACCTCGTATATATTAACGAGACGCTCGCCGTTTGTCGCGCGCGCGATCGACGGCGTTCGTTTGGCTTATTATGATTGTTTAGCTTACAAATCGTCGAGCGACGTTTTTGCGACAAGAATCGCCGCTCGTCGACTTTTATCCACCATTTCACTAGGAAAGGCGATCGATGAAAAAATCGTTCTTACTGGGAGCCGTAGCGGTTCTCGTTAGCGTCGCTTTGCCGACCTTCGCCGACGACTGGAAACCGGTCGACAACATTCTTCTTTCGAAGTTTGCGAAGGACGTCAAAGCGGATCAACCGCTTCCGGAATATCCGCGTCCGCAAATGACGCGCGAATCTTGGGTCAATCTCAACGGTCTTTGGGACTACGCGATCGTACCCGTCGAAGAAAAAGCGCCGAAATGCGAAGTCGCGCCGAAATTTGAAAAAGCCGACGGCAAGATTCTTGTTCCGTTCTGCCCCGAATCCGCGCTCTCTGGAGTCGGTAAACGCGTCGGAAAAGACAACTATCTTCTCTACAGCAAAACGCTCGACATTCCCGCCGACTGGGCCGGTAAGCAAATCCTGCTCAACTTCGGCGCCGTCGATTGGCGTTGCGACGTTTACCTCAACGACGTCAAAGTCGGTTCCCACCAAGGAGGTTACTGCCCCTTCACCGTGAACCTGACGCGCGCGCTCAGCAAAGACGGCGAGCAAAACCTCGTCGTTAAATGCTGGGATCCCACGAACGACGGTCCGCAGGGTATCGGCAAGCAAATCAATAACCCGGGCGGCATTTGGTACACGCCGGTAACCGGTATTTGGCAAACGGTCTGGATGGAAGCGGTTCCGACGGCGCACATTACGAAGGTTCGCCCGATCTCCGATATCGACGACATGACCGTCGCGGTCGTCGTCGACGCCGCGAACGCCGAAGGCCTCAAAGTCAAGGTCGGCGATCAAACGGCGAAAGTCGTCTCCGGTAAAGCGACGATCACGTTCAGCGCGGAAGGAAAAGAACTCTGGACGCCGAACAATCCGAAACTCTACGATCTCAAAGTCGCGCTCGTCAACGGCGACGAAACGATCGACGAAGTCGGAACCTACTACGCCATGCGCAAGACCTCGCTCGGAAAAGATGAGAACGGAATCACCCGACTCATGCTCAACAACGAGTTCGTCTTCCAACATGGTCCTCTCGATCAAGGCTGGTGGCCGGACGGTCTCTACACTCCGCCGACCGAAGAAGGCATGATCTACGACCTCAAAGTCCTCAAGGACTTCGGATTCAATATGCTTCGCAAGCACATCAAGGTCGAGCCGGCGCGATACTACTACGCCTGCGATAAGATCGGTATGCTCGTGTGGCAAGACATGCCCAGCGGCGACACCGCGCACTACATTTCCCCGAGCGAACCCGACGCTCTCCGTAGCCCGGAATCCGTCGCTTACTACGAAATCGAACTTCGTCAGATGTTCGATTCTCTCGACTTCTTCCCCTGCATCGTCATGTGGATCCCCTTCAACGAAGGTTGGGGTCAATTTGACACGCCGCGCATCGTCGATCTCTGCAAATCTCTCGATCCGACCCGCCTTGTCAACTGCACCTCCGGTTGGGCCGATCGTCCTTGCGGCGACGTCCACGATATGCACAACTACCCCGGTCCCGGTATGTTCCCGGCGGAAGAGAATCGCGCGACCGTCCTCGGCGAATACGGCGGACTCGGTCTCCCGATTCCGGATCACTCCTGGAAGAACAACGGCAACTGGGGCTACGTTACCTTCGCGGATAAAGACGCGCTCTTCAATCGCTACAACAGCCTGAACCGCGCGATGCGCCCGCTCATCGAGAAGGGTCTCTCCGCCGCCGTCTATACGCAAACGACCGACGTCGAAATCGAAGTCAACGGCTTCATGTCCTACGACCGCGAAGTCATTAAGTACCCGGTCGACAAGATGCGCGCTTCGAACGAATCGCTCCGCGGTCCCGCGCCGAAAGTCTCCATTATCATCGGTTGCTCCAAGAACGAAGCAAAAGTCTGGAAGTATACCTTCGATAAGCCGGCCGACAACTGGGCCGCCGCCGATTTCGACGACGCCGCTTGGAAAGAAGGCGAAGGCGGATTCGGCACGCAAGGCACGCCGTCTTCGGTCGTCCGCACCACGTGGGATACCGACGATATCTGGCTCCGTCGCGCCGTTGAATTGACCGCCGACGATATCGCGAATCCGGAAAGCATGCTCGCTTACGTTTCGCACGACGAAGACGCCGAAGTTTATATCAACGGCGTGAAAATCGGCGAATTCAAAGGATACCAGTACTATTACTACGCCGACGTCGACACGAAAGCGCTCGCTTCCGCGCTCAAAGTCGGTAAGAACGTCGTCGCGGTTCACTGCAACCAGACGAAGGGCGGTCAGTATATCGACTTCGGTCTCGTTCGCGAAACGTACGAAAAGTAATCGACCCTTTTGACGATCTTTAACGTCTCGCACGGCGCTGCGACGCGCGTCTCATAGCGCGTCGTAGCGCGTCTCATTGCGTTTCGAACGCGTTTCGTAATCTCAGTGAGTCCGCAAAACCGGACTCAAATAGCCGCGATAATAAAGTTTCGGAACGCGATTCGAAGCCGAGACTGCAACGCTAATCGTCGACAATGGAAAAACGCCGATCCGCGTTCAACGCAGACCGGCGTTTTTTATTAGGAGCGTTCGCTTAACGCGACGATACGGATACCGCGACTATTCGGCGCGGCTTAAAGATTCGCTTTCGCGTAAAGATTCATGATTTTTTTTGCGTAAGAGAGCTAACCGCGTCCTAATCAAACGACGCGGTTTCAACACGCAAACGCAACGACGAACTCCGGCGTTTCGAGAAGTTTCGCGAAGAAGTTTCAAGTCGACGCATTAATCGTCGTACTCGTCTTCCTCGTCGTATTCGTACTCGTCTTCGTAATCGTCGTCGTTATCAAAATCGTCGTCCGCAGAATAGATTTGAACGTCGGACGGATTTCGGAAATTACTGCTCGGATCTTCCCCTTCGTCCTTCTGAAGTCGATCGTAACGATCGAGAACGTCGCGTAAAAAATCGAGCGCTTCTTGACGCGCGTCGGGAGTCGTGCGGTCAAGAATACGTAGAAAGAACTCGAGGGCGTGATCGCGCGACGGCGCCATTGACGGACGCTTCTGCGCCATCATTTCGCCAATCCCGTTCTGGAGCCAGCGTTCATTGACGCGATACGCTTCGCAGATGATAAGAACGCGTCCGTACGGAACGGGAGCCGTTCCGTTTTCCCAAGCGGAAACGACTCCGCCTTTGACGCCAATCTTCTCTGCGAACGCAACTTGAGTTAATCCCAGTTTTGCTCTCAGTCGTTTGATTCTCGAGCCTATTGCCGGTACTGTGGACATTGTGTTTGTCCTCCTATCGTGCGCTTGATAGTCGCACTCGCTCCAAAATGAAACGAATATCGACGAATTGTGTAACTCGGTTTGCCAACGTCGTCATATTGTATCTAAATAATTGCGCAATAAAAGGGGGGTTGCTCAGCGTTCTTCAAAAACAATCGCACGTTAAAGGAGTCTTTCTATGTAACCTCATATAGACAAAAGAATATCCTTCGTCCGGACCAAGATTGCGAACAAACATTTTTTAGGATCTTAAAGTCCAACGCAATCGTCAACAGGTCGATTCTCAGCCTAAACAAGAAAAGCGCCCGCGCAAACGCGGACGCGCTTCCCTCAACGTTATGAAACGCTCAACCTAAAGCGAGCGCTTCAGAGTCAAAGATGATCGATTCATAGAAGACCGAACGAACTTATCGGAGACTACGGAGTCGCAAGAATCCGTTCGAGGGCTCCAAAATTCTCAATCTGAAGACTATTCAACGCGCGAATCGCGTCTTCCGAACTCTTGAATGAAAACTGACTCGTCAAATCCCGTTGCGCTCGTTTTGACGATTCCGTCTCGCTCGATTTATTTCCTTCCATTTTAACGACCATTGCGCTCATGACATTGCGTCCTATATGATTCTGCGCTCATAAACAGCGTCTTCCGTTGTAACGCGACTTCACACGGCGACGTCGCGCCACGCGCCGCGAGTCGCGACGCATCAACGCCAAGTATACTCCAATATTCGGCGTTTTCTCGACGCATACTCACGAAATTCGCTAAGCCGACCTCCTTTTTACGCGTTTAAAACAATCAAAGACGCGTTAATCGTTGCAATCGGAGCGTCTGAACTGCAACTAACGCGCATTTTAACCAATTTTACTAATCCGTCAAGTCAATCTACCCCTTCGCCTTGTTCGACGGCTTCGCCGTGAAAAAGCCGATCGAATCGCTCATTCGCCCCCAAGCGTTTCGACCTGCGCGTATTGAGGAACGCCGTCCACGACGTCCGTTACGACCTTGACCAAACGCGTGCGCAAACAAATTTCTCTCTTACCGACGACGCCGATCGACGACGATTTCCACGAAAAATGGCGCGGGTTAAAGTACAAAATCCCGTTTTGATCCGTATACGAATCGTCCGTCGCAACCTTCGCTCCGCGAAGACCGGCGTTGTCGATCAGAATCGCGCCTGAGCTCGAATCGTAGCGCGAAACTTCGATCGCCGCGCCACCAGCGTATTTCGCGCCTGGCTTCACATAATGCTGAAGCGACTCCCAACGCCCGCGCCAGACGACGTAAAAACGCCAAGAGTACGGCTCCCCTTCCGGCTTAACGACCGCCGTCGGACAGCACGCGTCGAAAAGAAAACTCGTGTCCGCGCGACCGCCGTCCCCAACGATAAAACACGCTTGAGCGTGCCACAAGCCGGCGGCGTTCCGTTCCCACGCGCTTTGAAGTCGCGCCAAGCGAATTTCGACTTCCTCGATGGGACGATACGGCTCCGGAACGTAACCCGGCTCGCTCGTCGAGACTTCGCGCGACGACGCGCCAAGCTCCACAATCCGACGTGCCGCCGCGCTTGTTATCGTCATTTTCTTAACCATGAACCTTGTCTCCTTATTATTCTCACTCGACCTCGACGCGCCATTGACTCGGAGCCTCGCTCGGAAGACCGAGCGACGAAAAGTCGACCGGCTCAAAGGGCGTTCCGACTCGATACGTCGGTATCGGAGAAACCGCCGAACCTGAAAAATCGAGCGAAACGTTCTCCCCGACCGGCTCGCCGTCCTTCGCTCCCGACTCGCGATATTCCCCGTAGGTTCCGTACCGCGCGACCCCGCCGACCGTCCAACGCCATATCTGCGCGAGAAAACCGTTCCGATACAATCGCGTTCCGACGTTCGCAAAGAGTTGATCGTAAGAGCGAGGGTTCGCAAGAAGACCGACGTCAATCTTATAATAGCGCCACGTCGTCGAACCGTTCGCGCCGGCGGCGTCGGTCGTCTCGACCGTCTCCGTCGCGTAACTCGCGCCGAAAGACTCCAACCGAATCGTACGCGGCGGAAACGTCATGCCGCAAATCGTCGTCGTGAGTCGATTGATTTTCCCATGCGCCGCCCAAAAGAGTCGAGAATCGAACGACGAGAGCGGCGCGTTATAAGAAAACTCCACGAGCGCCAACGCGCGACTCGAACGACCGTGAAGCGGCGATCCCGCCGTGTTCGTCAAGGGAACCGCCGTCGAAAGCCCGCGTCCGTACGTTATGTCCCCGACTCCTGGATAAAAGCGCGTCGTCGTCTCTTCGATCGACCGCGTCGAGACTCGAAAAGAGTACGGCGCAAGTTCCCAAGGTGGAATCAAGCCTTCAGACGATTTTAATAACGAAAGCGTGATCGTCGCCACCGCCTGAACTTTGCCCGTCGCCATCGGCGGGCGTCGCTCGATCTCGACGGACTCTACGGTAAAATAGTACGCGAAAATTCCGCGACGTTCGACCGTTATCCCGCCTTTCTTTTTGAACGCGAGAAGAAAGGCGTTAAAGTCGTCCGCAGAGTCCAGCTCGTAGACCTCGTCGACGACTTTCTCGTAATTCTCATTCGCGCGCCCGCGTTTCTCCATGCGACGCAAAAGTCTCCAACCCATGCTTCCTGCCTCTTCTTCTTCCAAATTACGCGTCGAGCGTTACGTCGAGTCCTTGATTCCGCGCGATCAATTTCAGCGCGTCCCGGCATTCCCGCAACAGCGCCTCGACGGAAGAATCGTTGCGACCTAAAATTCCAAAGCGCCCCGAATCGTCCCCGAAGGCGACCGGATCCCAACCGCCCCCGCGTCCCGACGCCGACCGCGTCTCCGCCCCTGAGCGTTCCCGAAAGCGCCCCCGGGAGTCCGCGCCCGAAAAAGCGCCCCGCTCGTGAAATAGCAACGCCGAACGAATACCCAACGCAGGCGAGGCGACCTCCCCAACGCCCACCGAAAACAAGGCGGGCGAGGCGGGCAAGGCGGGCGAGGCGACTTCTCGGGCGCCCGTCTCGGTCCCTACCCAAAGTCCCGACAGGCTTCGAGCGTCAGGCGACAATTCCAGCCTTCCGTCTCGACGCGACGCGGTCGACCGGCTTTCGAGCGAGGCGACCGCCCCAGCGCGCGAACGAAAGGCGACCGCGCCCTCAAACGACCGTCGCGAAGACGACTCAGGCGCCGCCGATTCCGGCGAAGGCGAAAACGGCGCCGGGAAGACGCCTCGACGGCGAGGCGAAAGGCGACCGGCGCCTGCCGCGCGCCGCCTCGAAACGTCCGCGCGAAGACGATTCCGGCGCGAGGCGAGCTCGAACCCGGTGAAATCGACGTCGGTGAAATCGACGTCGACGAACTCGGCGACGCCGCCTGAACTTCCAACGACGCGCCCAGGCGCAAACTCAGGCGCAAACTCAGGCGCGCGCCCGGCGGCGGTCGCGGCGTCCCGGTCAACGACAGGCTCGTCGAAACGCTCAACGCCAGCCTCAACGCCAGCTTCAACGCCCCGCTCGACGAACGCGCGAAGCTCGCGCGCCTCGAGCCTCGTCGGAAGCGTCTCCCCTCCACGAGCGCCCGGCGAGGCGGCGCGGAAAAGACGAGACGACGCGTCCGCGCCCCCCGAAACCTCCAAGGTCGCGGACGAAAGAAAACGCGCCTTCTCCGCGCCTCCCCGAACTCCGGCGACAAGACGCGACCGTCGAACGCCCCCCGCCCTATCGCGGCGCGCTAGCCCTTCGGCGCCTACGAGCCTCCCCGACCCCGCGAGGGCGCCGACGCCCGCCTCCTCCCCGGCGACCCGGCGACGCTCAGGGGACGCCTCCCGCGTCGGAACCGTTCGCCTCGACTCCCACTCCGGCGCGCGGCGACCTCGACGCGCGATCTGCGGCGAGGCGAACGATTCAACCCCGCGTCTCGCCTCGCCCTGCGTCCCGATTCGGTCGAAATGCGAAAGCGCCCGAAGACGCGCTTCCGATTCGCCGCCTCGCGCCCGCGTCGCGCTCGCCTCGGCCGCCTGATACGCCTTGCGCGGCGCTCCCGCTCCCGGCGTCGCGCGACGCGACGATCTGAACGAAAAACGAACGCCTTGCTCAAATTCGTCCCCGCGAGGCGCGCGACGACGACGCGCAACGGCGCGTGTCGACGCGAACGACGAAAACTGCGGAAACGGCGCCAATTCCCGCCAAGCGCGCGGCGGTATCGACGCGCGACGCGACCGCGACGCCGCGTCGCGGAACTTCCTCCGGCGCGGGTTCGGCGTCGGCGGTATCGGTCCCGCAAGCCGCGCCGTGCGCGCCGTTTCGAGTCGGCGCCACTCGTCTTTTCGTTTACGCATTCTTTTCGTTTCCTCCTGCGCCGCAACGCGACGCGGCGCGCGCCTGGGCGAGAAGCGCCGAAAACGCGCGGCGCGTCTCCGCGTCCTCGCGCTCGCGACGCGCCGGTTCCGTTCCAAAGTTACGACGCCTCGGACGAAGCGCGTCCCAATCCTGCAAGCGCGCCGCCAAAATCGAAAGATCGACGCCCTGCGTCAGCGCCAGCGCGCCGAGAAGATCGTAGATCGCCACGAGAACGTTCTCTTCGCGCGTCGCCGCAAGCCCGCCTTCCGCCTCGTACTCCGCAAGCGCGGCGTCCTCGATCAGTTCGCGCCGGGTCGGAACGCGCCCGCGTCGACGCTCGTATCGACGACGCCGCTCGCGCAACAAGACCTCGAGCGAATCGCCTCCTCCTTCGGCGATTTTTTTTTGACCTCCGCCCAAATCTCAGCCTCTTTGTCGAGCGACTGCTGCGTGAACTCAAAAATATCCCCGAAAAGCGCCTCGCAAAGCGCCCCGTGCCGCTCGATCATCTTCGCCGCGTTCTCTTCCCCGATCGGACGCCTCTCCTCGCCGGAAAGAAGTCCGCGCGACAACGCGTAACGCACCCGATCGTACTGATTCGTTAAATCGTTAAAGCGCAACCGTTCCGCGCCGTTGAGTCTGCGCAGACGAAACTCCTCCGCGCCGCGACGCGAAACGTACGTCTCGTCGACGCACGGCGCGTTCATGAATTCATTGACGTCAAACATCTTCAAACCTCTCCTTTCTCGACTCGCCTAAGAGCGCGCGCTCGTCGCCACCGTCGGCATATTCGCCGCCGCGCCCCCTTCCGGTAAAATGCGGATCGTCGTCTCCGACCCGCCGTCGACCCCGCCTGCGCTCGGCATGACGTCGACGATCTGACAGCTCGGAACGCTGATCGTATAAATCTGCGTCTCGTGCGGATCGTCGTAAACAAACGCGACCGTAAAAACGTCCCCGGAAGCCTTGTGCGCGAGCAATTCCTCGTAAACGACTTGAATCGGCGTGCGCGTAACCAAAACGATCGGCTCCAACTGTTCAGACTTACCGGCGTACGCGTAACCGGTCGGTTCCGAAGGATTGTCCGTAACGTCGCTCCACGTCGGCGCTTTCGAAAAGGACGGCGGAGTCTTCGACTTGCAGTTGAACTCGTAAAAGTCCCCGACGTCCGCCGTCGCCGCGCTCGTTCCGCTCTTCGTCGTCATTGTCATCTTGACGCGCAACAAGGAATTCTTGCGCGCGATTCCCGTTTCTATCCAGCGATTCGTTCCCGCCATGACTTACTCCTCGAAAAGTTCTAACTCAAATATAATCGTCGACTTGCGCCGACTTCCTACGATTTCGTCCGCAAGACGCGTTCCGCGCGTCCCGTAGAGTCGATAGCGCGCGGCCGTCGTCAGTTCCGACGCTGCGACCGCGTTGAACGGCGAGCGGCGCGCGTCCCTCGGCGTCAGAAGCTCCAAAAGCGCGTTCGCGATCGAATCGGCGACGCTGCGATCAACGCCGACGCCCGTCATGATCGAAATCCCGGCCCGACCTTTCATAACGACCGTTCCGTCCGTCTCCTGCCCTCGTTCCGTCCAGATCGCGGTGATCTCAAAGTAGATCGGCGCGTCCGCAAAATCGCAACGCGCGCTCGGACGCGCTATGCGACGCGCGTCGAGACCGGGCGTCTCCAAAGATAAAATCGCGCGCTCCAAGACCTCCAACGTCTTATCGCTTATCGTCTTCTCCATCCCCCTACTCCCGAACGCACCCGACTTCGTACGCCGCGACGCGACCGCAGATTCGCTTCGGCTCGACGGCGACGACGCGATACTCCGTTCCGCCGACCGTCAAAAGATCGACCTCCGGACGCGGCGAACCCGATAAATAACGCGCCGCGATTAAGAAGCGCGCCCGACGACGCGTCGCGTACGCGCCGATCTCTCCCGTCTCGGAAACCGCGCCTTCTACTTCCCGACGACTCGAGATCGGCGCAATGCGAACTTGCTCTTCGCGCGTCGACGTTGCGCGACCGAACGCGTCCGTCTCCACGATTCGCCTAAGCGTCCCCTCTTCGCCAAATATTTGAAGCGCCAGCTCGAAGACCCCGCGCTCGCCCGCGAGCGCTTCCGATAATTCGATCATAACCTTGATATTCTCCTTAATTCATTTAAAGTCGCGCGTTACGCGACGCGCCGTTCGCAACTTTCCAATCGTCTCTCGAATCGCGGCGATTCGCAAGACGCCCGATCTTTGCCTGCCTAGCGCCTGCTATTCGATTTTTGACAAATTTTCTCGAAAATTATTTTTTTCTTTTCGTCGAATAGCCCGAACGCTCTAGGCGACTATCCGGGCGAAAGTTGCGTCGCCTATCGGAAATGGCGGCGACGACGTTTCAAGTTTTGTACGCATACTTTAAACGTATAGGAAGAATTGAATGAATCTCTTTGACGAATTTACGGATCGCTCCGAACTCTTGCGGGCGATCGAATCGGAAATCATCGAAGCGCCCAACGCCGACGGCGTTACCGCGTATCGAATTGCGAATCGCGAAGCGGACGCGTTAAAGGCGAAATGCGAAGCCGCGAACCGCGCCGCCGCGCGCGAAGAAAAGAAACGGCGAGAACTCGAATTGAAACTCGACGAAACGCTCAGAAAAAACGCCGAAAACGATCTGACCCTCGAAAGACTCCGCGCGGAGTCCGGAAAGTCGCGCGATACCGACGACGCGTTAAGACGATACGTCGATCTCACAAACGCCGCGAGAGCGAGAGCCGCGCAACTCGAAGCGGAAATCATACCGCTACGCGAAGAAAACGCGCGATACAAGGAGCGCGAAACGAGACGCGAAATCGAGCGTCAACTCGTCGAAGCCGCAAAGAAAATGGACTGCTGCGAATCCGCTCTGCGCGACGTCAGGAGACTCGCGCCGCAATTCGCTTTAAACGACGACGGACTCGCCGTAACCGAGGATTCCAAACTCGTTGCCGAAGTTCTCGCCGAAGAAATCGCGCTCTCCCCGCACTGGCTCAATCGTTCGCAAGGCGGGATGGCGAACCCCGGCGCTCTCGCCGATCCGATCGCCGCAAGAGATTTCTTTAGAGCGACCCTCGACGATGAAAACGCTAATTTCGACGACGTCCTCAACGCCGCCCCGAAATCGCGCGTTCGACCGTTCTAATCGCAAACTCGATTCTAACCGCAAACTCTAACGCACGAAAGGAAACGTTTTATGAGTATTACAACGCTCGATCTTATGAACGCCCGCGTCGATCTCGCCGACGTGCTCTCCTGGCGCGTCGCTCAGACCCCGCGCTTCATCAGCCTCTTCAATCCCCCGCGTTCCAACGGAAACGCGGCGCCGCGCGTCGCGACGAATACCGAACACTTCTGGCTCGAAGGAGTCGACGCTCCGAAAACGAAGGCGTTTACTTCCTACTCTTACGACGCCGCGACGCAAACGGGCGCCTTCGCCGTGGCGTCCTCCGTCGGATGGCAAGTCGGCGACCTCTGCCATATCCTCGGCGATTCCCGCGCCATGCGCATCGCGAGCGTCGGACCCGCGCAGATCTCTCTCGTCCACGTTCCCGAATCGAACGGCTCGATCGACCTCGCGACCTATTCCGCGACGTCCGGCGGCACGATCGTCTTCGATTCGCGACCGATTCAGGAAGGCTCGTCCGCCGGGGAAGACTTCTTTATGCAATCTGACGCGGCGTCGAATTTTACGCAAATCTTTCGCGGCGACGTCGAACTGACGGGCACCGCCGCCGCGATTCGTCAGGCCGGGATGGAAAACGACGTCTCGACACAGTTGCAGAGGGCTGTCGACGCGATCATTCGACGCATGAACGCGGCGCTCGTCTTCGGGGTCAAAACGCGTCGCACGGCGGCGACTCCGGGCGCGCTCGGCGGACTCTACTATTTCGGTCGCCAGGAAGACGGGCTCGGACGCCCGCAATCTGGCGCTCCGGCGCTCACGATGAACAAGCTGAATCAGGCGGCGCAGGACGTTCTCGACGCCGGATGCACGCCGGACGTCATCGTTTGCGGAACGGGTCAGGCGCAGGTCATTTCGACGTTCATGGCGTCCCAGGTTCAGGTCGGGGAAGGAAGTCGTCGCGCGGGTCGTTTCGTGGACACGTTCGTCACTTCGGCAGGGGGCGCGACGCTCCGTGTGGTCGTCGAACCGTCGATTCCGGACGGGGACGTGTGGGTCTGCGACTCGCGCGGGTTCGCGCTTCTGCCCCTTGCGACGCGCGCGCTGCGCACGGAACCGGCGACGACGCCGGGCGTCGACGGCAGCAAGGCGATCGTCATCGGAGAATACACGGCGGAATTTAAGAACGCGAAGCAGGCGCTCTGTCTCATTTCGGGTCTTCAACCGTCGGCGCTCGCGCTCGCTTAACGTCAAAAAGAAAGGAGATAAAGGTGAATAAAAGAATGAGAGTTTTGGAACGAATCAAATCGTTCATGTCGCGCATGATCGTTTACGAAGAGGACGGCGTTCTCAAGGTCTTCGACGCGCCCGCGAACGTTCCCTACGACGTCTTCCTCGCAAAGTTCGAAGCGGAAAAAGGGGTTAAGTACGATCCGATCACCGGAATCTGCATGCCGATCGCGGAAGAAAAAGGCAAGGAAGAAAACGCGGCAAACGCTGAAAACGCGGCGCCCGAAGAGGAAGCCCCGAGGACGGAGGGTTCGCAAAATGACGCGACCAACGGCGACGCTTGACGAAGCGAATCGATATTTCGAGACCCGACCGCGCGCGACCGCGTGGTTTCAAACGGAGGCGGGCGAACGTGAAAACGCGCTCCGCTTCGCGTCGCTAACGCTCGACGCCGCGTGCCGGTTCACCGACGACGCGTACGAACTCGACGCCGACGGTCAACGCGTCTGGCGCGAACGCGTAATCGCAGCGTTGTGCGAACAGGCGCTCTGGACGCTAACGCAGGACGGGTCCGGTCGCGACGCGATCCGCGCGCTCGGAATCGCGCAAGCGACCGTCGCCGGCGCGTCCGTGCGATTTGACGGAAGCGCCGCGAACGACGACGAACTCGCGCCGCGAGCGAAACGTCTGCTCGCCGGATGCGCCGTCTTTACGTCGCAGGAGCTTGCCGACGGAACGATCTCGTCGACTCCTCTTGCGCTTTAACTATTCTGAAAAACCAACTTACGCCGCGTCGTCTCGCGTTCCTCGCGTGGCGACGCGCGAAGGAGAACTCTATGAACGTTGTCAATCTTCCTATCGGGGAACTCGCGCCGTACGAAAAACACGCGCGCAAGTCG
>ONGM01000215.1 GCA_900317365.1 uncultured Planctomycetota bacterium
TACTTCGCCTCATTCTCAAGGAAGCGCGACTCGTCGATCGTCGCGACTCCGTCCTTAAAGTAGACGGCGCCGGCTCGGTCGGACGCGTTGGAGTCAAAAATCGAGCCTGCAACGTCGAGCGCCGCGTCCGTCGATCCCGCGCCGTAAACCGCGACCGCGCCGCCTTGATACGCCGACTCGTTATGCGCGAAGCTCGTGTCGTCGATCGCGAGCGTTCCGCCGTCGACGAAGATAGCGCCGCCGATATAACCGCTGTTGAGCATGAAATCGGAGTCCTTAACGGTAATCGCCGAGGTTGTCGCGTAAATCGCGCCGCCGTTGTACGCTTCCAACGTCTCGTCGTACGCCGTGCCGGACTCATAGGAGTCGACAAACGCGTACGCCTTGCCATTGGTGAATTTCAAACCTTGGAAGGCAACGGACTCTACGGAGTCGGCAACCTTGAAAATACGCGACGCGTTGTCTCCGGAGATCGTAATCGCAACTCTGGTTCCGCCGTAGATCGTCATCGAATCGGAAATCGTCACTTCGGAGCCGCCGAGCTTGACCTCGCCCGGGGTCGTAAGTCGGAAGGTTACCGTTTGTCCCGCAGAGTCGACGGTCGCGTCGAAGTCGCGGGTAGCGAGTTCAAAATAGACTTCGACCGCTTCGCGAAGCGAAATCATATTGTCGTAGGGATCAACGACGTCTTCCGTCGTCGTTACGATAATCGACGGAGTCTCAATGTGTTGGAGTTCGTAAGCGCCGAGGTCGACCTTGGCGTCGTTTACCAAGTACAAATAGTTGACTTTGCGCGCGCGACCGTCGATATCAGTCGTCATTTCCGACGTTACGTATTGATTGTCGCCGGCGTCGATAAAATATTTCGCGTTTTCCGAAAGCCCCGCGTAATTGAGTTCGTAATCGGACGTCAGGACGGTCGCTTGATTATTCGTCAAGTAATTGCCAACGGTAGTTTTAACGTCCGACCCGTCAATATTCGACGTAAAAGTAATATTATTCCTAAAAGATCCGCCATTGCCGCCAAAGTACGTCGAATTGCTCGTGTCGTTCATATGGGTGAACGCCGAATTGCGGGCTTGACCGTCGATGCGGTCAAACTTAATGTTGTTGGCGCCATTATTAACGACGAGCGAGTTGTACATATTGAGCGTGCTGTACCGATCAAAATAGAGACCGGCCGCGTTAGAATTACCGCTGTTTTTCAGGGTGTTGTTCGCTACGGTAACGTTGCGGAAGGTCGTCGTCGTATACTCCTCGCAGTGAACCGCCCCTTTGTTCGCCGTGTTCCCCACAATGAGGACGTTTTGGAATTCGGCGGTGTTTGGTTTACTCGTACTCTTACCTTGCATAATATTGACGGCGGCGCCGTTAGTGGCGTCGTTGCCAATAAATTTCACATTTGAAATATGCAACGCGGCTCCGCCGTCGCGCGCCTTGACGGCAATTGCGGCGCCGCCGTACGCCTGGTTGTTGGACAATGTGGCGTTTTTGAGCGTCAAGCTCGTGTTCGCGTCATGGACGTAAATCGCCGCGCCATAGTTTGAGTCGACGTCCGCGCCAGTTTTCAACTTTGCTCCGTTCACGGAGACGCCGTTTATCGTAACGGACGCGCCGCTGTCGATCTCGAATATTCGGTGGTAGCCGCTCCCGGCGTTGATAGTAACGTTCGTCGAATCGTCGCCGATATTGATCGAAAAATCGATATGGTACCTTCCCTGTATGACTCTCGTAACCGACGTAATTTCCGGCGCGAATGTGATCGTATTCCCCAAGCTGGGATTGTTTTTGGCGTATGAGATCGCTTCGCGAAGAGAAATGAGACCGTCGGTCGAGTCGACAACGTCGGCGTCGGTTGTAACGACGAGAGACGGCGTTTCCGTTTCGTCTGTGACGGCGTTTGAGAGGTCGATCGGCGCGAGCGCTGATTCTTGTTGCGCGAAGACTCCTGCGTTCGACGCAAGATCCGTAATCGCAATCGCTTCCGCAAGCGTTGACGCCGAAAGAAGTTGGCGCTCTTCAAGATTTTCTAAAATGAGTTTACGTCCCGAGTTCTGACGATCGTCGTTACGAATTTCCTTCCCCCAAAATACGGAGAGACGATTACCGTGCTTTGTCATGATTCTTTAATTGCATCTTATGGTTTAATTGTTATGTCTAATGAATAGGTTCGGAGACTGAGCCGACCTAACGCGCGAATTGAACACAACGGAGCGTTGTGAAAATGCCTACGACTCCAGTGTGCAATGTATCACCCAAGATAAGATTTGTCAAGCCGTTTTGTGTTCTTTGATATAATTTTCGTTGAGAAAACGTTGAGACGAGATTTACGAGTTCTCAATGCCCCCCTGTAGATCCGCGTCGCCCCAACAAAAAGGCGCCGGGTCCTTTGACTAGACGCGGCGCCTCGTTGTTAATTACGACCTGCGCGGTCAACGAATCTTAGTCGAGTTCTTCAAAGAAGAGTTCGGCGAAAGCTTCGTCGAGAATCGCAGTCGAGAGATCCTCTTCTTCGATCGCGCCGGTTCCCGGGAAGGCTTCTCCGTCAATTTCAAGGGACGTCGCCGCGTGCGCGTAGATCGCCGCGCCGCGCGCCGAATCGTTGTCCGAGAAGGTCGAATCGGAGATCGTCGATTCGCCCGCGCCAACGTAAAGCGCGCCCGCTTTCGTCGTCGCCGCGTTCTCCGTGAACGAAACTCCGGAAATCGTCGTCGTACCGTGAAGTTGGTAGATCGCGCCGCCCGCGTTTTGAGACGCGTTCTTGCTGAAGGTCGACGACGAAATCGTCAGCGATCCGTCGACTTGCTCGATCGCGCCGCCGTACGTCGCCGCCGTATTCTCTGAGAACGTCGCGTCCGTCAGCGTCGCCGTCGCCGCGTGCAGATAAAGCGCTCCGCCGTTCGCGTCCGCCGTGTTTTCGCTAAATTCGACTCCCTCGAATTCCGCGACCCCGTCCTTCATGTAGAGCGCGCCGCCCCAATTGCTCGCCGAGTTCGTCGTAAACGTCGCGTCCGTAAGCGTTACGTCCCCGCCCGCGTAGATCGCGCCGCCTGTCTCCGCCGCGTTGCCGGTGAACGTCGCGCCTTCGATTTCGGTGGATGCGGAAACGACGTAAATCGCGCCCCCGAACTTCTGCGATTCGTTACCGTCGAAGACCGTCGCCGTCTCTTCCGAGTTCTCGTCGACTCCGACTTCAATCACAACCTCGGTGCGGTACGCGTAGATCGCGCCTCCGGAGTTCGTCGCCGTATTGCTCGAGATTTCGCCGCCTTTGAGCGTGAGCGTCTCGCCGTTAGAAGTCGCGTAGATCGCGCCCCCGAATCCGTTCGTCGCCGCGTTGTTCGTAAGGTCGGTAAACGCGACCTCAGTCGAGCCTTTCGACGCGAAAATCGCGCCCCCGGAGCTAGTCGCCGTATTGCCGATCAGTTGCGATTTCTGAACGCTAATATCTGCGGAAACCGCGTAAATACCGCCGCCGTAGGTCGTCGCCGTATTGTTTAGAATATCCGCCGTGATCGTCGCTTCGGAGTCCGCCGCGTAGATCGCGCCCCCTGCGGAAGCCGCGCCGTTTTCAAACGTCCCGCCCTCGACAGAGAGTTCGGAGTCGTTGACAACCGCGATCGCGCCGCCGAATTTCTCCGATTCGTTCCCGTCGTAATCCGCGTTCGCACTACTGACGACCGTGCCCGTCGCGTAAATCGCGCCCCCGGAGTTCTCCGCGCTATTGACGGTGAACGCGCCGCCTGAAATCGTCAGTTCGCCCGACGCGCTCGCGTTGATCGCGCCGCCTGCGCCCGTCGCCGCGTTATTTTCAAACGTCGCGTTCTCGATCGTCGCCGACTCGACTTTCGCAAGTCGAATCGCGCCGCCGCCCAACGTTGACGCGTTGCCGCTAAACGCGGAGTCGGAGACGGATACGTCCCCCTTCGTCGCGTAGATCGCGCCGCCGGCGCCCATCGCCTCGTTGTTCTCGAACGTCGCGCCCGTCGCGGTTAGGTCGTCGTTCGCGCAAATCGCGCCCCCGTTCTCGCCAGCCTCGTTGCCGTCAAACGCGCCGGCAACCGTCAGCGCGCCGCCGGTGAAAATCGCGCCCCCGGAGTACTCCGCCGTATTGCTCGAAAAAACGCCGGCTTCCACGACGACGGCGCCCTTCGACGCGTAGATCGCGCCGCCGTATTGCGCCGTGTTGCCGCTGATCGCGACGTCTTCGCCGTTGTTGATCGTAACGGTCGAGGTCCCCGCGAAAATCGCGCCGCCGAAACGTCCCGCCATATTCTCCGACATATCGACGTTAGTCGCCGTCAACGTCGCGTTCGACACGGTGATCGCGCCGCCGCTCGCATAGGCCGCTTCGTTGCGATCGAAGGTCGTTCCCGAAACGCTCGCGACTCCGTCCTTGAAGTAGATCGCGCCGGCTCGGTCGGACTCGTTGTACGTAAAGCTCGAGTCCGCGACGACAAGCGCCGCGTCCGTCGATCCCGCTCCGTAGACCGCGATCGCGCCCCCTTGATACGCCGAATCGTTATTCTCAAACGTCGTATTCTCAATCGTAAGCGTTCCGCCGTTTACGAAAATCGCGCCGCCAATATAACCCGCGTTGTCATCGATTTCCGA
>ONGM01000022.1 GCA_900317365.1 uncultured Planctomycetota bacterium
AACGAAAGCTGCGGAAAACGCTCTTGCAGGTCTTCACTCGGTAAAAAACGGGTCGAACGCGTCGGACGAACTCAGGCTCTAACGCCTCTGTTTCACTGAAATGCAACCACTTTTGCAACCGCGCCGCGTTTTACTCGTAAATTAACGGGGGCAGGAGTATAAAAGTAATACATTGCGAAGGGAACCGCTAAACAATAACGTTTCCGCTGACTCCAATCCGCAGTTTAGCCACGTGGAATCGACGAGGACTCTTTTCGTTTTGGCAACTATATTTCGTCAGGTTCCCACGCCGTCGAAACGACGATCACGCGGATCTCCTTTTCACGATTCAGAATATTGACAAAAAACAAAAAAACGCTTGAATATTCGGCTGGCGGACGCTGACGATCTCAAAACGCCAGCCGACAAATCGTCTGCCGAAGATTGGAACACAGGCCGGAACTTCCGCATTAAAGGCAAAGACGCTATGAGACCTAACGATGAATCGATTATCGACGACATGAGCGAGCAACAAAGCGATATCGACGCAACCGCTCTTGCTGACGTCGGCTCTTTCAAAGAGCGGTTCATTAAACAACTCGAAACGGAAATTATCGGACAAAAGGAGCTTTTAGAAGACGTTCTCGCAGCCTTTTTCGCCGAAGGACACGTCCTTCTCACCGGCGCTCCCGGACTCGGAAAAACAAAATTGGCGCGCGTCTTCGCAAAGTCCCTAGACCTCAAATTCGAAAGAGCTCAATTTACGCCTGACATGACCCCAAGCGATTTGCTTGGATCGACTATTCTTCAAGAATCGTCCAACGGGAGATTCTTTGAATTTCAACCCGGCGTTATTTTCGCGAACGTTCTGCTCGCCGACGAAATCAATCGCACGCCCCCGAAAACCCAAGCGGCGCTTCTCGAAGCGATGCAAGAGCGTCAGGTAACGATCGGCGGCAAACGTAGACCGATCGAGCCTCCTTTTTTTGTCATTGCGACCAGAAACCCGATTGAGCAAGAAGGAACGTATCCATTACCGGAAGCCCAACTCGATCGTTTTATCTTCAGCTTAAACGTGGATTACCCCAAAATGACCGACGAAGTCGAGATGGCGTTGCGACAGACCTCCGCGCCGTCAGAACCGCTAGAGTTTGTGGCTTCGCGCGAACAAGTCGCGAAGTACTTGAGCTTCGTAAAGCAGATCCACATACCTAGGCGCGTCGCCGAATATGCGGTCGCGATCGTCCGAAAGACTCGTCCGCAAGCAAAAAACTCGTCGGAATCCACTCAACAATACGTCGAGTGGGGAGCCAGTCCTCGCGCGAGTATTGCCATCTTATCCGTTTCCAAATCTTACGCAGCATTCGACGGAAGACCGACCGTCGCATACGAAGACGTTGAACGCGCCGCAATACCCGTTCTACGAAGTCGTGTTAAACTCAATTACTTGGCGCAAGCCGACGGCGTAACCGTCGACTTTATCGCTAGACAAGTATTGCGCGAAGTCCGAGCCGAACTCAAAGACAAATGCAATTAACGACGCGTCGACCGCGCCGTTCGGTTTCATTTCTCTCAATCAATCGCAAAAATATGTCGTTAAATCCTGCGCAGCGTGAAGCTGTTGAAACGCTGTCCGGTCCGTTGCTTGTTTTAGCTGGCGCCGGCACTGGAAAAACACGCGTAGTTACGTATCGAATCGCGCGTTTAATACAAAGCGGCGTCGCCCCGGATCGGATTCTTGCCGTTACGTTTACAAACAAAGCCGCGCGAGAAATGCTACAGCGCGTCGGCGATCTTTTACCCAAACGAGCGGATAAAAAAAAGCCGGAAATCTCGACTTTTCATTCTCTATGCGTGTCGATTTTACGGCGGAATATTCATCATCTTGGATTTCCCAATCAGTTTTCTATTTATGATCGGGGAGATCAAGAATCGGTTGTTCGCCATGTTATGCGCGAGATTAACCTAGCCGGCGCCGTGCGGCCAAGCGATTTTTTGCGGCAGGTTAGCGAATGGAAATCCGCCGGCGTGCGCCCGGAACAAGCGCTCACTGAGACCCGTTTCGCAAAGGATTATCTTTGCGCCGTTGCGTACGGTAGATACCAGAATCGACTGCGAGATTTAGGCGCCGTCGATTTCGACGATATCCTGCTCTTAACGGAAGACGTGTTTGAACGGTTCCCAGAAGTTCTCGAGAATGAATCAAAGCGCTTCGATAGTATCCTGGTCGACGAGTATCAAGACACGAACATGAGTCAGTACCGCATTATTAAAGGGCTGGCTCTTCCGCACCGTAATTTGTGCGTGGTTGGCGACGACGATCAGGCTATTTACGGATGGCGCGGCGCCGAAGTGCGCCACATCCTCAATTTCAAGAGAGATTGGACCGACGCCAAGGTCGTGCGTCTTGAAGAGAATTACCGCTCGACAAATCAAATTCTTACTTGGGCCAATCGTCTGATTGAATTTAACACGTATCGGCACGCCAAAAAGTTACATTCTCCGAGACAAGGCGAATCGCCGCGAATCATGCAATGCAAGGACGGAGAAATAGAGGCAAAACGCGTCGTTGCGGCCATTAAACAGCGGATCCAAGAGTCTAGTCGCAGACCCCGCGATTTCGCGATCCTCTTCCGTACAAACGAACAGCCGCGCGCCTTTGAAATGGAATTGCGCGCTAATAATATTCCGTACAATGTCGTCGGCGGACAGTCCTTTTTTGACCGAAAAGAAATCAAAGACGTCATTTCATACTTGAAATTGATCGTTCATCCGCGCGACGACGTGGCGTTATTGCGCGTCATCAATTCGCCGCCGCGCGGTATCGGATCCGTTACCTTGTCGAAATTGCGCGAATTTGCTATTGGTAAACGTGTCTCGATGTGGGATGCGTTGAATCCGGACTCAGACTTCTGCAAGAGTCTGGACCAGCGAAGCCAAGACGCTATAAAATCGTTTTATACCACGATGAAATACCAAGCGAGCAAGCTCCGGACAAACTTCTCTATGGAAGCGACTCAGGAGTTCGTCGAAGCGATCCGTTACAAATCGGAAATCGAGCGGCTTTACCAGGACGCTGAACAAAAATCTCGGTGGGATTCCGTTACGGAGGTCTTTGACGCCGTCGCCGCATACCAAAAGGAACATCCTAACGCGTCTTTGTCTCAATTCCTCGACGACGCCTCCTTAGGAGGTCCCGATTTTTCCTCGCAACAAGACAAAAAAGCTCTCGACGACGCCGTCCTCTTGTCAACATACCACGCGGCAAAGGGCCTTGAGTTTAAAGAGGTCTTCATGGTGGGAATGGAAGAGGGAATACTCCCGCACAAACGTTCTATTGAAGACATTGCCGAAGCCGGGGTCGAAGAAGAGCGCCGACTCTGCTACGTCGGAATAACGCGCGCGCAGTATCGACTCACGCTTTCTCTGGCCTTGGCGCGTTTGAAACGTGGAAAAATGGTGAAAACCATTCCCAGTCGCTTTCTGTATGAAGCGACCGGGCAATCCGACAATCCAAGGTATTTAAACGTCAAAGCCGGGAACAATCCTCCCGGATCGCGCGACTCATGACAACCTAAAAATACGGCGAATACGAACCGCCGTTACAACTTTTTCTCTTGGTAAAACGTCGGCGTTTGTGTATGCTTGCAACGTCGAGACGCCATGGGGTCGACGCTCCGTTCAGTGACGCAAATAAAAGAAACGGCGATAAAGTGGAGAAAACACAACCGAATACTATTGGATTTTTGACGGCATTAGGCGACGTACGGACGGGGGTTGTAGGCGGTTTTTTGGCTCTTAACGCCGTTGGGCGACCCGTTGAATTTCACTGCACCGCGCCTGTTCGTCCTAATCGAGCGCAAGAAATCCTATACGGCGCTACGCTCGAAGGCTTTTTATACGGCGAACAAATTGCGCCCGCGTTGATCGGACGAACAAAGTTGTCCTTGGCTGTTGTTTTAACCAATTTACCCAGTATGCTAACGGCGGCGTCTCTCGTCGGCGTTCCACTTGGACTCGTTTTTCAACATTGTTCCGCAGACGAGTCCGGGGATAGTGAAACGCCAGAAACGTCTCGCTATCCGGTCTGGAACAACAGTGAAAAAGAACGCAACGTCGACGCGGTCGATCAAGCGAAAGATCGACAAACGCCGTTTTATAGCTCATTAGAATCGGCGCCTTTTATTCCGGGGGTCGATTATTCAACGTGGCGAGAAGCCGTTATTGGACGGAACTTATTGGCGTTGCCTGTGGACTTCACGGCGGAAACAACGGGAAAGATTGCGTTTGACGAGTGTGTCGCCAGAATTGAACCTTTTTTTCGATCGATAGACAGCGTTGAACCGTTCGAACGGATTCGCTTGGCGGTTGAAGAAGCGCAACGCGCGTCGTAACGGAACGGACGCGCGTAGAACGCATACATTAGGATTGAATATGCGCAAGGATGCAGAAGACGACGGTCGCGTGGGCTATTTGCAAAATGGCGCCGACGCCTCGTCAAACAACGGAATGAAAAAACAAGAGAGCGACGTCGGACGAATTGTCGTGCGCTCTTGGAATCGTCGCGTTGCGCTTCCCAAAATCAAGAGCGTTTTATGCCCGAAGAAACTTCTGAACGAAGAAGGTAAACCCTTTCAATTTCAAATTCACTCCTTGCGCCAGTCAATTCGTTCCGTCGAGGTTCGAAGTTTTCTTATCCCTATCAAGCGCACCGTAAAAGATATTACCAAGATTGGAAGCTACTACTTTTTCCCATCCGACGAGCCGGATTGCGAAGACGGGGGTCTGACAAATGATTCGGATGTTTCAGGGAGTAAGTCGAAATCCGTAGCGCATTCTGACGACAATCGTCCTTCTTTGGCGTTTACAAACGACACGATTCCCGATAAATCATCCGGATATTTCGAGTCTCCTGACAATCCGACTCGTCTGCGAGTTCCAAGCGACGTCGTTAAAGTGGAGGATAGACTGGGATATATTTTACAGCCTCCAATTGAAACGTGGCTTGGTCGCACACTCTTAGAGACTCCGTTCGAACCGTTCAATTATCAAAAGCAGGGAATCGCATTTCTGTACAGCGCCAAAAGTGCGATTTTGGCGGACGAAATGGGACTCGGAAAAACGATGCAAGCCATCACGACAATCCGCCTTTTGTTTCGAAGCGGAGAGTGTCGTTCCGTCTTGTTGGTATGTCCCAAACCACTTGTCAGCAATTGGAAAAGAGAATTCGAGCTTTGGGCGCCGGAGATTCCTACTCTCGTAATAGAGGGAAAGAGCGAACGGAGAAAATGGTTGTGGCAACTCCAAAACGTCCCTTTGAGAATTGCAAACTATGAATTGCTTGCTAGGGATCGCGAATTTTATGATCCGCCCGGTGGAGCAAAAGTTACTTTTGACCTCGCAGTTTTAGACGAGTCGCAACGTATCAAAAACAAAGCGAACGCAACGTCTGAAGCGGCGAGAGCGATTCCGCGACGACGAAGTTGGGCTTTGACGGGAACGCCTGTCGAAAATTCCGCTGAAGATTTAGTCGGAATCTTTGAATTTCTTTCGCCGGGATACCTGAGTTCCGGACTGCGTCCAAGCCAAATTAGCAAGCTTGTCGGAGAACACATTCTTCGACGAACAAAGGACGCCGTATTAAAAGATTTACCTCCGAAACTCATCAGGGACGCTCGCGTCGAATTAACTGACGAACAGTATGAATCGTATCGTATGGCGCAAGAGGAAGGAGAAATCAGACTTAATTCGCTCGGTGATTCCGTAACCCTACAACACGCGTTTGAGCTTATTTTGCGTTTGAAACAAATTTGCAACTACGATCCGGCGACAAATGAAAGTTCCAAGCTCGAACGACTAGAAGCCGATTTGGAAGAAGTCGCGTCGAGCGGTCGCAAAGCGATTGTTTTTAGCCAATGGGTGCAGACGATCAAGTGGCTCAGCGAACGTTTAAAAAAGTTTCATCCTCTAGAATACCACGGTAAGACTCCGGCTCATGAACGCGATAAAGTGATTGAAAAGTTCAGAAACGATCGCGATTCGAGCGTCATTTTAATGAGCTACGGCGCCGGAAGCGTCGGGTTGAACCTGCAGTTTGCCGAATATGTCTTTCTATTCGACAGATGGTGGAATCCTGCGGTGGAAGATCAGGCGATTAATCGAGCTCATCGAATTGGCGCTGCAGGTCCCGTTACCGTAACTCGATTCCTTACGGTTGACACAATCGAAGAAAAAATTGATCAAATATTGGAAGAAAAACGAACGCTTTCGGAGGCTATCCTTTCAGGAGCGAAAGGTCTGAATTATTCGCTGGGCTTGAGTCAGTCGGATATTTTTGGATTGTTTAATATTAAAACGCCAAAGTCTGTCAAGAATAAATAATAAGGACTCAGCCTTAGGAGTTATTATTATGAAAATTGTCGATCGATACATTATTAAGCGTTTTCTCACGCTTTTTATTTTAATTTACGTATCGCTATTATGTCTTTTTGTCGTGATTGACATTTCCGCGAATATGAGCGATTTCACCTCATCCGGAGTCTCGACGCAAATTTTATTGGTAAAGATATTCGAATATTATTTTCTTTATTTTTTCCGACTTGTTGATTTGATATTCCCAATGTTGTTATTTACGTCCGCGTCGGCAACGCTCATTATCATGTCGAACAAAAATGAAATGATCGCGCTGTTAGCGACAGGCGTTTCTCCCGCTCGTATTTTGACGCCGTTGCTTATCGGGGCTTTCGGCGTGTCCTGCGCATTAATGGCAGTGCGGGAAGTCTGGGCTCCTAATCAATTGGTCAATATGACGAAATCCCCTCGTGATTTTGTAGCGGACTCCGATGAAATCGAGGTAAATCGAACTCTCGACGATCGGACAAAATTATCCGTCGACGCCGATAAAATACTTTTTGCCGAGGGAACACTGTTGCGTCCCAAGGTTATGTTAAACTACAACCTAAATAAATATGGTTCGAGAATAATCGCCAAGACGGCGGTATACAATCCCGGAAACGAGATTTACCCAAGCGGATGGAAACTCTCCGGCGTAACCACGCCTTTGGAACTTTTAAAGAATCCGTCCCTCCGCGACGTAGACCTCGACGAAGAAATTATTTCGACGCCGTTCGACCATAAGGATTTAAAAAGCGACGAGGTTTATGTTGCGACAAGTATTACGCCCACTTTAATGACGGCGGGGGAAAATTGGCATAGTTACGGGCGACTGTCTGAATTATTTAAAGGTCTCAAGGACCCGACCGTTAAAGGCAAAGTCTATATTATCGCCATTCACGCCTACACGCGCTGTCTTCGTCCTATTACCGATATGCTCCCGCTGTTTTTAGGACTTCCTTTCGCCTTTTTAGGAAAAGGAAAGAGTATTTATCGAATGTTAATTTATGGCGCAATCATGGTCAGCGCTTTTATGATATTCCAATTCGCATGTCTTTTCGTTGCGAATTCATGTCGAACGGCCGCAATCGCCATTTGGGGACCTATCCTCGTTTTTTTCCCTATTGCCGTTAATATTTATACCGACCTATTTCGTAAAGAATATTGACAATTTATTCGTCACCATATTTAAAACACAAGCGTTCCGCCCAAGAATTATATATATACGAACAGGGTTCTGCCATGAGCAAAAGTATTTGATAATTCACTAATAAAACGGTGAAATATAGCATTAAAAATTACGTTTTAATTCGCTAATGAAAAGTCTCATAAAAGACGATGAATAAATTTGGCGCGATAGAATGAATTAATAATCTCGTCGCTCATGAGTCGAGTTTAGGAGAGAACCAAGGTCTCAAATTGACGCTTCGAAATTATCGCGTCAGGGAAATGCTATTCAGCGTTTTCTTCGACAGCTCGCATGTTCTCGAGTTCTTCTCCGCGGCTTCTTTCGGTGTAAAGGCGGACGGAGCGAGTAACTCCTTGACTCCTTAAAACAAAATGAAGAAATCTTCTATCCGATATAGCAAAAACTCTCTTGAGGATGTATAATCAATTTGCGGTTTCGATCGCGTGTATGAATTTTAACCGTTCTGATAGCAAGATGGGAGTTGATTATGACGATCCGAGTTGTGTGCGCCGCGTGCGGAAGCAAGCTAGACGCAAAAGACGAACTGCGTGGTCAAACAAGAAAATGTCCCAAATGTGGGAACCCGGTGCTCATTGAACCGGCGAATCAAAATGAGTCTTCAATGATTCGTCCGAACGCCCCGGATACGAGTGGGGAAGGGGAGCTTGGCATTCAGCAGCTCCGTATTCAACCCAACAACCTCTACGTCGTGCTAGGTAGCGATAAGGAGATCGCGTATTACAAGCAGAACGAAGGCTGGTTTCTCAACGTTGGCAGCGGATACCAAGCGATTAAGAGGGTTCCGGATCAAGTGCCGGACGTTGGGAACTACGTACTAGTCGAAGGGTATGTGGCTAACACCGATAACGGCAGACGACTAAAAGGACTGCGATTTCGCGCATTGACCGGCAGAGGCGTTCTTAACGCGCTCGTACGTAGCGAAACGGAAATCCTGGAAAAGGCTAAGTTCCCAACGACGCTTTCACAAGCTCAAAAGAGGTTCATGCTGGATCACATCCGTAAACATTACTTCTTTGAATTCACGGAAGACGCTCCGGAAATCACGGAATACCTTACAGGGTTTGACGCACATCTTACCGAAGTAGGTTCTTTCGGAAAATAACGCGTGTTTTTCGACGACCATGATTTACCCGCTCCTGCTTCCGCTGGGATCGCTCAGCCTCTCTATGTCGACCTTAGCGACGTTCGAGTCAAGGCGTTTACCCCAAAGGCTCCAGGAGCGCAAAGCGTACCGCAACGTCGACTAGAAGCGCTGGCTAGGTTCGCTATGGGATAGTTGTTGCAAGAAACTCGTCGATAGATTGACGTCCGACAACGTTTCCTCAAGACACACTATTTAGTCTGCTTTTCCTTCTATTAACAACTAGACTAGCAATTACGGAACAACAATGAACCAAAAGATCGTTCAATACTTATTTGTTATAGTAGCGCTCTTTGCGTGGAGCGTTTCCGCCGCGCAAGGAAGCGAAAGCCGAGACAAAGTCGTCGAAAGCGTTAAGCAATTAACAGCTGGCGTCGAGTCGATTCCCCAGTGCGGCGTTCCCGGTCCCATTATGCCTCTTGGAAACGACTCTTTTCCAGTCGTGGTCGGCAAATATCAAAAAGACGTTCTGGCGCCGGTCGTGGCCGCCTCCTTTTCGGAAAAGGGACGTATTGTCGCGTTCGGTCATCCCAGCTATTTTACCGTTTCGGTCGTCTCCCAAACCGACGATTCCAAACGGTTTTTCAATAATGTGATTCACTGGTGCGCCGACAAAAACAATGATTCGGATAAAAAGCTCCGCATCGCGGTTTTTCGCAATAAAGATTTTGTTCGCTACTTGAACGAATCAGGCTACGACGCGTTTGATTTTTCCGATCCCCAAAGCGATTACGACGTCTTTATCGCCGACGCGGTGGCGCTTAGCGATAAAGACTACGATTCCGTCTTCGCTAAAGTCAAATCTGGCGCCGGATTTATTACGTTTGGGCTAGGGTGGGGCTGGAGCCAACTCAACCCTGGAAAAAGCTTGATCTTTGACCACAATGGTAATAGAAATTTTGCCAAGCACGGCGTGGAACTTGCTTGGACGTCCGGGACGCTCGACGCTGTCGACGGCGATTCCTATTCCGTGTCTTTGTCCCAAATCCTCGACACAGACTTTATCGACGGCTACTCCGCACTCGAACTGATAAAAAAGCTCAACGACTCTAAAACTGATCCCCAAAACATTGTCAGTCACTATTCCCCGGCGGCGCTGAAGCAATTTACCTCGATCGAGTCCTTAACGTATCCTTACCTTAAAAAAGAATCGAAAGAACTCATTGACTCCGTTGTCGCAAACGTCGTAGCCCAAGAGATTGTTCCTACGGAACGGCGCCCGATTAAAAGCGTCGACGTTTTCGAACGCATTGCCGTTACAATGCAAACCGAGCGCGATTTGCACGCGCAAAGCGTCGGCGTTACGGATCCTGAATCCGTCAACGCGGCGCCTGCGGCGAAAGACTTTCCAGGAGAAGTTCCAAACGACGCCGAACGCTTAAACAACGTCGTGGTCAAAGTCAAAACAGCTGTTCCCGACTGGGCGTCAACCGGTTTATACGCCGCGCCGGGAGAAGTTGTCACGGTCGACGTCGATCCGGATTTATTCAGACGCTTTCCGAAAACGTTTTCCGTTCGAATTGGTTCGCACAGAGACCAACTCTGGCATTTAGACTCCTGGAAACGCTTCCCTGAAATTTGCGTTGAAAAACCACTGAAATCACCGACGACCAAAATCGCCAATCCGTTCGGCGGTCTGATATACGTCGTCGTGCCGAGAGGTATCGCAAACGCCGGGCTCGGAATGATTGACGTGTCGATTTCGGGCGCCGTTAAAGCTCCATATTTCATCAAAGACGTCACCGACTTAAACTCCTGGAAAACAATTCGCAACTATCCTGCGCCTTGGGCTGAAATTCAAGGACGGAATATTATTGTTACCGTCCCGTCCAAAGTCGTCCGAAACCTTGACAATCCCCAAACGCTCATGGACGCCTGGGATTCGATTTTAGATATTGAAGCGGAATTTGCTTCGATCCCGAACTATCGCGAACGACCTGAACGAATCTGTTGCGACCGACAAATATCCGCCGGATATATGCACAGCGGATATCCGATTATGACTTGGATGGACGTTGAAGAGCGCCTCGTTGACGAGAAACGACTCCGCGCCGAAGGAGACTGGGGATTTTACCACGAACTCGGACACAACCACCAGTCTTCAAACTGGACTTTTAACGGCTCGACCGAAGTTACGGTCAATTACTTCACGCTTTATGTAATGGACAAATTCAACGGCCGTGTCGCCGAAGACGCCAACTCGGAGTTGTCTAAGGAAAATCAGCAGAAGAAGATGAAGCGGTACTTCGCCGCCGGCGCTAAATTCGAAGATTGGGCAAAGGATCCCTTCTTGGCGCTAACGATGACCGTCCAATTGCAACATGAAATCGGCTGGGAACCTTTCCTACGAACCGTTGACGAATACCATAAGCTCTCCCAAGCCGAGCTTCCCCAAAACGATCAAGAGAAACGCGATCAATGGATGGTTCGACTGTCGAGAAACTCTGGCAAGAATCTCGGAAGCTATTTTGAGAAATGGGGCGTTCACACTTCTGAAGAAGCTCGTGAATCCGTCAAAGATTTGCCGGAATGGTTGCCCGAGTGGATCAATGAATTCTGATTTTCCTACCGTCTGAGTTTCCAATAATAAAACCGTCGTCTCTCACTGAGACGACGGTTTTATTATTAACAACGCGAACAAAATTGACAAACGCGCGCAATAGAACTCTTTCAAAGACGAACGATATATTTTCCCGAGTCGTCTTTCTAACAGCGCCATTGGATTTCGAATCGTCAATCGCGAACCGCCATAAAAAAGAACCGAAGGAAATCAACCGGCGTCAAAAGACAGATCAAACTTTTCTGCGAATCGCGATCAATCTCATCCGCAATCAAACTCAACGTCTTACAAGACCGCCAAACAAGTCTCAATAGGGCGTCCTGAGAGAGACAAAAACAACGTCCGATAATGTTTCTTATGTTCGGTTAAGCATTCCTGGATTACCGCACTGTCTGGACGCAAACGTGTCGGCGAATCGCTCAGGCGACCGCGCTTTGGGATTCATAGACGCACGGTCTTTCAATCTTTCTCCGAACAAAACAACTCACCGATTTGAACGAGAGCTTCCTTCATTTGAAATTGTCGAAGATATCGACTACAGATTCGGCGCCAGGCTTGGGATCGGGCTACGAATGGACAGAATCGCGAAGAACTTTTGCGCGCAATTAAAATACCTCAACCTCTTCGTCGCGCCAAACGGGCGCAGCTTGCTCTGGTTATTCTCAAGAGGATTTCCACTTTCTTCACTTTCATGTTTGTCGTTTCCGCAACATGCCGTGCAAGTCCTCGTTTGAACGCTCCCCTATTTTGTCAAATCAAAGTCGTCGATGTTTTATATAATATCTTCAGAGAAAATTCCCATGAAATTCCAACAGAGTAATTTCCACACCTGGCGGAAATATATTTTGAATTTCAGCGACTATCTTAATCAAGCTCGTCGCGAGAAATCCCAATTCATATTTACCGTTTATTTCCTCGCGCGATCTTGCATTGGTTCTTAATTGCAAAAGCGTCACTTTTACTAAGCAAATTTCTCACATTAAAAATTTCATGAAAAACTACGCAGACGAATTAAGCGACGCTTCAATCTGCTTCCACTCCAAGATCGATGCAACTGACGCCAACGATAAGATAGGAACAACCGTTATTATGGGCTTGAAGCCGCCCTCCTCTATCGTTATACTTTGTGTTGGAAAGTGGGCTATAACAACGTGAAATTGCCTAATATCAAGCCAGGCTCCCGTTAGCTCGACTTACCGTCATGCGTCAAACGCTAGTCCGTTGGTGAAACTTGTGCGTAATCCTACAGTTGCGGAGGACTTCATGCTTGCCTCATTATGTAGTTGTTTTTATCAGAAGCGACGAACGCTTACGCTTTGGCTCGTCGCCGTTATTCTTTGCCTCGCTCCTGCGTCCGTCGGTTATGCGTTTACGTGTCATCGAGAGACCCGCAGAGCTTTGACCTTTGAAATTAGCAAGATTGACCCGCTGACGGAAGAAGACGCTATTTATCAAGCCCCGCTTATCATCGAAAACACGAGCGAGAACGACGTTGTTATTTCAGCGACCTTCTCGTCGATCAGATCCTTCTTTTTAGTCGACGACGTCGACGGAAAAAGCGTGGAGATAGAAGCTCCTAATGCTCTCAAAAAAACCATTGTCGTCAAGGCTAAATCCAAATTCGAGAGCGTTGTCTCTTTTTGCGTTCGGAACGCCTATATTGACGCCCACTATCCTATCCGCGCGATCTTCGAATATGAAATGAACGGCGCGCAAGAGAAAGTTGAATTGCGTCCGGTATTCGCTACGAAAATAACGGCGGTGAACCCTGAGTCTGCAAAGCCCGCCGCGCTAACGTTTGGAGGTCGTTCTTTTTTGAAGCTTAACGGTTCCTTAGGTCAGTGTTTCTTCCCCTATTTTAAAACCGCCGAAAAAGGATGCGTTTCTCTTCCCGCTAAATGGACCGGAAGCGACGCGACTGGAGCCTCTCTTAACCCTTGCTGGATAACGCGCGGCGGCGTTAATCGGGAATCATGGTCCTTTCATCCGCCGTATAAAGGCGGGGCCGGCGACGTCGGCGTAAAATTCGCCGTAAAACTCCCCGAAGCGACTAAATTGGAGCTTCGCTTCTTCAGCGCGATGCGGGACGTGTTTCCGCCAGAGCCGCCGACCGACGGCGTTGAGTTTAGAATTTACGCCGCTCATCTTCTCGGAGACGGAAACGGAAACGTTACTCCGGAAAGTATTGCGAAATTTGCCGAAGAAGCTCCAAAGGTTGAAAATCTGCTCTACGCCGATCATTACTCAGGCGTCGATTGGAAAGAAAATTGCGTGGATCTTACGAAATTCGCCGGCGAAACCGTTCTGCTGACTTTTGAAGCCAATCCAGGCGCCAAGAACGACACGACCTGCGACAATTGTTTTTTGGGGGATTTTGTCATTCTTGCAAACCCTCAAAACGGTTCCGTTATGACGCCGAACGAACGTGAAAGTCTACGCCAAAAAAACCTCGAAGATTTTCTGAATTTTGTCAAAACCAATCGTTCCGAATCGCCGACTTCTGGCGTTGCGCAATCCGAAGCGACGCGTTGTTTCGATTTAGGCGACGGGCAATTTGCCGCGACTTCGCTTGGAAAAAACGGCGTATGCGACGGTTGGATTACAATCGGAACTGCTGATCGTTACGTCCAAATCGACGGCGTTCGCGCGCAGTATCAATCTTCGAACGTCGGGTACGATCAACCCTACGAGCCCTGTAAGGTCGTCGTTCAGTACGTCGAATCGGAAAAACTCGAAGATTATGCGCGCGCTTACGCCGTAGCTCTCGGCGATCCAATTGTCGGCGAGCTACCCAACGACGCAAAAGGCTTTCAATTCAAGTTGAAACCCAATCCGGAAAATACGCTCGCGTGCTTTATTTCCAAGACTTCCGGAGGACTCGCGTTTCGTTTTGTCGCGTCGCACAACGCCGAGATTAACTCGATACAATTCGGCGCGTTTTCAGAAAAAGCTAAGCGCGTCTATTTCGGACAGGGGCACTGTCTCGATCATCCCAATAAACCCTTCACGCTTGACGGGGACGGCTTCGCTTGTTCGACAAGTCATGTCGGTTTCGATTTTGAAAACGGTATTTCCGTTCTTGAAGCGACGACTCGGCCTGTCGATACCTTTACCGTCAATCCTGAATTGAAGATTTACACAATATCGGTCGCCCCGGACACGCGACTAACGTTGCAATCGAGCGATAAGGGCGCGTTCGACGCGGCGTTTCGATATGCGCCCGGATTCGATAAAAATCCGGCCCCGTTAGTTCCGAAAAAGGCCGGTCGCTTTGTTTTTGACTATTGGGGAGGGGCATACGCCGACGTCCTAAACAGAATGCGCACCTTTGTGAAGTACGGCTTAGTTGATTCGATGTTGATCCAACATGTTTGGCAACATTACGGATATGACGTCCGATTACCGGACGTTTGGCCGCCGCGAACGGAACAAGGTCAACTCGAAGAGCTCAAAGAAACGCAACGCTTTTGCGATCAGCACGATATTCCCTTCGGACTCCACGACAACTATATCGATTTCTATCCGGACGCCGACGGTTTTACTTACGATGAAATCATAATCAATCCTGACGGTCAGCCTCAAAAGGCGTGGTATAATCCAGGTCCTGACGTTCAAAGTTACCGATTTAATCCCACTGCGATTTTTAAATACGCAGAACGTAATCTCGATCTCATCCGCAAGGACTTGATGCAAACGGCGTACTTTACCGACGTCTTTTCCTCGATTCACGTAATGAGTTTCTTTGACGCGCAGGGCAAATTCCATAGTCGCGCGGAAACGTTGGACTGCTGGGGCAAGTACTTTGACTTGGTTCGTGAAAAGTTCAATAACAACGCCATTACTGTCAGCGAATCCGGAAGCGACGTCTTAATCGGCCATCTGGACGGAGCCGACGGTATCCTGCGACGCATTACCAAGGAGCAAGAGAATTACTCGTGCGTGATTGACTGCGACGACAACGTCTACGCGCCATGGGGCGACGCAATTTACCATGACAAATTCATTCTCCACGGCGTCGGGTACAGCGGTCGCTATGAAGGCGGGATCTCGCGCGCGCTGAGAGGAATCGAGAGCGACGATTATATATCCGCCGAAGTTCTACTTGGGCGTCCCGCAATGGTAGATCTTTCGACTTCTGTTCGCGGAACGGTCCGGAAATATTGGTTATTGCAAAACTTCGCACGTTCTTTAGCCATGGATCGAATTGTCGACTTTGATTTTGTCGACGGCGACCTCCATCATTCAAGGGTTGAGTGGGCTTCCGGCGTCGTCGTATACGTCAATCGCGGTATTGCCGATTGGACGCTAGAAAACGAGAAGACGCCCGGTACCGACCGTAACGTTACCCTACCCGCCTTCGGCTTTTGGACAACTTCAAAGGACGGTTACGGCGGCGTCGTTCGGTCCGAGAATCAGGTCGTTGAATTACGAGTCGACTCCGACGGAAGTTACTTCGTCAACGGACGTCAAAGGATACCAAACGAAGTTGTTCCTATTCGCCCGTCTTTCGAAAACGTCTCCGTTATCGACGGCTCAACGCTCAAAGGCTCGTTGGTGTGGGACGCTCGACGAGGAACCGACAAACCGTATACCCCGTTCCTGCATCTTGAACGTCCGCAAACCTGGTGGGGAGACAAGCCTGAACTCAACGTGCTTCCGCTCGATCGTCCGGCGAAATCGAGCGATCAATGGTCCGGACGAGAAACCGATTTGTTTGGAGACTCTATAACGATTCGGATACCAGACGAGATTGAACCTGGCTATTATAATATTCTGTGCGGACTCTACGATCCCAAAACAGGCGCGCGACTGTCGCTGTTAGGCTCGGGGCTTTCCGATAAACGCTATCGCTTAGGCGGAATTACCGTATCAGGACGCGGAGCAAACCGGAGTATTACGTTTAAAGAAGCCGAGTCGACGAACGGTCTCGACGAACGGCTGGTTCCCAATACGGAAGCGACGAATTTCGGCGTGTGCCAAACGCTCGGCGCTTTTCGTTTCGTTCAAATAAGCGACTCGGTGGCGTCGATCACACCTCTTCCGGACGAACCGTCTTTCAAAGCGACCCTCTCCGGAGCGTTCTTCTCCGACGAAAAATACGATCTCGTCGCCAAAGATGAAAACGGTTGTGAACTCAGTCGCACGACGTTAACCGCTAACGACGGACGACTCGAAATTGAAATTGACGCTTCAAGCGCGTTCGAATACGACGTAGTTAAGCGGTAAACACTGTCGTTGAAGGCGATATTGACGTCGATCAGACCTCAATATCGCCTTCGCATCCTTTCAACGCGCATGTTGAAAAAGAATCGATGACGATATTAAAAATCCTAGGCGCAAATAAACGTAAAGTCGCGCGTTTTCCTAAAAATCACGTCTCCCTTGTTATTGGAATAGCGTCGCTTTTGATCTCTTTTCTATACGTTGAATCGACGTGCGGCGCGGATAACGGCCAAGAGTCGGACAATCGTAATCGCGCGGCTTCGTACGCGACGTACGGCGCCGTTTTTAACGATTATCAGTCTGAACTCAACGAGCTGGCAAAAAAATGCGACGATCTTAAAATGCCCTTGGAAGCTCAGGTCACAAGATCCTTTCTTTATGCGGAAAAACCGTACTATTTCGTCGTTCCTCTTCTGAGCGACAAACGAAACACGACCGAACTGCCGGACGACGCGTCGAAAAATCAACGCTTTTGGTATCAACGGTTGCGTAAAATTCGCGAATCATATTCTCGAGAAGCGTATAAAGTTGCCGAGCGATACGCTCTCAAAAACAGAGGATACGACGTCGTCGCGTCGATTCTCACCGCATTATACATTGATCCCGATAATGAAAATGCGCGACGCTTCTTCGGATATTCCCTAAAAGACGGCGTTTGGCGTAGCAAATGGCAACTGCGACAACTTGAAAAAGGTCTTGTCTACGACCCGAAATTTGGCTGGATTCCTGAAGAACGTCTGGATCGATACAATCGCGGCGAACGTTTCTATAAAAACCAATGGACGTCAAAGGCGGAAGAAGCGGAGAGCATACTCGCAAGTTCGTCCGGTTGGCGCGTAGAAACGGAGCACTTCTCCATTCTTTCGCGGGTTTCGCTCGAAAGAGGCGTTGAAATCGGTCGATTTCTCGAGTCCTATTATCAAGCTTGGAGTCGTCTATTTTATCGTTTTATCGCAACTGACGTTCAATGGCGCGCAAGATTGAAAACAGATTCTGAAATCGTATCCAAAAAGCATAAGGTTATACTGTACCATGACCGAAAAGAATATCTTCGCGAATTAAAAAAACACGAGGGAAATATTGTTCAAAGCAACGGCGGATATTTTCCTTCAATGCGGTGCACTTTTGTATACGAACCTGGCGAGGACGAAGATTTTGAATTATTTCCCCTTCTCGCTCACGAAGCGACGCATCAGTTGTTTGAGGAATGTAACGTCGCGAGCGCGTCGAGAAACAAGACGGATTTCCAGACTCGCGCTCAACTCGGCAACTTTTGGTGCGTCGAAGGAGTCGCCGTGTACGCGGAAACGTTTCGCCTGAACGGGTCGCAAACCTCCGCGACTCTAGGCGGCTATCGCGACGTGTTTCGCGTCCAGTGCGCCATGGAAAGCTTGTTTGAAGACAACTCTTATGTAAAGTTGCGCGAGTATGCGCAACTCAATCGTTCTGAATTTCAGGCAAGAAAAGACCTCCCGCTTCTATATTCCGAAGCCGCTGGATTAACTTTTTTCTTTATGCACTACAAAAACGGCGTCTATCGCGATCCATTCGTTACTTATTTGTTTTACGTTTATCAGGGAATAGACAGACCCAATACGCTAGAAGAAGCGATCGGAAAATCGTTTGAAGAAATAGACGCGGAATACCGTGAGTTTATGAGCGAATTATACCGTAACAATTAACGCGGCGAGCGAATTCATGTGTGAGAACAAATTAGCGAATCGTAAGCTTCTCGTCGCGCTGGCGACGTATAACGAAATCGAGAACCTACCTAGACTTGTAAAAGAAATCCTCGACCTGGTTCCAACGGTCGACGTTCTTATTGTCGACGACAATTCCCCCGACGGAACGGGACGCTGGGCGGTCGACGCCAGCAAAAACGATTCCCGAGTGCGCGCGATTATTCGAGAAAACGAACGCGGACTCGGTTCCGCCGTTATCTGCGCGTTAAAGTATGCGGCAGAGGAAGACTATGACTTCGTTGTCAACATGGACGCAGACTTCAGTCACCCGCCGCAAATGATTCCAAAACTATTCCAACGAATATCGCAAGACGACGAGCCTGTCGACGTTGTCATCGCGTCTCGTTATGTCAAAGGAGGAGGAACCCAAGGCTGGCCGTTGCGTCGCCGAATTATGAGTCGTTGCGTAAACTGCTACGCGAGAATTGCGCTAGGACTCAAAACGCGCGACAATAGCGGCTCCTACCGCTGTTATCGTGTCTCGAAACTTGAAAAGCTGAATTTCGATCAGTTCTTGTCGCAGGGCTATTCCTTTTTTGAAGAAACGCTCTTTCGTCTAAAAGAAATAGGCGCGCGTTTCGAAGAACTCCCCTTCGTCTTTGTCGATCGACTAAGGGGAACTTCGAAAATCAACGTCAAGGAGTCAATCAAAGCGGTGCGGATAATTTCGCGACTAGGATTGAAACGCGTTTTTAGGAAACCCGACGGCGGCGCTACTCGACGCTAACGACCTTGTATCCCTGTTCTTCGACCGCCTTCGTTAGGAGGGCGGTCGCATCCTCGGCGTCGCCCTTGATCTCAACGATCGCTTTGCCGGTTGTGTGACTAACGTTTGCCGAAACGACAAACTCGAGACTGTCGAGAGCCTTTTGAACTCGCGCTTCACAGTGTCCGCACATCATTCCGTCGATAACTAACGTTTTTTTCATCGTTGTCTCCTGTTTAAGTACAGGCGAAGAGCGCTTCTCGTCTTCGCTTTGAGTCAATCGCGACGAAGCGTCGCATGATTGTCGATTCAAATTCACATATTTTAGTCGCAAGGCGTTTGATACGACGCACACGCTTGACATGCTCATGGCGATAGCGGCAAACGTTGGACTTAAAGCAACGCCGCAGACGCGTTCAAAGACGCCGGCGGCTAATGGAATGCCAAATAAGTTGTAAATAAACGCCCAAAAGAGATTTTGTTTGATATTTCGCAACGTTGCGCGACTCAGTTTGAACGCCTTGCTTAACGTCGAAAGATCCGTCTTCAGAAGCGCAACGTCGGCTGCTTTAAAGGCTACGTCTGTCGACGACTCCACCGCAACTCCGACAGACGCGCGCGCAAGAGCGGGAGCGTCGTTGACGCCGTCTCCGATAAACGCGATTTTAGCGTCTTCCGCTATTTTGCCGACAATCTTCTCCTTTTCCACAGGAGTCGCGTCCGCGTAGACGGTCTCTATGCCTACTTGGCGCGCGATAACGTTTGCCACGAGGGCAGAATCACCTGAAATCATGACCGACTTCAGTCCGAGACTTTTCAATTCGCTCACGACGTCTTTGGCGTTCTCTCTCGGCTTATCCGCGACGGCGATGGAACCGACGAGCTTTCCGTCGTACTCGAAGAACAAAGACGTTTTCCCCTCAGACGCCCATTTTTGAGCGATTTGATTTAAAGGATGCGTTTCGGGATTATTCGAGGAAAAAAGCCCCCACTTCCCTGCCCGTGCGCGCGTTCCGTTAAGACGCGCCGAGACTCCTGCGCCTGGTAAAGCGGTAAACTCGTCGACGGCAACGGCGGCGTAGTCGATCGCTCGTAACTCCGCGTACTCCACAACGGCTCGTCCCAACGGATGTTCGCTTCGTGATTCGAGCGCGGCAGCCAACGTCAATAACGTTTCAGTCGAGGTTCCCGGCGAAACTTCAAGGTCGGTCAGTTTGGGTTTCCCTGTAGTAATTACCCCGGTTTTGTCAAAAGCCGCGCAATCGACCTTGCCTAAATTTTCGAGCGCCTCAGCATTTTTAAAAAGAACGCCGTTTCGCGCCCCGACGCCAACGGCAACCATAATCGCCGCAGGAGTCGCGAGCCCAAGCGCGCATGGACAACTCACGACAAGAACGGCGACGGCGCGCGTAAGCGCCAAAGAAAACGACGCGCCCAAAATGAGGTGGATAATAAGAACCAAGACGGAAATCGTTATAACGACAGGTACGAATACGGATGAGATCGAGTCCGCAAGACGCGCGATCGGCGCTTTCGTCGCCGCTGCGTCCGACGTCGCCTTGACGATCTGCGCGAGCGTCGTGTCTTCTCCAACGCCTGTGACTTTACAACGGAGAAAACCTGTCTGATTGAGAGTTCCCGCC
>ONGM01000120.1 GCA_900317365.1 uncultured Planctomycetota bacterium
CACCGGGGGGGGTAATTTCGATTATAACAATGAAAAAGCAGAACCTTCTCAGGACACACATCAGATAAGTTGGACACGCGAATTACTGAACCATTTGAAAAAAGGAAAGTTATTCGATGGTAAGATAGAAAATTTCATACGTTACGGATTATACAGACCTTTCTGTATTGAAAACGCTTTTTTTCACAAAATGTTTAATAAATGTCAGTTTCAACTGCAAAAACAATTCCCGTCTTCAAACACGTCAAATTTGATGATTTGCACTACAGGCGCCGGAACAAATGCTTTTTCAGTTCTGATATCTGAACATATTCCTGACACAGGGATGCTCAGCGCAAGCCAATGTTTCCCACTCTACTACTACGAGCCGCTTAAAACGGACGACTTCCTTGATTATCCCGGCGAAACCGTCGTCGACGGCTACGTTCAACGCTATGCGATCACGGACGAAATTCTCGCCGAATGTGAAAAAAGGTACGGAACAAACAAGGATATCAATAAGGAGGATATCTTTTTCTACGTCTACGGCGCTCTCCATTCGCCAAAATACCGGGAGGATTACGAAAACGATCTGCGCAAAGAGTTGGCGCGCCTGCCTTTGCCGAAGAAGTATCCGACCTTCATGAAATACTCCGAACTCGGTCGCGAACTTGCCGACCTTCACGTGAATTACGAGACAGGCGTCTCCACGATTCCGACTCGAGACGGAAAGCCGCACGAACTCCCGGAACCCCAAGTGCTCAAGACGCATATCGTCAACGCCGACGGGCTCGACGACGCCGAACTCTATCGCGTCGACTCAAAAATGAAACTCGGGAAGAAGAAGGCGAACGAAATCGGGGAAGACGACGTGCGATACGACGGCGTCCTACGTTATAACGATCACATCAGCTTCTCCGGAATCCCCGCCGAAGCCTTTAAATACCTCGTCAACGGTCGCTCCCCGATCGAATGGCTCGTCGAACGATATTACCGTAGAGTCGATAAAGCCTCCGGACTCGTCGACGATCCCAACCTGTGGAGCGACGATCCGAAGTATATCTTCAACCTCGTTCCCCGCCTCGTCGCCTTGAGTTTGCGGACTCTGGAATTGACGGACAAACTCCCCGATCTCGAGGAGTAACGCGCGGCAAAGCGCAAACAAATTGATCGCGCGGCGCGTCCGCGCAAGATTGCGCAAACGGGATCCAACGTCCGAACGTTGACGCAAGCGGACGTCATGGCTTTGCGTTGTCCGCAGGCTAAAGCCAGACGGCTTCCCCCTTCGGGCGCGCTTCGCGCGATAAACTTGACGTCCTTCTTCCTGCCGTTTCTTTGACGCCGCGCAATAAAAACGACGGCTTTCCTTCTTAACGGAGGGAAAGCCGTCGTTATTGGGAAAAGAAGTCGCTCAGGCTAGAACTTCAACGACCCTTGCAGAATCAACGTGTCGAACTCCCCTTTGACCGGCGCGTCCGCCTTGTGCGCGTTCACAAACGCGTGTTCCCAGTTGAACGTCCAGAACACCTGCTCGTTCCAGAACCAGTTCGCGCCTGCGACCACGCGCTGAACTTGACCGTAGGTCGCGTCTTTAACTTCTTTCAGGTTGTTCGCCTCGACCCACTCCCACTTCGCAAGCGCTTCCAACGCCCCGAAATTGCGACCGATCTCGCGTCGCGACACGTCGAGGAAGACCTGCTCGTCAGGCATTTTCACCATGCCAAAACGACCTTCGTCCCGATTGTATCGGCGCGTAACGCCAGGCGTAAGAAGCCAACGCGTCGCGATCGTCGTTCCATACGCGTCCCCGCCGTCCTCGATCGAACAGAAATAACCTTCCGCCGTCGTCGCAAAACCCTCGTGCTGATACGCCGCCTCGACCGTCGACAGAGAATACGATTTCCCGTCGAGCGCAACGCTACCCGACAGGAACTTCGGCTCCGTTCCAGCCCAGCCGAGTCCCGTCGTTTGAAGATTCAGTTTTCCGCCCGTCGCCGGATGAAGCCAGAAGTAACTGCCCCCAACGTGAAAGACCTCGCGCGTATATCCGTCTTCGTCGTCGATCAGGATCGGCGCCGCCGTCAGGCGCGTGTTCAAAATGACCCCGGGATTGTCGAGATGATTGATTCGGTGCGGACTCGTCGCCAAATTCTGCGGCGTAAAGATCGCAAAGAACGCCCGCGATTGTTTCTCCGCGCCGTAAAGCTGCGTCGAAAAGCCAAGTCGACGCCCAAGTCGGAACATCGCCGCGCCCTCGTCCGTCATGGCGTAAACGCGATCCCAGTTCGTCTCCAAACTCTCCATCCCCGACTCGACGTAGAAATTACCGACCGTCAACGTGCCGAACCCCGTGTCCTTCGCGCGAAGCCAGACGTCCTGGAACGTTATCGTATTGTTCACGCAAAACGCGACCGCATATTGCAAATTCCCGTAACTCGAGCCCCCAAACGTTACCCGCAAATCGCGGACCCCCAACGAATTCTCGACGTCCCCGAAATTCGACTTCGCCTCGTCGTTCTCCGAAACGTAGACCCCGTCGACTCGCAACTGACCCCCGATCTTCGTATTGAACGGCAGGTTGAATTTCTCCTTCTTCTCGTTCTTCTTCTTCTCACTTTCAAAATCGAGCTGGAGCTTCTCCGTCTTCTTTTGCAACGCTTCAAGTTGCGCCTGAAAATCGCGAATCGGATCCCCCGTGTTGATCAATTGCCCCGCGTCCGTCGCGTCCGTCGTTGCCACCCCTTGCGCCTCGTCCGCGTACTCGACGATTGGCGTTACCGAAGCGTATTCCGTATTCGCGACGGTTCCGTAATTGTACGGCTGAACGGAATAGACGCTCTGACCAAAAGAAACAGGTTCCTGATAAGCGGCGAAAAGCCCCAGTCCCAGCGCTGCGGCAAATACCGCGCGCCTATCCAATTTAATCGTTTTCTTCATCGAATGAAATCCTTTTCAATCGAAAACTTAACGTAGGCGTTATTGTGGGACGCTTTTAATAATCGACTTCGCAATCGCCAAACTACAACTTTTCGTCTTAAAACCCACCGTTTTAATAAGAATTAAATCGAAACGTTCTCAGAAGACGCTCTTTTGGCGAGAAACCGCGTTAAGAAACCAATAAAAAAGCGCCGCGCTCCATTCTCGCGGAGCGCGGCGCTTTTCATATCCGACTAAGCGTTGCGTTCGAGCAAACGCCTTCGAACTTGTCTTAGAACTTGATCGACGTTTGAATCAGCATGGTGTCGAAATCGCCTTTGAGATCCCTGCCCATTTGGTGCGAATCGACGAACGCGTGCTCCCAGTTGAACGCCCAGTTCATCGACTCGTTCCAGAACCAGTTCATACCGAGAACCATACGATTGACCGTGCCGTAAATAGGCGGCGCCGCTCTCGAAATATCGCATTCGCAGTCTTTAACGTCGTTCGCTTGGGTCCATTCCCACTTGGCGACCGCTTCCCACGCGCCCCAGTTGCGACCGACTTGACGATTGCAGTAGTCCAGGAAAAGCTGGTCTTCCGCCATCTTGATCCCGCCGAATCGCCCGTCCTGCTTATTATAGGTGCGCGACGCGTTGGGCGTGAGCATGCACAACATGGTGAGGGTCGCGCCGTAGGCGTTTCCGCGTCCGTCGATCGAACGCAAGTAACCTTCGCCCATAATATTGAAGCCTTCCTTCTGGTACGCCGCTTCGATCGCGCCGACGGTGTAATTGCTCCCGTTCAACGCTTCAAGCCCCGAAATAAAGTACGGGTTCGTACCGGTCCAGCCCAGCCCGCGCGTTCGAGAAACGAGCGGCGCCGTCGACGCCGGGTCGACGATGTAGCAACTGCCGCCCAAGTGCAAGACTTCGCGAGCGAAACCATCCGAGTCCTCGACGTAAATCGGCAACGTCGTATAGCGCGCGTTCAAAATGGTACCGCAATGCTCGCCGTTCAATCGTTCCGGCGCGCTCTCGATCGACGCCGACGCAAAAAGACCAAGGAAGAGTCGAGAACGTTTGTCTTGACCGAAAATCGTCGACGCGGCCCCTAAGCGACGACCGATGCGGAAAAAGCTCTCGTCTTCGTCGACCGTTCCGAAGTAGCGCTCGTAATTCGTCTGAACGCTTTCCATACCTGATTCGACGAAGAAATGCCCGACCGTTATGTCCCCGAGAAGCGGAGTGTCCTTAACGCGAAAATACGCGTGTCGCAACGTGATGTGGTCATGAATCGACATTCCGAAAGAATATTGATACCGCCCATAACCTGAACCGGACGCCGTAACGCGGATATCGCGCACCCCGACCGAGTTCCTCGCTTCCCCGAAACCGGCGCGCGCGTCGTCGTCTTGCGATACGACCGCGCCGTCAAATTTGAATTGACCGCCGAATTTCGTGGTAAACTTATCCGTCTTCCCCTTGCCGTCCGGCTTCTTCTCCGCCTTATCGAGTCGCGCCTTCAGATCCGAA
>ONGM01000285.1 GCA_900317365.1 uncultured Planctomycetota bacterium
CAAAAGAATCTTAATCGCGAACCGCGGCGAAATCGCGTTGCGCATTATTCGCGCGTGTCGCGAACTCGGCGTCGAGTCGGTCGTCGCGTATAGCGAAGGCGACCGCGACGCGCATTATCTGAAGCTCGCCGATCGCGCCATTTGTATCGGCGCTCCTCGGTCCGATCAGAGTTACCTGAAGGTGGATCGGCTCATTAGCGCGGCGGAGCTTGCGCAAGTCGACGCCATCCATCCGGGATACGGATTCCTCTCGGAAAACGCGCATTTCGCCGACGTGTGCAGAAGTTGCGGATACGAGTTCATCGGTCCGACGTGCGCCGCTATGGAATTGCTCGGCGATAAGAACTCCGCGCGCGCCGTCGCGAAGAAGTGCGGCGCTCCGACCGTGCCCGGTAGCGACGGACTTATTAAAAGCGAAAAAGAAGGACTCGCGATCGCTCGCGAAATCGGGTATCCGGTTCTCGTCAAGGCCTCGGCAGGCGGCGGCGGACGCGGTATTCGTCAGGCGAACAACGACGAAGAGCTGAAGCGCGCTCTGAGCGAAGCCGCCGAAGAAGCGCGCGTCGCATTTGGCAATCCTGACGTCTACATCGAGAAATTCATCGAGAATCCACGCCACGTCGAAGCGCAGATTCTCGCCGATAATTACGGCAACGTCGTTCACCTATGGGAACGCGACTGCTCGCTCCAGCGGCGACGTCAAAAGCTCGTCGAGCTGACCCCGGCTCCCAACCTTTCCCTTGAGAAGCGAAAGGCCCTCTGCGAAGCCGCCGTCAGGCTCGCAAAGGAATCGCAATACACCAACGCGGGCACCGTCGAGTTTATCGTCGATCATTCCGGCGCGTTCTATTTCATCGAAATGAACGCGCGAATTCAGGTCGAACACCCCGTTACCGAATTGGCGACGGGAATCGATCTGATCAAATGGCAGATCAAGATTGCCGCCGGAGAGAAGCTTACTTTCACGCAGAAGGACGTTAAGCATCGCGGATTTGCGATCGAATGCCGAATTAACGCGGAGGACGTCGATAAGAATTTCCGACCTTGCCCGGGTAAGATCGAGGAACTGATCGTACCCGGCGGGTTTGGCGTTCGCTTCGACTCCCACGTTTACGCAGGGTACTCGGTGAGTCCGTATTACGATTCGATGATCGGTAAACTTCTCGCGGTAGGGGCGACGCGGGAGGAGGGGCTCGCCATCATGAAGCGCGCGCTTGAAGAATTCCACGTCAAGGGCGTTAAAACGTCGATTCCTCTACTCCTCAAAATTTTGAATAGTCGTGAATTTGCGGAGACGGTTCCGGACGTAGGTTTCATCGAGCGTTATTTCATGAATAAATAGCGCGGCGAATTACGACAGACGGCGATCCTCGGCGACGGTTCGCCGCTTTTTTTCGTCTTTTTGGCGGTAATATGTCGGCGATTTTCGTTGAGTCGATTCGTTTGGAGGAATAGCGCGGAGAGAAACGGGACGATCGTTTGTAGAAAAAGAGCGTAATTTTTGTATTTTTGTCAAAATTGCTATTGGAGAATCGGCGGAATTTTGTAACAATGTCGCGACGGCGCGGAAGGCGCCAGTTCGCGCGCTTGTTTGTCGCGAGGAAAATGACGCGAACGTTTGTGAGAACGCTCAAGTCAACGGTTCGAATAGTCGATACTCCTTTATGTAAGGCGAACGGATTCGCCTTGAAAACGCCAAATCATTGTCCAACAAGGGACTACGGACGCCGCATTTAGCACGTCTTGCCTAGCTTTACCAGATTAACAAAGGAAGACGAGCGTTCTTCGAACGTACATTAAGCGAGCGACGCGCTCCGCAGTTGGCGACGAAGCGGCTTCAAGGGTTCATGAGTCGAGCGCGTCGTCGACGCTCGCAAAAAAGCAACGCCTTCTGGTTTTGGATCAGAGGAGAGAAGATATGAATATTAACAGAATAACTGGCGCCAATGGAATTGAACGCGTACGATCAACCACCGCTCCGAAACGCGGAACGGAATCGACGCGCGCTATTGAACGCGACGAGATGAATATTTCCTCGACGAGCGCGACCCGCGCCGCTGCGAACTCCGCGAACGTCGACGGCGTCCGACTCGACCTCGTCAACCGCGTTCGCGCGGAGATCCAAGCCGGAACTTATTACAGCGACGAGAAATTCGCGATCGCTTTTGAAAGGATGCTCGGCGATCTCTAATGAACGCTTGATCCCTCTGCGATAAAGTCACGCGTTGCGCGCCGATTGAGTCGTCTTTACTAGCCGCTCAAATCGACGCGCAATTTCTTTTCTTGCTCG
>ONGM01000123.1 GCA_900317365.1 uncultured Planctomycetota bacterium
AGGGGTCGGCGGCGCGATTTATCAATTGCACGGAACGTCGACGCTATCCAAAGTCGAATTCGCCGAAAACGAAGCGACGACGAAGGCGGGCGCGGTCTACGTCGGCGCGGGCGCTTCGACGATTTCCGGCTCGACCTTCTCAGGCAACGTAGCGAGTCGCGGAACGGCGATCGCGGCGTTGAACGCGACGTCCCTCGAAATCGACGGCGAAGCCTTCCCAACTTCCGGCGCCATCGAAGAGGAGGATCTCTCCTCCGCGATTCTCGACGAAGCGTTCGCGGAACTCTTCTTTGAAGAACTCGACTAAGTTTCCAAACGTTTGAATTTGGAACTATTTAAAGATCGGACGTCGCGTCCTCATGACGCGACGTCTTTTTAGAGCGAATCTCCAGAGACTTTACAGCTAACGACATTATAATTTCATAAGTTATACTTCATATTGACTATCACGCTGGTTCGAAATATTTTTTCTTTTTCTACGCGCGCCGGACGCTATTCTTTAATTTGTTATATGTGTTATAATACAAGACAAGCGCGTCTGTTTTGACGTCGTCGTTAGGATGAACGACGCCTTCCGCCAGCAAACAACGGAGCCGTCAAAGATCGAAAACAGTCGCGGGGCGCCCCAAAGTATAGCGCGGCGCATACGGTTCGGCGGAGGCGGACGGAGCTTCCGTCGGCGTCGGTCGTTTTCGAACGCTTTCATTAGGCAAGGTTGCGTTTGGAACGATTGACGTTCGTCGTCAAAGTCAAAATCACGGCGATTCGTCGCGCGTCAAATTCCAGTATAGGCTTTGCAAGGTCTATAAGAAAGCCAAGGTACCATGAATACGAGTAAGAATCTTCGCGGCGTTCGCAAGTTGAACCGCCAAATGAACAAAATCAAAACGGCGTTGCATAAACTTGGCGTTGAGAATCTCGAAGAACGACAACTTCTTTCGGCTTCAACCTTCGTCGAAGCGTCGGCGCTCGTCGACCTGACGTCCGGTTCGGCTCTTGTCTCTCAAGAAAACGCAATCGCGCCGATCGATCTTTCAAGCGCCGTTCTCGATTACTCCTACGCCGAATTCAAGCCGTATAGCGAATGGGGTTCCAACGAGGTAAATCGTCGCATTCTCGTAACGACGACCGAAGATTACATGCCGCCGAATGGGCACGGACCGGAGCCGGAAATTGACGGTTCGTACCGTCAGGCGATTTGGCACGCAAAGGAAGGCGACGTCATCGCGTTCTCGAGCGAGCTCGCCGGTCAAACGATCACGCTCAAATGGCAATGTCCGCTCGACGCGAACGCCATTGTCGACGCGACCAACCTTTACAGCGCGAGCGGCGAAGAGTTCGCGCAAACGATCGAGTGGGGCGACGACGTCAACTGGGAAAGCTATGAAGCCCAAGGACGCGGACTAAGAGTCATGATCGGCGCCGACGCGTCTTCCGCCGACTCGATAAGAATCGGGCGACCGGCGACCGACGCGACGTTGCGCGGTCTCTTTATTGAAAACGGACACGCCGGAACCGAGCAATATCCGAAGGCTGCGGCTCTCAACTGCAACGGACGCGTTACCGTTGAAAGCTGCGTCATGGTCAACAACGCCGGATATGGAATCTTCAGTAATTACAACGAGGCGATTATCAATCTGACCAATTGCGTCATTGCGAACGCCGCGATCGACGGCGTTTACGCGAGCGGCAGCGTTGTCATGAATCAGTCGTCGATTACGTCGTGCAACGGCAATTTGATTCGAATTACCGGAAGCGGCGCTGCGAACTTGGTCTTGGAACAGCACACGTACGATCCTCACACGAGCGAACCGGATCAAAACTCATTAACGGAAGAAGCCGCGATCGCTCTTCACGAAGCGAACGTCGCGACGATCGCTTCCTTGCTCATGGCGCAGGATCAGACGTTGACAGAGACGGAAGCGCGTTCGGACGCCGCGGCGCTTGCCGACGGTTCCGACGAGAGCGTCGCGACCGTCGCCGATTTGCTTCTCGCCGACGGATCCCTTACGCAGGAAGAAGCGACCGCGCGCGCGACTGAGCTGACTCGAACCGTCGTCCAAATGCTCATCGCTCATTTTCGAGTCGGCACGCTCCAACCGTGGGAACTGAGCTTGTTGGAGCGAGGAACCGACAATACGACCCCGCTTACGTTGGAAGAAGCTGAGCTTTTGGCGCGAAGGACGTCGACCGGTCATCTTGCAATTCACGATTCCGTCTTGAAAGACGCGGGGAGTTGCGGCGTTCTGCACCAAGGGTCCGGCAAATTGACTTTTGAAAACTCAGAGGTTTGTCAAACGGGCACGTTCGGCATTTCCGCACAGAACGCTGAAGCGGATCTTATCAACTCGGAAATTAGCGAATGCGTCAAGGGCGGCGTTAGGGTCGGCGGCGTCTTCAACGCGTTGAATTGCCGGATTCACGACAACGGCGTTTACGGAGTCGAGGGCAAGAGTTCCGCGACGATTATCGACTCGCTCGTTTATAACAACGGCGCGCACGGCGTTGTTATCGTCTGTCCAACCGACGGCGTCGACTCTCATTCCGTCGTCGTCAAGAATAGCAAGCTGGCGTACAATAAGAAAGAAGGGGTCGACGTTAGCAACGCCGACTTAATGATCTACGATTCTTATATCGTCGGCAACGGTTGCGTCGAAACGCAAAGTCAGTTGAAGAGCGGCGTTTATTTCCAGTCTGGTCTCGACACGACGATGACGATCAATAATTCGGTGGTCGTTCAGAACGGTATGTACGGCGTTTCCACAAGAGGGACCGCATACGTAACCAACGTGACGATGGCGCGAAACCGTCGCGGAATACACACGTACGGCGACGACGCGGAACTTCATTTGCGCAATACGCTCGTTGTGGAGAGCGCTGAGAACGACCTCGTCTACAACCCGGGCAAGCTCTTTGCGAGCGACTCGCTTGTCGGCGGCGCGGAATACAATTCGCTCGGCGAACTCAACGAGCTCTATCGACCGGGAATCTCCAATCCGCTCTTTGTTTCCGAGACCGGATACGCGGACGTCGACGAGGTTCTCGCCGGCGAAACGAGTCCGTACGCGCTAGCGGCGGGTTCGATCGCGATCGACGGCGGCGACAACCAATACGTCGCGGCTACGGAAGACTACGATTGGGCGACCGATCTTGCGGGAAATCCGCGTATTTGCAGCGAAGATCGCGTCTATTGTGCGAAGGTCGACATGGGCGCGTACGAATCGACGTACGAGCGCGAGATACCGTCCATCGTCGTTACGACTTTGGCGGATCGCGACGATCCGACCGACGGTCTGATTTCATTGCGCGAAGCCGTTCAAAGGTATTCCGTCGTCGGCGCCGCGAACACGATTACGTTCGCAGAAGACCTTAAAGACGCCGACGGAAACGTCGTTGACTCCAAAACGTTCACGTTTACCGAGCCGATGACCGTCGAAAAGAACGTCGTTCTCGACGCGACCGGACTCTCGTTCGCCGCCGTCGAAGGATTGTCCTACTTCTTTAACGTCAAAGACGCCGGGGAGTTCACGCTGAAGAACGTGAGTTTATCGGGCGCGACCAACGCGGCGATCACGGCGGCCGACGAAGGCAAGATCGAGTTGATTAACGTTCTGCTCGCCGAAAACGCAACCGGCGTGCGAATCTCCGACTCCGCGCAACTCCAAGCGATCAATACGACGATCGCGCGAAACTCCTCCTTCGGATTGAGAGCGCAAGGCGGCGCCGCCGCGCTTCTGAATACGATCGTCGTCATGAACGGAACAAAGGACGCGTACGTTGCGGAAGAAGCTAGCGTCGACGCAAATTACGTCGTATACGGAACCGTTTCAGGCGCTAATCTCGACGCCGAGACGAACGTCGTCTATACGAACGGCGACAGTCTCTTTACCGACGCCGAGAACGGCGACTACAGTCTCTACGTTGGTTCGGACGAGTTTTCAATCGCAATCGACGTCGGCGACAATTCCGTCTTATCCCAGTATTACGGCGAGAATCCCGTCGATCTGGCCGGAAAAGCAAGACTAAACGGTCAGACGATCGACGTCGGCGCGTACGAGGCTCAAATTGCCTATGAAACCCCGTCTATCATCGTAACGACGACGGACGACATAGTCGATCCGAACGACGGATTGATTTCGCTCCGCGAAGCGGTCGAAGTTTACTTCGCCTATGAAACGCGAACGTTCGACGCGACCGTCGACTCTACCGGACAAACGGTAACGTTCAATCTTACGGAGCCCGACGACGTCTTTCTTGAAGAAGGCGAGATCACGATCTCCGACGCGATGACGATCTACGGCGGAACCAGCGCGACGATTACGATCGACGG
>ONGM01000187.1 GCA_900317365.1 uncultured Planctomycetota bacterium
AAGGACGCCGGACTTCGGGGCGTCGACGCGGTTGTCGTGGGGAGTCACAATGGAGCCGACTGAATTTGCATATTCGACTAAAGCCGAAATGGAGTTCGCCGCCGCTTCACGCTCCAAAGCAGACTCGGTCTCAGCGGTATTCGAACCAGGTTGCGCTTTCAGCAAGTGCGAAGCCTGGCTTACTTCATGAGGGACGTCGTCCTTATCGACTATAGGGTCTTCCCCCTTCGCCTCGGGTTCGACTCCCGCGACAAGGAGCTTCGGCGCCTCTTCCGTTTCATGAGTTGAGGACGCCTTCTCGAGTTCTGAAGGTTCCAACGAAGGTTTCAACGCCTCGCTCGCGGTGGGGAAATCTTGCGTTTGGACGATCGAATTCGAATCGACCGTCGAATCGGTAAGGAAGGTTTGAACCTGCGGCAATACGAGAACGACGACCGCGAACGCCGACAAGATTCCGACGGATTTCAGAAGTTTGTCAACCAACCGCGCGAAGAAAGCGCTCTTTGACGCCAGTCGCAGGAGTACGTACGTCAGCGCCGACAACAAAGAAAGCGCCGCAAGACATAAGCGAACGTTAAAGAAAGTCGACTGACTCATGAGCGTTGCAATTGTTATAAGGAACAATATCATTGGATTTATCCTTTTATAATGTGCGCTCGGCTCGGTTCCCAAATCTGGGAATCATTCTCGATTAGTCACGCTATACGCTCAGGAAGTTCTCAGCGCACAGCGATCTTTAATCATTCCTAATTTATATCAAAAAATAAAACCGTTAAAGTAACAATTTTGCAAATTTCTCAAAATGCAACGATTTTAAGAAACGCGACGGCGGATAAACCGATCGTCGACGTCGAAGCTCATGACGAAGCAAGCCGCCGTCCGACGATCTCGACGTAAAAGTCCGCGCCGGTTCGCCGCCAAACCAGTCTTGTCTCAAACGTCAAAAATGGCTATCTTCTCCCTTGGCGCGTCGTTGTCAACGCGCGACGATCAGAAGATTCACACGAGGTTTTTGACATGGTTTACCGTTGTTTCACGTTATGCGTCGCTCTTTTGCTCGCAGGAATCGCATTTTGCGACGTGAACGCGGACGACGCCATCGAAAAACCGACCGGATTCTCCGGATACCTGTTAGACGCGACGGGACTCGATCCTCAGGAAAAGGAAGCCGCATGGCGTGAAGACTACGAGTCGGACGGCGTCAGCTGGAGACGCGTTTATCAGGACGGCGCCGTTAAAACAAGTCAAAAACGCGTGGAAGACGAAGCAAGAGACGGAAGTCGCGTTGAAAGAATCGCATACAAAGTGGAAGAGCCGGGAGTCGTTGTGTTAGGGCACTACGTCGACTATCCGAGCGTCTTCAATGAAACGGCGCCGTCCCTCTGGATCCGTTCCGATCGTCCCGGAGTCGCTATCGCCGCGCTCGTCGTCTTCCCGAAAACGACGCGTCCCGACCTCGGCAAACCGCTCGTCGCCATCGCGCCCGGAGACGTCTATAGAACCCCGGGCGAATGGAAAAAACTCGGCTTTTCGCAAGGTCTCGCAAACGTCGTCGAAAAGACCGCGCAGGGTATACGCGGAGAACATAAGATTCCGGTCAACGTCGACGGCGCATACGTTCGACAAATTCTGCTCGTCTCCGAAGCGCGATCCGGCTCGTACGTCCTATGGATCGACGACCTCGAAATCGCCGAACATATTCGTCCGGAAATCGAAAACCTGAAACAGTGGGAACGAAACGCCGCGTTTGACCCGATCAACCTATTGAGTTGCCGACTCCAACTCTCCAACGCGCCGATCTTCGTTCAAAACGACGTCGACGATACCGATCTCTACGGTCGCGAACCCTTCGGACTGGACGAGGAAAAAGTCGCCGAAGCCCAAAAAGTTCGACTCGAATTCGACGAAAGCGTTCTACCGCGCGGCGCTAAAGAAACGAGGACGACCGAACGACTCTCCAATCCGTCGTTCGACGCGGCATACGCGCTTCTCACGCCGACCTATGAAGACTACGTCGCCGCGCTGCCGGAATTGCGCCGACGGATTCCGAAGACGCTTGAAGAATTTAACGCGCAACGCGCTCTCGCCGCGCGCGGATCCGCGCTCGACTCCGGCGTCGGACACGTCGGTTTCTTCGACGGCAAACAGGATCCCAACGGGAAAATTGCGAGCGCGTCCTTCGACGCCTCCGCGTCCGCCGCAACGCAAGACGACGCTCTCGCGCGCAACGTCGAGACGCAAAACGCTCAAGATCACGACGATCTTGTGCTCGGAAGCGGCACCCTCGCCGATCCCGCCGACGCCGTCGACGAAGCGTTCGCCAAGCGCGGGGAAAAACTCGTCGCAAACGCAAAGTTTCACAAAGGTCTTCTCGAAACGCCCGACGAACGCGTCTATTTTATACGCGCGATCGAATATCAAGGCGAGTCGCTCCAATTTCTGCAAAGTCTCGGATTCAACGCCGTTTGGCTCAACGCCGCGCCGAACGCGTCGATACTTCAAGAAGCGCGCGACGTCGGTATCTGGCTCATAGCGCCGCCGCCGACCGGCGACGTCCTCGTTACCGCCGCCGCGCTCGAAGCCCTGAAATCGGGAAACGCCCCGCCTGCCGCGAACGTCGAGCAGGGAAATCTCAATGAAATTTTCGGCGGTCGAAGAATCGACGACGCTTACGACGGCGTCTTGCTCTGGAATCTCGGTTCCGACCTACGCCGGAGCCAGGTCGACGCGCTCCAGAACCGCGTCGCAAAAATCCGGTCCCTCGATCCGTTGGAACGACCGACCATCGGCTCGGCGCTCACCGGAGTCGACGAATACGCGCAAGACGGAAGACTCAACGCGTTGCTCCTAAAACGCGCGCCTATGCTTACGTCTCTCGACATGAACGACTATGGCGAATGGCTGCTTCGATACCAAGATTTGGCGACGAATCCTCGCGCCGTCTTCTGGAATTCGATTCAAACGCAACCGGCGCCGACCGCGACGTTGCAACGTCAATTCTTCAGTATGGTCGACGAATCCCCGGGGATCGTTTCGTATGAACAAATGCGCCAGCAGCTCCGACAGTCGATGAGGGCTAAATGCCGAGGATTCGTCTTCACTTCATACTCTCGACTCGACGGGAAAGATCACAAGACGCAGTATCGCGCGGCGGCGCTCGAAGCGCTCAATCTCGAGCTCCAACTCCTCAATCCGTGGTGCGCGGCGGGCTCGGCGGATCGCGTCCTGCTCTCCACTTCCGCGCCTAGTCTCGCCGGCGTCGTCTCGAGAACGAAGCGCACGATTCTCGTCGCCCCGGTTTCTATCGAACCGCACAACCAATACGTCATGGGGCAAAACGCCGCGTACAACTGGTCCGCGACCGTCGTCGCCAAGGAAGGATATTCTCCCGATCTGCTCACGCCGGGCGCCTTGCGCAAAATCATTGCGAAACGACAAGCCGGAGGATCGAGATTCACGCTCGACGAAGGCTCTATGAATTCGCTCCTCTTCTTTACGCAGTCGGACGTCCACGCGCAAAAAATGTCCGAACGCGCGCCCGTCTTCGGCGAAAGAATGGCGCGACTCGCCGTCAGCCTCGCAAGGAAAAGACTCGATCTTTACGAACAGACCGTGTACGGACTTCACTACGTCGAAGAACACGGGCTCTTTCCGAAATCGGCGCCTTCTTCCCCTGAACTTGGCGCCGTCGTCGAAAGAGCCGGGCAGCTCATCGACGACGCCGAACTCTACCTGAATCGTCGCGACGCGTCGCAAGCGTACCTCGTCGCCGAACGCGCGACAAGGGAAATCCGCAACGCCGAACGGCGGTTCTGGCTCGAAGCGACGCAAAAGGAAAAACGGCGACCCGTTACCCCGCTCTCCACCTCGTTCTACGACATGCCTGCGTACCTCGAACTGTACGACAAGCTGCTCTCGAAGAAAATTCGCTCGAACGGCGTCAATCTCATCGGCGGCGGAAATATGGAAGACGCCGCAACATGGAAAAACGCCGGATGGAGCGTCTATCAAGAGCCGTCGGAAATCTTGCGCGGGGAAGCGTCCTTCGATTCAAAAGCCGCGAAAAGCGGCGATACCGGTCTGCGCGTGAACGTGTCCCCTATCAATGAAAACGTTTACGTCCCGGCGCAAACCGAAGCGCCTATTGTTTACGTTGAAACACCGTTCAACGTCCACGTCGGCGCCCTCGTTTGCATCCAAGGCTGGATCAAGATCCCGAACGATATCTCCGCCTCCGTCGACGGCGTGGAAATCTACGACGATCAAGGCGGGGAAGCGCTCGCGCTGAGATACAAGGAGAAAACGGAATGGACGCAATTCGCTTTTTATCGCCGCGCAACGAGCAACGGTCTCATGCGCGTCCGCTTCGCCTTCACCGGCGTCGGCGACGTCTATATTGACGACGTCGCCGCCTACGTCGTGGAATAACGCCAACCGCGAGATCGTCTCGCGTCGTCTACAACGGAACGTCGCGCGTCTGCGGCGTTCCGTGTTTCTAACGAGATTTCTAAGTCTTCGCCCCCTTCTCTCGCCCTTCTCCTAACGGTCGACTCTTGAAAGTTTTCACTATTCAAAATAGGCAAAATATTCCTTTTTTGACTAAAACAACTTTTATTTCGTTTTTTCCTAATACGCGAGTAAAGCGTCGTCCGATAAATCTGATAATCCCAAGGGAACGGTTCCCGAAGGCGCTGCGAAACCGTCTGAAAGGGCGTTGCGCACAAGAAAGAAAACGAGACCTACTCAGGACATAAAATAAAACACGATCTTTGCGTCGAAGCGAGGTTAAAAATGAAAATGAGCGCTAAATTAGCCGTTGTTATCACGTCGGCCATGACCGCATTCGCGTTCGCGACCCAATCTTTCGCACAATACGGCGCCTGCGCCCCCGCGTGCGATACTCCCGCCATACCTTCCTGCGCCCCGACCTGCGATCTGCCCGCCCCGTCGTGCGCTCCAACCTGCGATCTACCCGCCCCGTCGTGCGCCCCGACGTGCGATCTGCCCGCGCCGACCTGCGGAACGCTCGGACTCGGATACGGCTGCAATCCGTGCGCGACCGGCGGACTATGCTCCGTAGTCGACGGCGCCGCGCGCGCGTTCGCCGCCCCGTTCAAATGGGTCGCGTGCGCCTTCACCGACGGTATTTACCCGGACTGCGGTTGCGCGCCGAGACCGCCTAAGTCCAATTGCAATCCCTGCACGATCTGCGGCGATTACGTCGGCGGATGCAACGACGGAAACGGCGCAATGTGCGCTTCTTCGTGCAACTACGCCAATTCGTACAACTTCGCCGCGCCGACGATCTATCAAAACGACGTCAACGTCGTTCCGCCGGGAGCGGAATACTACGACGCCGAAGCGTACGACGCTTCCCCGACGAGCGTTTCGCAAGCGCATCGTTTCAGCGCCAATCTTAACCCTCGCGTCGCGGCGCCGAATCGTCAATCGGTCAACGGTCAACGCGTCCCGGTCGCGCGTCCTCAAAACGCCGAGATTATGGTCGCTCAACGTTTGGAATCGAATCGCGCGGTCGAATCCGTTCGTCCCGTGAACTATGAACAAGCGCGCGCTAAGGTCGCCGTCGAACGCGTCGTCGCGCCGAACGTCCAACCGAACGTCCGCCCGAACGTCCAAGCGTCCGCTCAGAACATAGCGGTCATGCAAAACAAAGAAAACGTGCGCGTCGTCGATCCGAGCCGCGCGCAAGCTCCCGCCGCCGTCGGAAAAACGTTCGGTAAAACGCGTCCGATTAAATAACCGAAACGTCGACGAATAGCGCGGAAACGCTGCGCTGAGAAAACTGAGCTTGATTCAATCGGAAATAATCTCTATACTCGCCGCGCGTCGTCAGAGTTCGCGCAAGAGCCCGCAGACTACGCGTCGCGGGCTTTTTTTTGCGTTTGATCGCGCTCTTTTCCGACCAAAAGCGTTTATTACATGGACGACTTAAAATATAAAAGGAGTAAGCAATGCTTTTGAGAAACCTCTTTTCTTCGCGTTTGAGGCGAGTTAGCGCCGTCGCGTCGACTACGGTCATGACGCTCGTCGCGTTCGCCGCAACAAACGCCGCGCTCGCACAGAAAGCGGAGCAGATGATCGCGCGCGCCCCCTCGCAAGCCGACGTCGACGTCGATAATCTCGCCGACGGCGAAATTGCCGATTGCTCCGTGGAAAGATTTGACGAACGCGGCATGACGTGCTTCGGACTCTATAAACCGGACGGCAAGACGCTTATCCGCGCATGGGGAATCAAAAAGGAAAACAATAGAACCGTGGTCGATCAATTCCGTTATTACAAAAACGGAGTCGAAGTCTTCCGCGACGTTTCCGGAAAGGAAGCGCGATGGCTCAACACCGGCGGTTCGCGCCGCGCCGCGCTCGCAAGCGATAAAAAAACGATCGCCGCTTGGATCGCGCTCTCGCCGCAAGAAGCGACCCAAGAGATGGTCGCGGCTCTGCGCACGAACGATTTCCCGCGTTATCAGCGCGTAGCTCTCTCGGAAAAAGAACTCGCCGGTCTTAATCTCTCCGGCGCGGTCGGCGCTGAAATTCAACGGCAGGTCAAAAGCGTCGACGCCAACGCCTTCGCGAAACTCGCTCAAACCCTCGCCATCCCGGAAAACGCGACTTGGGGCGCTCTCAACGCCGGACAGCCCGCAACCGTGCCCGTAAGCGATACCATCGGGCATGAACTCGACGTCTATTACAACGCCGCCGTCGTCGTTATGGTCGGCAGCGGGGAAAACGCGCAAAGCCAAGAGCTCTACGTCGGCGATATCGTTCGCGTCGGCGACGTCTGGAAAATCGTCGGACTACCGACCGGCGAACCCTTCGGTAAAGCGACCGGCGCCGTCTCCGCGTCGTCCGTCTTCATTCAAACGAGCGGAGATTCCGCCGTCGCCGAAGGTTCCGCAGACGTCGGAGAACTAGGCTCCGCTCTCTCGGAAGCGTATCGAAAACTCGAAAGCGCGACCCCCGAGAATTATCCCGAACTCTGCGACCAAACGGTCAAAATCCTCGTCAATATCGCCGACGCCAATCCGCAAGAGCGCGACAATATGCTCAGTCAAGCGATCGACGTCGTCTTCAGCGGCGTGCAGTCCGGCGTCTACCCCGGCGGCGCTAAGAAACTTGCCGAAATGGTCGAAGCCTTCGCCGACGCCAGCCCGGAAGTCAAAGCGCGCGCGCGACAACGTCAGATTACGGCGGAATACTACGTCGTTTCGCAAAAACCGTCCCCGAGCGCTCGCGAACTCACCAAGGCGCAAGAGAAATATTCCGAAGACCTCGCCGCGTTCGTTGAAGAATACTCGACGACCGCCGCCGCTGCGGAAGCCGCGATGACGCTCGCGCTCGATCAAGAGTACATGCTCGAAAACGAAACCGCCGTCAAGTACTATCAACAGGTCGTTCAAAACGCCGGAAACACGCAACTCGGTAAGAAAGCGGCCGGAGCGATCGCGCGACTTCAGGCGGAAGGCGGCAAGCTCCAACTCCCGGCGGCTCAATATTTCGGCGGCGGCGCCGTTGATCTCGAAGATCTCAAAGGAAAACCGACGATTATTTTCGCGTGGGGAAGCTGGGACGACGCGAGCGTCGACGCCGTTAAGAAGGTCGCCGCGCAAGTCAACGTCGTCGGCGTCTGCGTCGACTCCGCGCCGGATCCCGCCGCCGCGAACGCCTACTTCCAGCAAATCGCTAAGACGACCCCGTGGAAAAACGTCTGCGATCCCGCAGGACTCGACGGCGCTTTCGCGACCGCCCTCGGTATTCAAACCGCCCCGTGGATTATTCTGATCGATAAGGACGGCAAGGTCGTGCGATCTAATATCACCAACCTCGAAGAACTCCCGGACGTCCTCAACGAAATGAAGTAATCCCCAATAACGCGCAAACGCTCTAAAAGAACAGCCCGAACAAATGGTCGCGACCGCTTGTTCGGGCTGTTTTTACGTCTCGATCTCTGGTTCTCGAAAGTCGGTCGACGCTTATTCAACGGAAACTATTTGGACGTGATCTCAAAATCGAAAACGTTCGCAACGCCCGCCTTCACTTCGACTTCAACGCCGGAGGTCTCTTGGTCGTTCCATTTCGGGTCAAGTTTCGAAACGCTCTTGAACTTTTCGATCGTTTGACCGTTCTCTTCCATCGTGCCGTCCGGAACCGCGATTTGATAGTCGAACTTCACTTTGTAAACGCCCGGCGTCGTGCCGGCGTTCGCCGCGCCAAGAAGCGTCTGCAATTCGTAATGACCGGAGTCGTCCGTCTTTGCGTAACCGTTCGAACCTTCGGGAGTCGTCGGCACAAAGTAGACGTTCACACCGCCCGTCGGCTCGCCGTCGACTTTAATCGTTCCGGTTACGACGTCGGTCTTGATGACTTTGGGTCCGCATCCGACAAGGAGCGTCAAAATGAAAAGCGGCGCTATCGCCAAAAGGAATGATTTCTTAGTCATCTTATCGATTCTCGTTATCTTTTTTTCTCATCGCGCGTCGCGCGGTAATTTAGGCTCGAGAGCGCGCTCGTTATGGCGAAAAGTCGACGCCGCGTTGGAACGCGCTCATTACGACGCAACGACCGCGTTAGAACGTTCCGAAACTAGAGCGAAACCGTTTCGCCGCCTTGCGGAGTCGCCATAGCGCCCCACACGCCTTGCGTCGACGGGCCCGTCCACTGGTGCCCTTCGCCGCGCCAACCGTGAGCGTAACCGAGAACGTTGTTCACGTCGCCGCAATCGATCGTGTCGGAAACG
>ONGM01000125.1 GCA_900317365.1 uncultured Planctomycetota bacterium
CAAAGTCTTTCCACGATCGCTTTTTTAACTGTGCGTTGCAGAGCTGGGACGCTTGTGATTTTCGAACGAACGGAGCGACCGTCGACGATGAACTTGGCGTCTTTTGGCGCCCAGTCTTCCCAAGGAATCTCTTTGACCGCTTCGAATATTACGTCAAAATCGTTGTATACGTCAAATTCTGACAGTTTAATCAAGACTTTTCCAGCGGAACGGAGCCAGACGTTTGCTTTGACAAGGTCAGAAAACTCGCCCTGAAAAAAAGTGCGACCCGCTTCGACGTCGGAATTGCGCGGCGTATAACCCAATCGTTTTAATTCGTGAAATACTACTGTTTCAAGACCTGACGTCGAGGTTGCGATAAGTTCTAACATGAGATTTTTGGAACGGCGGATTAGCGTTTGCGCCAATGAAACAAAGCGCGCCAATCACCTTGACGCGCCGTGAAATTCGTGAAATGATCGGCGCTAGAAGAGACCGAACGTTTCTCCTTTTTCGTTAATGTCGATATTTTCAGCGGCGGGCACGCGCGGTAAGCCAGGCGCGGCGATAATCTCGCCTGTCATGACGACGACGAACCCCGCGCCCGCGCTCAATTTGATCTCGCGCACGTTTAGCTCGTAACCTGTCGGGGCGCCAAGCGCTTGCGGATCGGCCGAGAATGAATACTGCGTCTTTGCGATGCAAACCGGCAAACTATTGCACCCCATTTCGACCAACGTCGCTAACTGACGCTCCGCCTGTTTCGAGTAGATGACCGAGCCTGCGCGATAGATTTCCTTCGCGACTGTTTCAATCTTTTCTTTGATAGTCAAATCGTCAGAGTAAATCGGCGTAAATTGACTTTGCGGATTTTCGTCAAGCGTGGCGAGAACGGTTTGAGCGAGTTCAAGAGCGCCTTTACCGCCGTCGCGCCAGTGTGAAGCTTCAGCGAATTTTGCGCCGAGGCGCGCGCAACATTCGCGAACAACGTTGATTTCTTCGTCCGTATCGCCGTCGAATTTGTTTAAAGCGACGACGACGGGCAGATTATATTTTCGAAGGTTTTCAATGTGTCGTTCAAGGTTGACGACGCCGCGAGTTACCGCTTCTACGGACGGGGTTCCAAGTTCGCTCTTGGCGACTCCTCCGTGATATTTCAATGCGCGAACCGTTGCGACGAGTACGGTGAGATCAGGTTTGAGACCGGCTTTTCGACACTTTATATCGAGGAATTTTTCGGCGCCAAGATCGGCTCCGAAACCTGCTTCGGTAACGACGTAATCGGCGAGACCGAGAGCGGTTTGCGTCGCTACTATACTGTTGCAACCGTGCGCAATATTGGCGAACGGTCCGCCGTGGACGAACGCCGGAGAACCTTCGAGCGTCTGAACGAGATTGGGCTTGATCGCTTCTTTGAGCAAGACAGTCATTGCGCCGCGCGCTTTAAGATCCTTCGCCGTGACAGGCGCGCCGGAGTAATTATAGCCGACGACGATATTTCCAAGGCGTTCGCGCAGATCAAAAAGATCTTTACTAAGGCAAAGGATCGCCATAATTTCAGAAGCGGCGGTAATGATAAAGTAGCTTTCGCGCGGAACGGAGTTGGCGACTCCGCCGAGTCCAAGGACGATTTGACGGAGCGCGCGTTCGTTAACGTCGAGCGTTCGTCCCCACGTAACGCGACGCGGGTCGATTTGCAAGGGGTTGCCTTGGTGTATTGAATTATCGACCATCGCGGCGAGTAAATTGTGGGCCGCCGTAACGGCGTGAAAATCGCCGGTGAAGTGAAGATTGATATCCTCCATCGGCGCAATTTGCGCAAACCCACCCCCTGCCGCGCCGCCTTTAACGCCGAAGCACGGTCCCAGCGAAGGCTCGCGTAAGCAGAGGCACGCCTTCTTTCGAAGAATATTAAGCGCGTCGCACAATCCTATGCTGACGGTGGTTTTCCCTTCGCCTGCCGGCGTTGGATTGATCGCCGTTACCAGAATGAGTTTACCTTTCGAACTCGGTTCTTTTTTGGGAAGTTGATCGACCGAAACCTTGGCTTTGTACTTTCCGTAGAGTTCTAATGCGTCTTCCGGAATTCCAATGCGTTTCGCAACTTCGTTGATCGGGAGCAACTGAGTGTTACGAGCGATTTCAATATCGGACGGGATCGAACGAGTCGACATGACGATATCTCCGAGGGCATGTTGAAATTGGATCGTATTCGTCTAAGACGATACGCAGACCTAGACGCGCAACGCCTAACGCCGCCGCCTCTCTTATTCTAACTTAATCGGTTAAAAAAACAACAGCTTGATTAGGGGGACGCAAAAGCAATTTTAAACGGCGCGACTCATTTAAGGGAGTCGTTGGGCAAAACCTTAAAAATCCGTTGTTGAGACATTCCCGGACCTAGTGATTCAATTCCATCCGGAAAATATGGCTTCAGAACCCCGCTTTGCTCAAGTAGCATGAAAAGGCTAGAAGTGAGTTCTGGGTTGTTTATGCCGTAATTCCCCGGACTTGTAAAGCGAGTTATTTCATTGAAATCAACATATATGAACGAGACCCCAGCCTTGTGAAAGTTTTCGATGATGAGATTGGGATCTTCAACTCTGACGATTTGTCCATCGTCGTTTCGAACGACTCCCTCGTTGAGAATCGGCATAATTGGCGAATTGTTCCAGCACGTGGAGTACAAGACGGGAACGCGGAACGCCGCCGCTTTAGCGTCGCCTACCAATAGCAGTTTATTTTGGACACAATCTTTGGCGTCGATCTGGAGGACCTCCGGACGGTCGTTGAAGAAGATTGACGCAGGAGCAAATCGCATGGGGTCGCGTTCGAGTGAGCGAAGGGGCGCCATACGTCCTTGACCTACGATATCAATTATCAATCCCGAGTAGAGTAATGATAGTAAGGATAGGGAACAGACGGTAATTTTAAGACTTTTGGATACGGAGGAAAGACTGTGGGAAACGTGAACTCCAAACAGAATAACCACGATAGGCGTTATGGGTAAGAGGAAGCGAGTGAGTCGATGCGTTCCGAAAAACCAACATAGAGCGTAGAGAATTGTTAGGAGCACAAAGGAAACGCTAAGCAAATCCTCTTCTCCGAGATTTGCCGTTTTAAATTTGTTTCGGGCTAGCCCTATGATAGGGACGGCGAAAACAAAGGGAATGAACACAGAGAACGGCGACGAAAGCGTCTCCCCACAGACGACGCGACTGGACGCGTCCAACGCCGCCTTCACGCCGAACTCAGACGAAGAATGAGCCTTTTTCCAGCGAGCGTCGATTTCCGGATTCCATTGATTCGTCGAGTCTCCGAATACGGAGTACGCAAGCGGATAAACGGGGTTCCCCGTCGACATAAAATTACGCGCGTACCATCCGCCGCCAATAAGCGCGGCTGAGGAAGTGAAAAGTAAAACGCACGTGAGAACTTTAAGACAAGAGTTCCTTTTCCAGCGTAGGACGAGGGCTAGAAAGAGTAAGAACGGCGTCGTTATAAAAACCACGCCTGTATACTTGGTTGAAATTGCTAAACCTGCAAAGCAACCTAGAAGCGACGACGACAAAAAACAATTGCTGTTGCGATTGCGCAATGACAGGAGAAGGGCGTAGGTTAGCGCTAGAATGACGAGCGCGAGGGCGCCTTCGTTAAGTCCGTTGGAGAAGACGTCGAATATTCCGGGAATGGAGAGGTATAACAGCGCGCTAAAAACTCCTGAATTGGGAGCTCTTGGAAAAAAACGCCGACAAAAGCATACAAGACCAAGGGCTGTTAATAGAGCCAGACTCGATATAATTGTTTTCCCGATTAACGAGCCTATGCGCAATATGTTCTGACCATCATAGCCTAAATCTCGAGCGAGATTGAACCCGACAACATAGTATTGTTCAATTCCGAGGGGCATATTGGCGTAAACATTATGTGGAACAAAAGTGATTTTTCCCGTTTCATAAATCTCTCGCGCGCCTTGAATGTGATACTCCAGGGCGTCGTACTCGAAGATTGGCTGGGTTGCGGCGAATATATAAAACGAACAAAAAAGAACGAGCGTTGCTTGCGGAATAAAACGTGGCTGAAGATACTTTCGTAGTCGCCCATATTTTCCGCTTGACGGTCGCTTGATTGGCGTCTTTGAATTGGGGGAGACTTTGACGCGACGCGTCCATGCGCGAACCAAAAGCGCAACCCCTACGATGAAGCCGATGGAAAGCAAAGGTAAAATTCGACCGTTTGCCTTTCCGCAAAGACCGAGCGCCAAAGAATACGTTGAAAGAAGAGTTAGGCCAAGCGTTCCTGAAAAAAAGAGCGTTTCCCCGCGAGAAGGTCTTAATACGCCTTTGAAGAGGGTAAAGGCAATCCTACCGAGCGCCGTTGTTCCGATAACGGCAAAGGCTCCGAGAAGAAAGGCGAGCCATCTTTCTCCGGAAATTGACGATTGCGGCAGGTCGACTCCAAACCAAATATTTTCGACGAACTCGGGATTGAGAAGAGGTTGGAGAAGGATTGTTCCGCGTGGAGGAGCCTCCGCGACGCCTCCGCCTGACAGGGGGCTCCGCATGAAAATGCAAAATACGACAACTAGTGAAACGCTCAACAACAATCCGAATGCATTGATCAAGCGCTGACGATCCTTTTTTTTGTTGAGTTTCGTTAGGGTTTGGGTTTGGCACATGACGTCAAGATTATTTTGGACATTTATGGATGGGAACGGTCTGACGCGATCGACAACGATATGATACATTATTTTGCGCGAAAAAAAAGTCTAGACGGGAACGTTTTGTTTTCCCCCCGCATGGTTGACGCGACAAACGTCGAATTTTAAAATTTACCGAAGCGAGTGGGAATCGGCTGGATCTGCTGACGTTCGTTCAACGGTTCCTTTTAATAAAAGCTCTTTTTCAATTGGAGATTTCGTCATGACTCATGAATTACGCCGCTGGGCGTTGATTAGGGGACTGTTCCTTCTGACGGCGTTGTTGTTTTTCACGTTTGCGAGCAACGGTCAAGCTCAGAACGTTGAATCTCCCGAAACGAGCGTTGAAGACGTTGCGACAGGCGGTCCTTGTTATATAGACGCAGACGGCAATATGGTCTGTTCGGTCGACGGCGCGCAAACCGGTACGCAAGGTTCTCAGAATGGCGAGCCAGCTCCCGCTGTCGATCTTGCCGCTCAACCATGGCTTGTAGAGAGCGCTAACCTTCCGCCTGAGAGTCCGGCGCTCAAGCGCGCGCACATGATTTGGGCCGATTCCTATCTTTGGACGTCGATCGACGACGTCGTGGGGAAAATTCCCGTTGAAAAATGGCTCACTAAGGCTCCTACGCCGGAGGATTTGAAGGGAAAGTACGTCCTCGTTGAAATGTGGGCGACGTGGTGCCCGCCGTGCCGACGATCATTGCCCTATCTGGATTTTATTTCAAAGAAGTACAAGGACGATCTTGTTGTCGTGTCGATCTGTGAAATGGATGAAAACGCTATTCGAAATATGCCTGGAAAGGGATTGAACATATTCGAAATCGGCTATTTTGCCGCAGTTGACACCGGCAGACGATTGGCGACGAAACTTGGCGTTTATGGAATTCCTCACGCGATACTTCTTGAGCCGACCGTCGGCGGCGTCGTGTGGGAAGGAATGCCTACGTTGCCTCGGTATGAACTTGACGACAAGAAACTCGAACGCTTTTTTGCAATCGGCAAAAAGCTCAAGGACGCCGGACGAATGCCTGACGCGTCCCCTGTTGTCTTTGAAGTTTCCGAACCGACTCAAGAGGAGCGCGCGTCTCGCCGTCGCGTGAACTCGACTGAGGTTTCGGAAGAACTCGGACTCCCGACGGTCGAATAGCGACGTCGTTTGCTTGATCTTGTAGAAAAGGCTTTTTTTGTTTATTCTCCGTAGCGCGTTTTGAACGCGCCGTATTCACGACTGCATGACGCGCGCCGAGGTCGCGTCGTGCGGTCGCGCGCGAACGTTAGAATGGAATTTACAAAAAAACCGACGCTATGACCTGTCCGAACTTTTCAAATTCACTCGTACGCATTCCGCTTGTTGGAATCGTTCTTTTGTGCTTCGCGTTTGCCGTAGGTTGCGAGACTCAAAAGGGAAAATTAGTCGACGCGAACGCGCCGGATCGAGTCGGAAGCCATCGCGCCGGTTCAGAAGTCTACGATCCAGCGGCGGAAGCCGCCGTCGCAGGACTCTTGGAGCAGGCGGCCGCCGCCCCCCTCGCAATGGACGACGTTGGTTCTGTCGTAGGTCAAAACGCACCGACGTCCGGGGTTCGTAAAGTATGCTTTGTCGGGGTTGAAAACGCCGGCGGCGAAGAGATGGGCGATATTCGCGAAAGCCTTGCGGAAACGATTCGCTCGATGATTTCCCAGTCGCCGCTTTTTGACGTTGTTGACTCACGTTTGGTTGCCGCTGGATTGCGCGAGACGGGTTTGCGTGTTGACGATTTGCTTTTGCCTGACAAACGATCGCAATTTGTCGCAGCTCTTGGTCAAATGGATTCCCCATTTGACTATATCCTCTTTGCGAAAGTTACCACAGCGACCACGAGGGACAATCGCGACTCCCAAGTGAAGTACAAATTGACGCTTGATCTTGTAAACATCTATACGAGTTCGTCGATTGTACAAACCGTTGAGTTGAAGAAAAACTATGACCGTTCGATTCGCGCAAAGTTGCAGGACGCTTTTTGACGTGTTGTAGAGCGGTTAAACGATAGCTCGAATGACGAGCGATTCATTGCTTTTTAGCCGATGCATGGGGGCGTGTGGAGATGACGCGCAACGTTAGTTCGGCGTTTGTCGACGCCTCGAATCTTATTTCTTTTTCCGTCGCTCACTTTGTCGTCGATTTTGCTTGCGCGTTTCTCCTCTTCCGAATGGAAGGTCTGAATGCGATTAGTTATCAGCACGCGGCGCTATTATTCGTAGCGTATAACGCGCTGGCGTTCGGATTAGAAGTTCTTATTGGTTCTTTTTGCACTGCGCGAAATCAGTGGCGAATTTCTATTACAGGAGTCGCGTTAGTAGCGCTTGCGTTAGTAATAGGCTGGAAAATATCAAGTTTGTTTAGCGCCAACCATCAGGATTTGGCGACGTCGTCGGTAGAAGCAGGATTAGCTCATATAGCGACTTCCACTAATTCGTCGCGCGGGCTCCTCCTGTGGCTAAGTTTGGCGTCTGTTTTAGCAGGAATTGGCAACGCTTCGTTCCATGTTGGCGGGGGAGTCGATTCCTTGTCGCGCAACATAGGCAAGTACTGGCGTTCAGGCGTCTTTATTTCCACAGGCTCGTTAGGGATTGCGCTAGGCGTTATTGCTGGCGGCAATCCGGACTCTTTCAGCTTTGCGCGAGTATTCGGGCTTTTAGCGTTTTGCACCGTTTTGCTTTTTGCTTCTTCGCTGATAGCTCGCGTCGAGACGAGTGAAACGCGGACGGATTTTCCACAGGTTGCCGAACCGTTCGATAATCGACCTATTCTTCTCTTCGTTACTTCGTGTGCGTTGTATGTTATATTTGTTCGTTCGGCGCTTGGATTCTTTGCGCCCGTAGAGTTTCAGATTCGAACGGATATACTTACAAACGGACTGGCTTTGGCGACCGGAGCGTTTCTGGGAAAATTTGTCGGCGGTTTTTTAGCCGATTTTATTAGCGCTCGTGCGATAGGCTCCCTCGCGTTAATTTTGTCGATTCCGGCGCTCATTTTTAGCGATTCGTTTGTGGTTTTCTGGTTTGGAGTCTTTTTCCTGAACACAACGACTTCGATAACGCTAGTATCGACGGCTCAAGGCTGTCGCGGCAGGAACGGTTTTGCTTTTGGATTAACGACGCTCGCTCTGTTGATCGGCTTCTTTTTCTTTTCGGCGATACGCGGCGCATCGTTCTTGCGAGAACATGAAACGTTTATTCAAGTCGTTAACGTTCTGATTCTGCTGAGTTCTGCAATTGCTCTCTTTTTATCAACTCGCAAATCACATCCTAACGTTGATTGAAGCTGCGCGGCTGTGTGCCGACGTCGCAAAGCATAGCTTTTAGAGCTTAAAAACGAACGGTACGGAAAAACTGTAATAGGAACTGCAAGATGAGCGACGATTTGCTCCGCCTTTTATTCAGGGCGTTATTCGCAACCTTAGTAATTGAAGAGCTTACCGCTTGCTTCTTCAAGGAACGATCCTGGCGCTTTGCCTTTGTGGTGTTCGTTATGAACGCCATAACGAATCCAACGATTAACGCTATTATCCAAACTGTCCCGGATTCGTGGGTGGAGACTGCGGGGAGGTATTACGCGCTAGTACTCGTTCTTGAGCTATGGGTTTGGGTAACGGAAGCGTGTTTCTTACGCGCTTTTTTAAAAGGATGTTCCTGGTCGCGCGCGATCTTTATTTCATTCGCTCTAAATATGACGTCGTTTTTATCCGGGTTTGTTCTTGCCTATGTCGGATACTGGGATTTATGAGTTTGAAGCGCTTTGTGCTTCCGGTCGAAACGTGTATAATTGCGTATAGCCGAACGGCGGAGTCGTTAGTCGCGAAAAGAAACCCATATTAGAAAAACTTCATCAAGGTGATAGAAAATGTTTTCAGGTATCGTAGAAGCATTGGGAACCGTGTCAAAAATTATCAGCGACGGAACCGTGTGCCAACTTGAAATTAACGCGCCTAAAATAGCGGCCGACGTCGAGGTTTCCGACAGCGTCGCCGTCAACGGATGCTGTCTTACGGTCGTTCAAAAGACTGAGTCAACCGTATCCTTTCAAGCCGTGCCGGAAACAATGTCGCGAACAAATCTCGGCGATTTGCGCGAGGGTTCCCCTGTCAATCTTGAACGCGCGCTTCTCGCTTCCTCACGACTTGGCGGGCACTTTGTCAGCGGACATGTCGACGGCCTTGCGGAACTTGTCAAGATCGACGATCATCATGGCGAATGCGCGGACTATTACTTTCGGATTGACAAAGAACTCGCCAAGAATATGGCTTCGAAAGGTTCCGTCGCGGTGGACGGCGTTAGCTTGACGCTCGTCAAGTGCGAGCCGGACCTCTTTAGCGTCGCTTTGATTCCATTTACGCTTGCCGAGACGACTCTTGGGAAGAAAAAGATTGGAGACAAGGTTAATATTGAGACCGATATCCTGTCAAAATACGTTCAAAGACTCTTTGAAGCTCAGCAGTGGTAAAGAGTCGTGAGCATGACAGACGCGCGCGTTTTCTCGGCTTTGAAAACGCGCGCGTTCTTTAACTCGAACAGTATTTTCTTCAAGACGGAAGGTAATTCAATGAGATTTTCCACAAGCATTTGGCTAATAGCCGTGTTTTTCATAACGTCGGCAGTTTGTGTGAATTCAGCGCGTTCCACTGACGTCGACAATAGCACCAACCCCGCCGTTTTTTACGTCTCCGTCGACGGCGACGACGCTAGCGACGGTAAAACGACGGAGTCGGCTTTCGCCACATTGGAACGCGCAAGAGACGCCGCGCGCTCTCTCCATGCGAAGTCGCAAGATGTTCCCGTTCAAATCCGTTTAGGTTCCGGAGAATACTTTCGCGCAAGTCCGTTGGAGCTTAACGAAAGTGATTCCAACACCGAGTTTCTAGGTTCGTCCGACGGAAAAACAATCCTGATGACCGGACAAATCCTTGAAGGCTGGCGAATCGCGACTGCGGAAGAAAAAGCGTTATTTCCCAATCAAAACGCCGAAATATGGCGTGTCGATCTGCCAAATTCGAACGACGACGTCCTGTACTTTGAACACTTGTTCGTAAACGGACGCAGAGCGACTCGCGCGCGATTTCCCAATACCGGTTTTTTACGACCTCAGGCCGTCTGGGAAGAGTTTTCGATGAATCCCCAGAGTCGAGCCGCTGAACATTCCACGACTCGCCAAGAAATCATTGCTGCTCCGGACGATTTGTCTCCCCTTAGCCTCCAATCTCTAACGTCGGATGAGTTGCATTTCGCACACTTCGTTATCCATCATCATTGGGATACCACCCGACGTATCATTCTTGGATATGACTCCGAACGACGCGCGCTACAATCGAAGGGGGCGCCTATGAAGAGTTGGAACCCGTGGCGAGACTCTTCGTTGTATTACCTTGAAAATCTTCGAACCGCGTTCGACGCTCCCGGCGAGTGGTTTTACGATGGAGTCAATCGTTGCGTTTATTATCGTCCTCTCGTCGACGAGAAGATTGATACCGCCAGATTTGTCGCGCCGGCGTACGACGTCAACAAGTTGCTTATTGTTCGCGGAAAGTCCGACTCGAATCGCGCCGTCAATATCACTGTAAAGAACGTCGGCTTTTCTTATACTGGCGCTCCCCGACGAATAGAAACGATGCGCGTCGCCGATTTGCCTCGCGAGGTCGTCGGCGAGCTTGATCGACCCGGACCTTCGCAATTTGAGCCTGCGCAATCAGCGGCTTTTACCGACGCGGTGATCGACGTCCAATTGGCAACAGGGTTCAAACTCGATCGCTGTGAAATCTCCCATACCGGCGAATATGGCCTCTGGTTAAAGAATTGCGACGATTGCTGCGTTCAGCGATCGAATTTCTACGACCTCGGCGCCGGCGCCGTTCGCATTGGCGGCGGCGCTATGGATCGTCGTAACTCTGTTGAAAACTGCAAAATGGAGGAGGGCGGACGCGTCTTTGCTTCGGCGACCGCCGTTTGGATTGGACAAAACACGGAAGAAATCGCGTTATTGCACAACGAAATCAGAGATTTCTATTATACTGGAGTTTCCGTTGGCTGGGTTTGGGGGTACTCCGGCGGACACGCCTTCAGAAATCGAATTGAATTCAATCGGATCTCGAAAATCGGACAGGGCGTCATGTCCGATATGGGCGGCGTTTACACGCTCGGAACCTCGACCGGTACGCGAGTGTGCAACAATGTGATTTTCGACGTGAGTAGTTACGGGTATGGGGGATGGGGATTGTATCCCGACGAAGGCAGCGAAGGTATCCTTTTTGAAAATAATCTCGTTTACGACGCTACGGACGGATCGTTTCATCAGCATTACGGAAAGGATAATATTGTTCGCAACAACATTTTCGTGCGGAGTCGGGAGAATCCTGCTCGACCGGACGCTCCGGCGCATCAAATAGCGATTACCCGAGTAGAAAATCACCTTTCGGACTCCTTTGAGAGAAACGTCGTCTATTGGGACGACGGCGTCGCATTGGGATACAACGCTGCAACGGCGAACGCCGCCTTTGAAAACAATCTCTGGTTTAATACCGGCGGCGTCGCAACTTTCAATGGCAAGACCCATGACGAATGGAGCAAAGAAACAGGCAAAGACGTCAACGGCTTGGTCGCCGATCCCCTTTTTGTCGACGCCAAGGCGAATGATTTTCATCTGCGACCTGAGTCGCCTGCCTTTAAACTTGGTTTCAAGCCGTTTGATTACGAACAAGCGGGACCCGTCGCTGAATAAACGAAGACGGATTCGACTTGCATATTATACGATAATACTCTTCCCCGGCGCTAAAGCCGTCCAGAAAGAGCGACGCGTTATCGAACTTCGCGCCTGACGGTTCGTTCGGAAAGACGATCTGAGCGCACGGCGCGCTCCAGGTCGACCTTGCGCGACGCGGTGGAGGAGGGGACGAACGGAACAGCGTAACTTGCGTAGAAACGCTTGATCGCGCCCGTTCGCTCCTCCTTGCGAAAGCACGTGATCTTAATGACCGCCGTTTCGCCCAGCGTTTTGTGCAGAACCGCCGACAAGCCGTTCTTCCCCGCGAACGTTGTGACCAAAATTCCCATTGCTCGTTCACAGTTGCAAGCAGGGAAATCGCCTTTTACCGTGTTATCGTATTGAGGGGAACACAACGCAGATTTTTCTAGTGGAAATCGGAGCGCGCGGTAAACAAAAAAACGCGCTCCGAGCGGGAACGCGTTTTGTGTTTCTGCGGCGCTTTTATCGAGCTTTGTATTTCTCCACCAGCTCCTGGAACTGCGGCGGAGTGTTGATGAAATCCCCCGGTTCGCAGAAACCAAAACAATCAGGGTCAATCACCACGTCCTCGCGCAACAACCCGTTCGCTTTCAAAAAGCTCTTTGCTTCCTCCATCGAAGGCAACGGGTTGATGAGTTTATTAAAATCTTCAAGGACTTTGTTTTCAAGCGCTTCTCTTTCCTCCATCCTCTTTGCCCACTCGTCGTCGTCCAGTGATTCTTCATCGTCATCATCCCAAGCAATGGAGCCGCCGACCCATGAACACAACGCTATGCCCATTATAATTCGCGGGTCGCGGCACCATACGCCAGGGAAAACGTAATCTTTGGGAGCCCCTTCAAAGTATGCTTTTTCGTAAACGAACTCGAGGTCGGCGCCGAAAACCATACCCTGCGCCATATTGCCGCCCATCAAAAGGACGTCTCCCTTGTTGACATGGTAAGTTCCCCAGGTGCTGAAATAGAGTTCAATGTCAGAGCCTGCGTCGAAAAACACATAATCCCCTTCATTGGTGCCTTTAACTGGATAAAGTTTTATTCTATTCATGTTTAGCGCCTATCTTTTTCTTCGGATTATTCTTTTCCCAGTCGAGGAGAGTCTCCGTTATCGCCTCTTTAATGCCAACTTCACGCTTTGCCACTTTGAGAGCGGAGTCGCCCGGGTTGACATTCGCCACATATATGATCGGTAAACCTACGGTACAAGCGTCGATTTCATTTTGACTCGCCGCCCAAAATTGAAAATCTGTTTTTCCTTCATAGGCTTCTGTCCTCTCGTCTACTTTTCCTCGCTGCATGAACCAAAGCGCATGGATTCGACTATATGGAACACGCGTTACTGTCAAAGATTTTAACACATTATCTTTGGCAATAATGTTCGTAACGTTAATATGTCCGTGAGTTTCACATACCCCTGGATGAAAAGCTGATTTACCTTGCCCAATATTAGCGTCTTTACAGGCTTTGACGGCTTCTGTTCCTTCATTGTCCCGTTCAGGTTGCGATTCTCCCAGCGAGCTGGACGCGGCTTCGGCGTTTAGGTCATCGACCTTCGCGTTTGTCGTCGTTTCAAGTTCGTTGTGTTCCGGAATAAAACAACATTCGTCGAACTGGAAATCTGGCATTTCGATATCGAACTCAGTAAAGTCGATACTGAACGTGGAGAGTTCACTTGAAAGGGCCGCAAAATCCCAACTTGCAAGCTCGTTCAGCTTATTGTCGAGAATCCGATACGCTTTGACCTGCTCCTGCGTCAAGTCGTCCGCGCGCACGCAGGGGACGGCCGTTAGCCCGAGCTTTTTCGCAGCCTTATACCGCGTATGTCCGACGACGATCACATTGTCTTTGTCGACGACGATCGGTTGCTGAAAGCCGAAGCGTTTAATCGACTCAGCGACGCCTTTGACCGCGCCATCGTTTTTGCGAGGGTTCTTTTCATACGGTTTAATTGTCTGTAGCGCTACGTTTTCAACTTTCATGTATTTCCCTTCCTCCATGCTAAAACAGAACCGTCTTGATACCTTCGCGCAAAGGAACGCCGATCTTTTCTCCAAACTCGACAATATCGGACGCGTTCTTGAAGTGAACGATTAGCTTCAAACGGTCGTCGTTGGATAGCGGGGTAAACTCCTGTTTCATGTTGGTGGAATAGTCGTAGTTTCTTTGCGCGGGTTCGTTAAATCGCTCCCCGTCGGATTCTACTTGCCCCTCGTCTCCTTCGTCCGTCGCAGGAGAGTCTTGCCTATATACGACGTAGTTCACTGTCGATGGTGTAGGAAGATACTTATCGAGTTCGCCTAGTTGATAGCCAAAGTTGTCAAGTTCAGCTTGCAACGCCTCAAAATCCCAGCTTGCGAGTTCGTTGAGTTTGTTGTCGAGTATGCGATACGCCTTGACCTGTTCCTCTGTCAGGTCGTCGGCGCGGACGCAAGGGACTGTTTTCATACCGAGCTTTTTTGCAGCCTTATACCGCGTATGCCCGGCGACGATTACGCAGTCCTTGTCGACGACGATCGGTTGTTTGAACCCGAACTGTTTAATTGACTCCGCAACGCCGTCGACCGCGCCGTCATTCTTACGTGGGTTCTTTTCGTACGGTTTGATCTTGCCAATTTCGAGTTCTTCAATCTGCATCGTTCGTTTTCCTTATCAAGGCGGGTGAAATTGC
>ONGM01000007.1 GCA_900317365.1 uncultured Planctomycetota bacterium
CGCAACGACGAGCCAAACGCCGGCGTACGAACCGATCGACGATATCGATAAGATTCCGTGCAACGTCAACTTCGCCGTACCGGTCTATCCCGCGTACGTCCTCGAAGACGGCGCCGACGGCCCGAACGCCGGCAAAGGAAACGATTCCACGATGGTCGACGACTTCGCCTTCGACGAAAAAACGCCCCCCATGTGCTTGATTCACGGCGACGACGACGTCTATTCCCCCATGGGTTCCGTCGCCGTTTACTCGAAGTTGCGTAAAATCAACGTGCCTGCGGAACTGCACATCTTTACGAAAACAGGACACGGGTTCGGCGGAAGTCCGAAAGACAACCACGTCGGAAATTGGCTCGATCGCGTCTATTACTGGATGCAAAAACTCGGTTATTAACGAATTCGATTTCATCGCGTAATCAAGTTCGTTTTCAACGGCGCGGGTTTTCGGTCATTTTAGACGATGAAGACCCGCGTTTTTTTATGCGGCGCGCCATAACGCGCAATAGCTCATGTTAAGGAGTTTACACTATGATTCGCACGCTCGCGACTCTGCTCGCCGCGCTCGCCGTCGCGATCTCGACGAACGCGCGCGACGCTCGCGCTTTTGACGAATTTCAACTCTGGCCGACCGTCGCGCCCGGGGAACCGGAGAACGCCCCGAAACCGACCTACGAAGTCTGGAAACCTGAGAAAAAAACTTCCGACGCCTGCCTCGTCGTCGCGCCCGGCGGAGGATACTACGTCCTCGCTTACCCGCACGAAGGAGAACTCATCGCAAAATACTTCAATTCAAAGGGCGTTACCGTCGTCATTTTGAAATACCGCGTCCCGCGCCGCGAAGGAATCCCGAAGCACACGGCCGCGTGGCAAGACGCCCAACGAATGGTTCGCGTCGTCCGATCGCGCGCGAAGGAATGGGATATCGACCCCAATAAAATCGGATTCATGGGGTTCTCCGCCGGAGGACATTTGACCCTCATGACCGCGACGACAAGCCAAACGCCCGCGTACGAGCCGGTCGACGAAATCGATAAGCTCCCCTGCAACGTCAACTTCGCCGTACCGGTCTACCCCGCGTACGTTCTCGAAGACGGCGCCGACTGCGAAAACGTCAATAAAGGGAACGATTCCAAACTGGTCGGCGACTTCGCGTTCGACGAAAAAACGCCCCCGATGTGCATGATTCACGGCGACGACGATCAGTATTCTCCGATGGGTTCCGTCCAGGTCTACGCGAAATTGCGCAAAATGAAGATTCCGGCGGAAATACACGTCTTTGCCCGAACCGGACACGGGTTCGGAGGAAGTCCGACGGACAATCACGTCGGAAACTGGCTTGATCGCGTTTACTACTGGATGCAAAAGCTTGACTTCTAACGATCTCGCGCGCGCATAAGCGCGCCGAACTCAATTCGCGCTATTTACGGAGACTTTTACCCAAAATGAAACGAATGATCGCCGCGCTTCTCGTCGCGCTCGCGTCCCTCGTCGTCGCGAATAACTCGCAAAACGCCTGCGCTTTTGAGGAATTTCAACTCTGGCCTGCGCTCGCGCCCGGCGAACCTGAAGACGCGCCAAAGCCGACTTACGAACTCTGGACTCCAGACGAAAAAACCTCCGACACGTGCCTCGTCGTCGCTCCCGGCGGCGCTTACGACTACCTCTCCTATGAAAACGCCTCCGACCTCATCGCAAAGTATTTCAATTCCAAAGGCGTTACCGCCGTCATTTTGAAATACCGAACGCCACGAAGAAAGGGTTTGCCGAAGCATATGGCCGCGTGGCAAGACGCACAACGAATGGTCCGCGTCGTCCGCGCGCGCGCGAAGGAATGGGAAATTAACCCCGACAAAATCGGGTTCATTGGATTCTCCGCAGGAGGACACCTCGCCCTCATGGTCGCAACGACCAGCCAGACGCCGGCGTACGAACCGATCGACGAAATCGACAAGCTCCCGTGCAACGTCAACTTCGCCGTACCGATCTATCCCGCGTACGTCCTCGAAGACGGCGTCAATGGCCCGAACGTCAATCAGGGGAACGACTCTCCTATGGTCGACGACTTCGCATTCGACGAGAAAACGCCCCCGATGTGCCTCGTTCACGGCGACGCCGACGCGTATTCTCCGATGGGCTCCGTCGCCGTCTACGCAAAACTGCGAAAAATGAACGTCCCGGCGGAATTGCATATCTTCACCAAAGTCGGACACGGTTTCGTCGCAAGTCCCCCGAACAATCACTACGGAAATTGGCTTGACCGCGCGTATTACTGGATGCAAAAGCTCGGTTATTAATCGACTCGCGCCCGTTTAAACGTCAATCTTCCCGAAAAACTTCCCGAAAAACGCGCGTCGTCGCGCAAAAGTTTTATGGAGTTTACACTATGAAAAGAACGATTCTGTTGCTTCTCACCGCGCTCGCGCTCGTCGTTACTTCCGCGACCGCGCGCGACGCTCGCGCGTTTGAAGAATTCCAGCTCTGGCCCGCCCTCGCGCCCGGAGAAACGGAAGACGCCGTCAAACCGACTTACGAATACTGGAAACCCGCTGAAAAAACGACCGACGCCTGCCTCATCGTCGCTCCCGGCGGCGCTTACAACGTCCTCGCTTACGGGCATGAAGGCGACCTCATCGCAAAATATTTCAACTCGAAAGGCGTTACCGTCGTCGTCCTGAAATATCGCGTGCCGCGTCGCAAGGGACTGCCGAAACACATGGCCGCGTGGCAAGACGCGCAACGAATGGTTCGCGTCGTGCGATCGCGCGCAAAGGAATGGGATATCAACCCCGATAAGATCGGGTTCCTCGGATTCTCCGCAGGAGGACACCTCACCCTCATGACCGCAACGACGAGC
>ONGM01000127.1 GCA_900317365.1 uncultured Planctomycetota bacterium
AATATTGATCATCGTCCCGCCCAACTTGTGCACTACGCCGCTGCCGAGGTGAACGGTGTAGTGACCGTACTTCCCTACGATGTGCGCATGCGATTTCTCGATCGTTACATTCGTCAGCTTAAAGAGCGGTAGCGTGAACTCCGCCAGCGCCGCGCGCATCTCGATCGTCGAATGACTCGTCTCAGGATCGACCCCGCCGGCGTGCGCCACGCTCACCGCAAGATCAACGTCTCGCATCACCTCCGAGAAAATCACGTCCGGAACGTCGCGAATCAGTTTTCTCGCACCTGTCTGACGATCATAGAACGCCACCCATTCGAGCGTCGGCGCCTCAATATCCGCAGGCGTGAACCAATCGCACAACGCGTAGATCGTCGCGATGATATTCTCCTTGTAAAAGACCTTCTGCAAGCCGTCGTAGTAGTCCGCCACCCAGCGGCGTTTCTTCAGACAACCGACCGTCCGTTGAGGTAGAATCTGATTCCCGGAATAACGCAGCGACTCGTTCGTGTCGAGTTCTTCCGCCGTCTTGACGTACAATTCACGGAAAACTTGCTTGAAAGGCTGAACAATTCCCTGATCGAAGAGCGCCCGTTGATAATCGACCCAATGTCCGTCTTTGTAAAGATGGAACGGGTGCGCGACCGTTACCTGCGTCTTGGCCGTCAGTTTCTGCTTTTTGCCCGCGTGATCGACGAGGCTACCGTCCAGCAAGAAGCCAAGTTTCCCCTTCTCCGTCATAAAGACAAGATGGCGAATGATCGGCTCGACAACAGGATTTGCGCGCAACGCCTCGAGTTCTTCAATCGAGAACAGCGTTTGATCCTCCATCGCCTCCTCGAACATTTGACGCGTGCGGCTATACTGCTCCGTCAAACTCTTCTTCATCTCGCGAAGGCGAACAATATAGTCGTTCTTTTTGATCTTCGTCGGAACCGACTTCAACGCTTTGCCGTTCTTCGTAACAACGAGATCCGTCGCGCCGAAGTCGTCGACTTCGAGACGAACGGAGACGTCGTCGATCTCGACGTCGTTAAAGAGGTCTCGGCAGTTGTCGATCAACTTCGTTTCCATGCGAAGCGTCAAACGCGTAACGTCGGAGTAACCGGCGTTCGTCGCCAAATTCCGCAACGCCATGGCGACCGCTTCCTTTTCACTCGCGATTCGTTGCGCGCCGAACTGCTTGCTCTCCTTCAAGAAATTCTGCAGGAAAAGATAGCGGCGGCAAATATCGTCTTCGCCCGTCAACGGTATCAGCGCGTAGGCCATGACGAGGGTCTTATTGCGCTTCTCCGTTATCGTCTTTTCCGTATCGTCGACCGTAAACTTACCGAGAACGGCGTCGGCGTATTGGCGCGCGCGCGTATGCTTCGTTCCGTCCGTAATGTATTTCGCCGCGTCGTAAATTACGCCGAATCGTTCGGCTCCCAAAGTTGCGTACGCCGAACGGAACCAATTGCTGTCGAACGCGCCTCCGCGAAGCTCGTCTTCCGATAGCGGCGTGTATTTCGCTATGATCGCCTTCTGCTTATCGCTCGTGTCTTCGTTCATGTGCGCAATAAAGTAATAGCACCCGGAGGCAAAGCCCTCCCAGTTGAGATATTGCCCGATCAGGTCGAGCCACGCCGGGTTGAAAAGAGCCGCTTCGACGAGACGTTGAGTCGTAATATCCGTATCTTTCAGAAGACTGCGCAACTTGGCAACGTCGTCTCCTTCCGCTGGAACGCATACGTTAAGGAGCCACGAAAACGACTTCTTTTTCGTGACTTTATCGGTGTAATAGAAATATGAGGAGCGGTCAATAGTCTCTTTTCCGAGTCCCGCCAAGATCGCGACGAAGATTTCTACGCCGTAGATACGCTCAACCTCACGAACGTGTTTGGAATATTTCGTCTCGCTGTCGCCTCGTTTGAGTTCAACGGACAGGAACTCGTTCGTGACGGCGTCGTACGCTTGACAAACCAATTTCGCAAAGCCCTCGTCGCTAAACAGCTCTTTAACTTTATTAACGAAATTATGGTCAGTCCGATAACCAAAGCGCCCGCAGAAAGCGAGTTTGTCGTTCTCACGGATAAAGCATATGGCTTTGGTAAGATACGAAAAAGTTTCCTTCAATTGGTCTTCGTAGAAAAGAAAGCGATACGCTTGCGAAAGCGTAATGAGCTTTCGGTAGTGAGCAAGCAGAATAAATTGCGGCTTCAACCACGCTTGCGTCGGAAAATCATCCCTAGAAGAATGATCGTCCTTGTTGTCCGTTCCCTTTCGCGCTTCACGATACTTATTATCAAGCGCGACTAAGATCGGCCAAGCGAGGGTCATTGATTCCGCGTCGTCGAGGTCGGAAAGATGGACGACTTCCGATATTCTTCGGTCTTCCATGAGGAAAGCGACGTTTGTAGAACCGTATTTTGACTTATAGCTAACTCTCAAACACTTATTTGGCACGCGTTTAAGAAAATAAAGCAGTATCGCTATCGAAATGAGACTCAAGTCTCTTTTAGACAGATACTCCGGCAAGAAGTCGTCTAAAATGGCGCGCGCATGAAAAAGGTATTTGTGCGACGGTCCCTCGGAAAAACCGACTCCGTATACTTCGTCGATCGCCGTTTGCGCAACGTTCGAGGGTTTGACGTCATGATCCAGGACGGATTTCAAATAAGCGCGCAGTACTCGTCCCGGATCGGAGAGACGCTTATCAATCCAGTCTTTCCAAAGATCGCGAAACGGCACGGTATATTCTCGATTTTCACAGTCGTCCTTCAGGACTTTGAAACGATAAGTCGCGTCGCCGACGACTTGCTTTTCACCCCAAGCGTCCTGGAATTCGTCCTTTTCATGCGACTCGATGAACGCGCAAAGCGCCTTCAGATCGTTATCCGCTTCGTCGCTGGTTTTACATCCGACGATTTGCTTTTTCTCAGACGAGTCTTTGGCGCCCTTCTTTTCAGAATCACACGACGCGGCGGCATTGACTTTAGAGTTCAGAATCTCGGTAAGACTCGGGTCCGAAATCCCCAATGAATCGAACATTTCCATCATTGAGGCCGCAGCCTTCGCACGAGACTCGTCGTCCAAATCCTCGAATCGACCGGCGAGGGGGATTCCCTTCTCTGATTCCGTCTGGGCGTTCTCGGATTCCGAGGTCTTTTTGGCCTTCTTGCCTTTCTTTCCCTTCTCCTCTTTCGTATCCTTCTTCTCTTTGTTCCCTTCCTTATTCGCGCCTTTGAAGAATTCCTCGTCCGCTTCGCCGGCTTTGATCGCCTCGCGAAGTCCGGAGTCTGGGAAATACTTCATAAACGTCTCGACGCACTCGCGCGTTTGCTTGGCGTCGGGAACCTCCGGTCGGAAGACGTCGGCGTCGGTATAGAGCGTGTTTGTCTCAGTCGCCTGACTTTTCGCGCCATGGAGAACCGTATCGAGAACGATTTGTTCCGCCGAAGTCTTAGGCGTTACCTTTTCCGCGAGCGCGCGACATCGCTCGTAAAGGGTTTTCTTTTTCTCGTCTTTCGACAGATTAAGAACTATGTCGAGTCCTGCGAGACGCTTCTCGCTCTTTCTGTCCCCGAGGAGTCTCTCGGCGGAAGCGTATAGCGCGTCGTCGGACTGTCCCATTAGCAATTTTATCGCTTTGGAACGAACGTCGGAGCCTTTCATTCGCAACATATCCTCAAATTGAAGATAACTCTCCGCCGTCAGCTTCTCTTTACTCGCACGAATGAGATCGTACGCTGAGCTGCGCACGTATTCCGATTTGTCCCCAAGCGCGGAAACTAACGTCCGAAGCTGCGTTTCAGTCTCCGGATCCTTAGTGAGAACATAGAGTAAACCGCTTCGATCGCTCCATCCTCCTGACGACGCGCAAGCGTCCAGCATCAAGCAAACCTCGTCCGCCTTCTCTTCTGATTTGAGCGCGTTGGCAAGATACGCCATTTTTTCGATGACCTCAAATTTCGAGAGTTCTGCGGAATGCCACGGAAAAATAAAAGGCGAATAACTCTGAACCTTGCCCTTGATTTTGCCGTAGATCTCTTTCAGAATCGCATAATATTTTTCACCTTCGGCGGCGTCTTCAAAAAATGGCGCGAGGGCGTAACGCTCACGCTTTTTTTTGTTTAAAGACCGTGTCGCCAAACGGACTTCCTCTTCATTTTTATCCGCCAGGCACGGTCGCGAGTAAAGCGCCGCGAGGTATCCCGCCATAAGTTCGGCGTCGTCGCTATATCGCTCTACCACGACTTTTGCGACTTCATTTTCCAATCGGACGTCGCTGAGAAGGTGAGTCGAATACGACGCCACAAGAAGTTGCCGTCTCATTCCTTTTTCGGCAAACTCCTTGATTTTAGCGACTACGTCGCGCAACTCAAAGAAACCAAGAGACCATAGCGCTATGTGAATTTTCATCGCGTCGTCGGTCGCGAGATATTCGTCGCGTTTCTTCGGATCCGTTAGACATTCGTAAATATAGTCGATCGATTTACCCGAGACGCGTTCGAGTTTCGAAGCGTCCTCCGTCATGAAACCGAGCCAACATCCAACGGCGCGTTTCACCGAAGAGTATCGAATAAATCCGTTTTCACGGATCACGTTCAACAACGTTACGAACGCCTCGACGCACCCTTCGTCCATCGACTCGCAAATCGCCTGACGCAAACCTTCCTGCAATCTAGCGGCGCAAAGAAGTTTTCCGAGAAGTTCGTGCAGGCCTGCGTTGTGACTGCGCACGATTCCGGCGAGGATCTCACGACTCACCGGAACTCCGTCTTCCCCGTTGATACTATCGGTAAGGAGTTTCACAAGACGTTCGTTGCCGAATTCAAGTTCTGCGGAAATAAGCTCTGGCAAACAGAAATCGGTCCAAAGACAGCAATCCTTGAGTCCAAGAACTTCTTCGGGCGCCTTACCTTCAAGGTAATCGCAAATATCGCCCGGGATATAGTCGCCGTCGTGGAATTTATGGAGAACTTCAACGACGCTCGACGCAATAGCGGTCGGATCCGACGTGCGCACGGAACGACGATTGCTCCACCGTCTCTTCGGACAATACATCCGTTCGCTAAGAGTGTCAAGCGTGTGGTAAAGATGCCTTTTATGCGTCGGGTTCAAGCAACCGTCAAAAAGCTCTTTGGCGTTTTCTTCAATGAAAGCGGAAGGTTGTTTCCCCGCTTTCAACCATTCGACGAGTTCTTCTTTCCGTTGACTTGCCTCTTTACCGTATCCAGACGTCAATCCCACTAAAGCCGGCGATAGCTTTTTACTTGCCTTTTCTCTTTCTTCCCGAATACGGTCTCTATACTCTCTAGCAAGTTTTTCGAACCGATCGCGTTCTTCTTTCGAATAAATTTCCATTGTTTTGCTCCTTTTATCGCAGACTTCAGAACTGAAAGTATAGAAGTTGCTTCGGGTTTTACATTGATTTCAATCGGCGCGTTCACTCTGCCGACTCAACGCCAATAACGATATGGCGCCGTTCTTTTTCTCTCGTCTGAGTAAACGTTTCGTTCATTATTCCGAGTGCGAACACACGTTTTAATTGATCCAAAAGCGAAGTTCGATCTTGAACGAAGCTCCGGAATGAGCGAGGCTCGACGCTTTGCGCTTTGTCGCGCCTCGCTCGTCTTGCAGATCGCGCGTCTTATGAGATTAAACGATCTGTTCGAGAATCGACGGATCCTGAATTTTACTATCCTCCGCGAGGAAGAGAATCTTCGTGAGAATCTCCGCCGTCTTCGGGTCGTCGTCCGCAAAGGGCAGGAACAGCTTGCCGCGATGCTGCGAGTGAACCGGGAGAATATTGATCATCGTCCCGCCCAACTTGTGCACTACGCCGCTGCCGAGGTGAACG
>ONGM01000009.1 GCA_900317365.1 uncultured Planctomycetota bacterium
GCGGCGCCTTATCCGCCGACTAAAGCCGGCGGCTTCCCCCGCGCTTATGGAGCGCGGGGCGGCGCTACGCGCCGGGAAAATCGCCCTTTGGGCGATGGACGCGCCTGCGGCGCGATAAAATACGTCAAGAAAAAAGGTTGGACAAAACCCTAATCAAATATCATAGGTTTTGAAAGACGTCGCGCTCTTTTCACTATTCTCGTGATTTTAACAAAATAGCGCCGTTTTTCAATATAAAAAGCGTCATTTCTACGAAATTATTTATTATTTATATTAAACAACCCTCCTATTTTTACCTGACAAAAACCTATACTTTTTGGCAAACGTCTACCTCTTTTCCTCAATTTATGAAAACCAATTTCCCTGGTTATCGAAATCATCAACACGAAAGGACGATTGCCGTGTCTAAAAGATTATCTTCCCTCTCGGGATTGTTTGCGCGCAACAAGACGGACGTTGCAAATAATCGCAAGTCCCCAAGCGCGCGCTCGCTTAATTTGGAAGCGCTCGAATCGCGCGAACTCCTCGACGCCGCGCCTATCGCGAGCCTCGCCGCCAACCCGATCAGGGAAACCCCCGCGATCCTCTGCGACGCCATGCTCGACGACACGCCTGCGATCGACCTCTTCGATCTCCCTGGCGAGTACGAAGCGGCCGTTAAACTGGACGCGCCTGTCGTTACGTCGACGAGTTCCGACTCCTCGTCGATCACCGTCTCCTGGGACGCCGTTCCCAACGCAACGCGATATAGCGTCGGTTACAAACTCTCAAGCGAATCGTCCTGGACAAGCGTCAACGCGCAACAGGCGCTTAGTTTGACGATCAACAGCCTAGAACCGTACTCTCGATACGACGTTCGCGTCTTGGCGCGCGGCGACGGTAGCGCCTACGCGAACTCCGATTGGTCGACGACCGAAACCGTTCGGACGGAAGCGCTCAATCCGACGACTTGGGTCGTTACCTCGTCTGCGGACTCGACGTCGAAAGGCTCGCTACGGTACGCGATTAACCACGCCGCCCATGGCGATACGATCACATTCGCCTCCGCCCTTAAAGGGAAAACGATCTCTCTCAAATCGACTCTCGGACAGCTTAAAGTCAATCAAGCGGTTACGATCGACGCCTCCAATCTTCTCGACGCGACGACCTCGGCGCCCGGACTAACCCTGAACGGAGGCGGACACTCGAGAATTATGAATATTAACGTCGGGGACGCTCGCGACGTTTCTATCAACGGTTTAGTCTTTACGAACGGTTATGTGGACGATAACAACGAAGACGGCGTTGGCGGCGGCGGTATCTTCTGCGAGTCCGACTCCGTCTTAAACCTCGAGAATTGCGTAATCAGCGGCAATACGTCTTCTTATTGGGGCGGCGGCGGACTCCTTATCGACGGTCAGGCGACGCTCACGAATTGCTCTGTAACGCAAAACGCGAGTACGGACGATTCAGGCGGCGGTATTTATGCGGGTTCCTATATAACGTTAACCGATTGCGTAATCAGCGGCAATACTGCGGCCTACGCCGGCGGAGGACTTTTCCTTGGCGGTCATGCGACGCTCACGAATTGCTCCGTGACGCAAAACGAGAGCTACCACGGCGGCGGTATTAGTACCGGGGACTCCTCTAACGTAACGCTAACCGATTGCGTAATCAGCGGCAATACGTCTAATTATTGGGGCGGCGGCGGACTCCATTTCGAGGGTCAGGCGACGCTTACGAATTGCGCCGTGACGCAAAACGCGAGTACGGACGATTGGGGCGGCGGTATTTATGCCTATTACGCCTCTAACATAACGCTAACCGATTGCGAAATCAGCGGCAATACGGCGGCCGGCGGCGCCGGAGGACTCCTTATCAGAGGTCAGGCGACGCTTACAAATTGCGCCGTTGCGCAAAACACAAGTTCCGGCGACGCCGGCGGCGGTATTTTTTTTACCGATTCCTCTAACGCAACGCTAACCGATTGCGTAATCAGCGGCAATACGTCTTATTATTGGGGCGGCGGCGGACTCCGTCTTGACGGGCAAGCGACGCTTACGAATTGCTCAATTACAAACAATTCGGTTGAAGGCAACGACAACGAAGACGAACAATTCGGCGGCGGCGTCCGCGTTCGAACGACCAACGGCGTTTCGACCTTCGAAAACTGTTTGATAGCGGGCAATTCAGCCTACGACGGAGGCGGATTATTCGTCGACGAGGATGCGAAAGCGAACGTTGTCAACTGTACGATAACGAAGAACAATTCGCAACTCGGCGGCGGAGTCTCCGTGAAACGAAACGGCGAATTCGGCGCGTACAACTCCATCGTCTACGGCAATACGTCGATCTATGCCGCGATGATCGACGTCTTAGTTTACGCAGGTAGCGACGGCTCCGGAACCGCCAACGCGTACAACACGCTGTCAGGCTATGTGAATTGGACGGGCGGTCAGAACAATCTATCGTACGACGCGACGAAACCGCTCTTCAATAACGCGGCGTCGGGGGACTATTCGCTGGCGCAAGATTCTCAGGCGATCAATAAAGGAAACAATCAATACGTAACGACGAACGTCGATCTCGGGGGACAGACTCGAATTCTCAACGACGTCGTCGACCTCGGCGCCTACGAACGGAAAGTCCCGGTGAAGTTGCCCGCGCCTGTCATAACGTCGACGAGTCCCGACGTCTCCTCGATTACCGTCGTGTGGGACGCCGTGCCGAACGCAACGAGATATAGCCTCTACTATAAGCTCGCAAGCGAAACGAGTTGGATCAGCGAGAACCCGGGAACGGCGACTAGCTATACGATTAGCGGTCTCGCGTCGGATTCCGATTATCAAATTCGTCTCCGAGCGCGCGGGAACGGCGAAGATTACACGGACTCCGGTTACTCCGCGACCGTCGACGCGAGAACGATCGCGCCAGTCAAACTCGACGCGCCGATTCCGTCCGTTGCCGCGAAGACCGCGACGACGATCACGTGCTCGTGGACCGAAGTTCCCAACGCGACGGGATACAAGTTCATTTGGAAGAACAAAAACGACGCCGCGTACACGCCCGTCGTTATACGCGACGCGTTGACGACCTCGCACAAAATTATCGGTCTGGAAAACGACGCGGTTTACTGGTGGAAAGTTCTCGCGCTCGGCGATAATAACGCGTTTCTCAACTCCCCGTACTGCCCGACGCAAGTTGAAAAACCGCAACAGACCCTGGCGACCCCGAACCTTACCGTTGAACCGGGACGAACCTCGCTAACCCTCTCTTGGAACGCCGACCCCAACGCCGCCGGGTACAAAATCATGTACAAGGTCGGCACGGCGCCGTATGACACGATCACAATCAACGACGCCAAAACGTCGACCTATACGATCGACGGACTCGCGCCGAATTCGAAATGCAGTCTGAAAATGGCCGCGCTCGGCGACGGAATCGATTATAAGAACTCCGCTTTTACGCCCCTCGCCTCCTATTCGACCGCGAATAAACTCGCGACCCCCGCGATCGCCTCCGTTTCGTCGACCGCAGGAACCGTTACGATAACCTGGAACGCGATCGACTCCGCCGCAAGCTATACGATCGTATGCGGTTCCGAAACGTACGAAGACGTGCCCGCGTCCGCGACTTCCTTTACGATTCCCGATCTCGAACCGTCCGCGAACTACTCCGTTACGATTCAGGCGATCGGCGGCGGCGCAAGCCAGTCGTCCGACGTTTCCGACCCGGCGACGATCAAGACGAAGGCGCTCGTCAAACTCGCGACGCCGACGCTTACCGTCTCCGCAACGACCGGTAAGACGGCGACGCTGACCTGGACGGCGCCGACGAACGGCTCCGTCGACGGATATATGCTCGCCTATCGTCCGACGAGTTCCGCGACGTATACGACGATTCGTCTTGACCCGAATTCGACGACCTTTACGCTGACGGGTCTAACGCAGTCGACAAACTACGCTTTTAAGATTCGCGCGCTCGGCGGCGACGGTATTGAAACGACTTCGTCGTCGTACGGCGCCGTCGTCAAAGCAAAGACGACTTCCGCGTCCCAGGCGATCCTCGATCTCGGCGACGAACTCTTCGACGAACTCGAAGCGGATTACGATTTGCTCGCCGAAAACTTTGTCGCGTAACGTTTCCTCGCGCGCCGTCGCGCAAAAGGAAACTTGAAAACGCAATCGTTTGAGCGATCGCTGCGGCGCGTTCTGGCGACGCGCGCCGCAGTGAAAGATCAGGACGTCGAGGATATTTCCGCGACGTCCTGATTTGATTTACAATCGCCCAATTCAACGTAAAGCGCTATTCGGCGCGGGTCGGCGCTAATTCTCGAGCGCCAAGCGTTCGCTTCTCTTGCAAAAATCGTCGTCTTGTCGTATATTGGACGCAACTTCTCGCAAACCGCAACGTCGAAATTCCCGCCTTTCAAACTATAGAAGCTAAGGGTTCCGTTATGAAGAAACTCAGTCTCGCCTTGTTATTCGGACGTTCCGGCGCGCGTCAAACGAAAGTCGCCGCGTCGCCGCGCGCTCGGAGAATGCGGCTCGAACGTCTCGAGACGCGAGAACTCCTCAGCGTCTCGAGCGGGTTCGCGTTTCAAGCGCCGAACGAGCCGAACGTTCGCGGACACATTAGCGGCGGGTTCTCCGTCGACGATGCGATCGCGGCCAAGGCGGCGTACGAAGCGCGCGCAACGGCGGGAAACGACGCCGTCGATCTAACGGGACCGAACCTAGCCCCCCTCGCGTCTGAGATTCCGGAAATCCCCGTCGTCGCGTCGGCTTTGGAAATACCGGCGCCGAAAATACCGGCGGCGGAAACGACGATTACCGTTGAAGGACTCTCAGGTCCCGGCGAGCCGGACGTCTATTTCGACGCCGATAAATCCGTTACGAATACGGAAGACGACGAACTCTGCTGGGCGGCGACCGCGAGCAATATGCTCTGGCATACCGGCTGGGCGAGCGTTACGAGCGCTCAAAACGAGCAAGAGATCTTCGACTCATATTTCGTCGGCACGTGGCCGGACGACGCCGGGAACGCGTCCGCCGCGATTTCATGGTTTCTGAATAACGAATTCCTCTTTCACCGCACCGGCGGCGGATTCGTCTCTTCGCCGGTAGCCGTCGAGTCGGCGGGCCTCTATTCTCGACTCATGGCGCAATACGAGGAATCGGCGGCGGACTACGTCGCGTACTACGGCGGTTCGCAAGAGAACGTTCTCTCGATCTTAGCGTCGGGACTCGCCGAAGATTCCGCCGTCGGACTCGCGATCGCAATCCCCGCAGGCGGCGGACACGCGATCACATGCTGGGGCTACGCCGTCGACGAGAGCTATTCGTCGACCGACCCGCGATATTACGCCGGACTTTATATCACGGACTCCGACGACGAAAGAAAATACGACGACGAACTCAACGAGCGGAAACTCGTCTACGTCGGGATCGAATGGAGCGACACGCTCAAAGCGACGAAGGACAGCGACGTCGAAGGCGGATACTACCTCAATTACGCCGGTCGAACCGGAACGAATCGATATTATCTCCGCGGCTTCGACGTTCTCGCCCAACGCCCGGACAAATACGCGGTTACGCTCGACGACGCCGAAGCGACGTCGACGGTCGTAACGACGGCGAACGACGTCGTCGATCTTTTCGACAACAAAATCTCGTTGCGCGAAGCGATTAATTACGCCGCCGAAGGGGACGCGATCACGTTCGACCAATCCCTCCAGGGGGCGACGATCGCGCTCGACCCTACACGCGGCGAACTCGCATTTAATAAATCGCTAACGATCGACGCTTCCAACCTCGCGAATACGACGACGGCGGAACTCGGACTCGTCGTCGACGGTCAGGCGCAAACGAGAATCTTGAATGTGAAGCCGGGCAAGACGGTCGTCGTCGACGGCGTCGAGTTCACGAACGGTCGCACAACTCAAATTTCGAATTACTCGACGTACGAAGAGTACCTCGGCGGCGCAATCTACGTCGCCGGCAATATCGAGTTGAACAATTGTAAGATTACGAACTCGACGACGACCCGCGTCGCAGGGGGCGCCATGAGCGTTCCCAAAGGAGCTACGGCGACGTTGGTGAATTGCGAGATCTCGGGAAACGACGCGGGTTCGGGCTTAGGCGGTGGGATCACGTGTTTCAAGGGTACGACGACGCTCGTGAATTGCACGATAACGAATAATAAGGCGTCTACCGGCGGGGGAATCTTTGTCCAAGCCGGAACGTTGGAGTCGTACAACACAATCGTCGGCGGCAATACGACGACAAGCGCAACGAAAGACGTTGGGGTCGCCGGGACAGGGAACGTCGTTAAGGCGTACAACACGCTTTCGAGCTACGATTCGTGGACGGAAGGCGCGAACAACCTAACGTACGACGCCGAGCGTCCCCTCTTTACCGACGCGGCGGCAGGCGACTTTACGCTCGCGCCCGACTCTCAGGCGATCGATCAAGGGGACGTCGCCTACGTGACGACGAGCGTCGATCTTGCGGGTCGCGCGCGCGTCTCGAACGGCGCCGTCGACCTCGGGGCCTACGAGTTCCAAAAGCCGGGTCCGATCGCGCTCGACGCGCCCGTCGTTTTTTACGCCGTCGACGGAACGACGATCACGGCGACGTGGGAAGGCGTCGAAGGCGCCGCGTCGTATCGTCTCATGTACAAACCGATCGGCGGGTCGTACGTTGTCGTCAATCTCGATTCGTCGACGACGACTTACGCGATCGCCGATCTTGATCCGAATACGAAATACGCGCTTAAAGTCGCGGCGATCGGCGACGGAACGAACTCCCTCTCGAGTCCGTACTCGACGTTAACCGCCGTTACGACCGCTCAATCTCCGACGTACCTACCGCCTCTCCTCACTTGGGAAACGGCAAAGACGGAAACCTCCGTTACCCTCGCTTGGAACGGTCGCGACGACGCCGCGCTGTACGTCGTTTGTTATAAAAAGGCGACCGACTCCGCCTATTCGCTCGTGAGGCTCGACCCGGATGTGAAATCGTATACGATCACCGGACTCGACAATTCCGCAACATACAACTGGAGACTCCGAGTCTTCTCTAACGTTCCGCTAAAGGACGAATCTTCCAGCCTACGGACGATTACGTTGCGCCAAAAGCTCGAGACCCCGACCGTCTCCTACGAAGCGAAACCGACCTCGATAACCGTCGCGTGGAACCCTATCGAAGGCGCGTCGTCGTATCGAATCATGTACAAACCCGCCGGCGCGTCCTACGTTGTCGTCGACGTCGACGACTCGGCGACGAGTTATGAAATCGTCGGACTCGACGACAACTCGAAATACTCGCTCAAAGTCGCCGCGATTGGAAACGGATTCGACTACGCCTCCTCGCAATATTCGCCCCTAACCGCCGTTACGACCCCGAAACTCCCCGAAACGCTCGCCTCCCCGACTAACCCGCGCGAAATTGCAAAGTCCGCCTCGTCGATTACCGTCGCGTGGGACCCCGTCGAAAACGCCGCAGGATACAAACTGATCTATAAGGAGTCGACGGCGCCTTCCTATACGATTTTGAAACTCGGCCCCGCGAAGACCTCCTATAAGATTCCCAATCTCGACGGCTCCTCGAAATATTGGTGGAAGGTCCTCGCCCTCGGCGACGGCGACGCCTACCTTAACTCCCCCTACACGGCGACGAAGGTCGTCAGACCGAGTCAGAAGCTCGACGCCCCGACCGTCTCCTACGAACCCGCCTCGAATTCGATCGCCCTCTCGTGGACGCCTGTCGACAACGCCGCCGCATATCGCGTTATGTACAAGCGATCCGGCGAAGCCTACGTTACGATCAACGTCGCCGCCGACGTCGCGGAATACGTCGTCGGCAACCTTGCGGCAGGAACGTGCTACGCGATCAAAATTGCGGCGATCGGCGACGGGTTCGACTACGCCTCCTCCGCCTATTCGCCTCTGACCGTCGTCAAGACCGCCCCGGCGGCCTCCGCCGCGATCCTCGCCGATCCCGAGCGCCTACAAAGCGACGAATGGTTCGAAGAGCTAGAAGACGATCTCGACCTGCTCGCCCAAAATCTGATTTTCGTTTAGCCGAGATTTCGGCGCGTTACCAATCCGCCAAATTGGTCCGTTCACCCCGCCTTCCGAACGGTAAACGGCAGGCGGAGACATTGACGGAAGACATTGAAAACGTCGTCGTCGAATAAAGCGACAGAAAGGGCGTTTCCCCGCCTTGTTCTGTCGCTTTTGCTTTTTCCGGCGAAGCGAGACGAGCGAGGCGAGACTAACGCAAAGCGGGATTTGTACGGAGAGGGTCGTCAAGAAATAAACTAAGCCGGACGCGGAACGGTAGGAGACTTACGTCCGCGCCCGGCTTAGAGAGCGCAAGAAAGAACCGTTTTATTCAGGCGTTCGCGTCGCCTCAATAAGACGCTGTCAACAGAAGAATCGTCAACGCATTTGGCGCGACTAACGTTTATCTCGTCAACAGCGTACATCATAATACGATTCTCCAAATTGTCAACGGCTTTTGTTAGAAAAAACTAACTTTTTTCAAAAAGTTCCCTCGGCGCGTTGATCAAGCGACTTTTTCAGAAAAAAAACGCGTTTTTTCATTTAAAAACTTGACTTGATCGGGATAATGCGGTACGATTCTTCTGTTTCCATAAGCCCCCTCTTATGAAATTATGCAAGAGTCGTACTAGCCGTCGGCTAGCGCTCGCGCGTTATTTCCAAGGTTCCGTCATTACGTTGTAAAGGGGATTCTCTCATGATCAAACGCCGTGTGAACCTCCGGACGATCCGCGTCTGCGCGTCCTTACTTTTGAGTATCCTTACTTGCGTCGCATTCGCGACCGCGCAGGTCTTTGGACAAGGTTTCCTTGTGGAACGCGACTCCAAAGTTACCGTTGCGCTCGATTCAAGGAGTAGCGCCATGATTATTATCGAACCTGTCGTTCCTCGCCCGCTTCCCCATATTCGTCCTTCCGTTCCCGAACCGGCGACTCAATATCGTATCGAATCGGAAACGATTAACGCGACGATCAACGGGTCCGTCGCAAAAGTTCAGGTCGAACAAACCTTCCGGAACGAAGGAAAAACGACTCTCGAAGCCTTCTTCGTCTTCCCGCTACCTTACGACGGCGCCGTCGACTCGCTTACGCTACTCATCAACGGAAAAGAGTTCCCCGCACAAATTCTCGACGCAAAAGTCGCGCGCGCGCAATACGAGGAAATCGTCCGAAAAACCAAGGACCCCGCGCTGCTCGAATGTCTCGGAAACGGCATGTTCAAAACGAGCGTCTTTCCGATCCCGCCTGGGGAAAAGCAAACGATCCAATTAACCTACTCGCAACTCCTCAAAAGCCGCGACGGACTCGTCGAATTCTCGTTCCCGATGAACGCCTCGCAGTTCACCTCCGCGCCGATCGAAAAAGTCAAATTTGACCTCACGATCGTCGGCGATACCGAAATTAAAAACGTCTATTCCCCGACCTACGATCTCAAAATCGATCGGAACGGTCCCAAAGTCGTCAACGTTACCGCCGCCCTCGAAAACCAAACGAGCCTGAACGACTTCCGGCTCTTCTTCGATCAGAACGAAGACGAACTCTCCGCGAAAATCCAAAGCTATCGACCTGACGAAAACGACGACGGCTATTTCCTACTCCTCGCCTCCCCGAAAATCGTCGCCGAAGAATCGAAGCCGCTTCCGAAAACGATCGTCTTCGCGTTCGACGTCTCCGGAAGTATGTCCGGTTCCAAAATCAAGCAAGCGCGCGACTCGCTCGCGTTCGTTCTCTCGCGTCTTGCAAAAGGCGACAAGTTCAATATCGTGCTCTTTAACGGCTCCGTGTCCGCATATCGCGAAGAACTTCAGACCCTTGACGAAGACGTGCGCGCCGACGCGCTCGCTTACGTCGCCGCGACCCGCGCTTCCGGCTCCACGAACATTGCCGGCGCGCTCGAACGCGCGTTCTCGCTCCTCAATCAAGACGACTCGACGAATCCGAAATACCTCCTCTTCCTCAGCGACGGCGAAGCGACGACCGGCGAAACAAACGAAATGAAGCTCGCCGAAATCGCAAAAAACGCCAATAAGAAAGGCGCGCGCTTCTTCTCCTTCGGCGTCGGATACGACGTTCACTCTCGCCTTCTCGACCGATTCGTCTCCGACGGCCGAGGACAAGGGGAATACGTCAAGCCGGAAGAAAATATTGAAGAGTGCGTCGCGAGACTCTATTCCCGAATTGAGGCGCCGATCTTTACGGAGACCTCGTTTAATTTCAAACTGGAAGGTCGGGAGCTTAACCAGTATTTTACGAACCAGGTCTACCCGTCCGGGACGATCGACGTCTTTGCCGGCGAGCAGATCGTCGTTGTCGGACGCTATTCGACGCCTGGCGACGTGTCGATAACGGCGAAAGGTCGCGTCAAGGACAAGGAAGTCTCCTTCACGTATCCGGGTAAATTCACGGCGAAGAGCGAGGATTCTTCGTACGCGTACGTCGCGAGACTTTGGGCGAATCGTCGTATTGCGGAAATTATCGACCAGCTTGACCTCAAGGGGCAGAACAAGGAGCTTCTCGACGAACTTGTCGCCCTTTCGAAGAAGCACGGAATTATTACGCCCTACACGTCCTTCTTTGCCGCCGAAGATTTCGATTTGAACGATTCCGCCGCGAATAGCGTTGCGGAACAGCAATTCAACTCGATGTCGGTCCAGACCTCGAATCGAACCGGATTCGGACAGCGATCCCTCAAGCAACGACTCCGCAATCAGGCGAACCTCTCGAACAGCGCCCAAGAGATGGCGCTTAACGACGTGGAACTCGCCGACTCCGGAATGGGCGCCATGGGCGGCTCAATGAACAGCCTATCGTCCGCCGCGTTCTCCGGGAATTCGAGACGCGCCATGGGGGCTTCGAGGGCGAAAGCGCCGAACGCGATGAGAAGCGACTTTGCCGCCGCTCGCACGGCCTTAGACTCGGTTCCCATGGAAGCGAGCGTTGACGAACTCTTTGACCTGCCGAATCGCGACGCGTCGCAGAACGTGCGCCATATCGGGGACAAGACCTTCTATTTCAAAAAGAACGTTTGGGTTGATTCCACGATTACAGACGAGTTGCGCAAGACGCTCAAGACGATCGAACTGACGCCGTACAGCGACGACTATTTCCGTATCGTCGCCGAAAATGGGCGCGAGTTTAGCCAGTACCTTGTCTTCCCGGAAGGAGTCGAGTTGAACTATAAGGGCGCCCTTTATATTCTCAAGGCGCAATCGAAGGATTAACGCGTTCTCGCGCCTACGCGGCGCCTGCGTTCGCCGCCCCGGCGCGTTTGGCGCGCGCGGGGCGTCGCGCGTATCGTCCGGCGCGGACGTCCGAGCGCTCGGGAAATTTTTTGCTCGCGAGGCGTCAATTGGTCTGGCAATTCGTCAGTCAATCGGTCTTTTTTGAGAACAACGGTCAAAATTCGTTGACGAAAGGCTAGATTCAATTACAATAAGACTAGACTAAGGCAGGTCGTTCACACAAGACCCCCTCGCCAGAAGTTCGGTAGCTCGTCGCATGACGCTTCGCCGTATTCAAATTTTACCGTTTTGCGCGCAAAAACTCGACGAACGGGCTCGCGCGAATCAAAGATTAGGAGATTTTCCATGGGCGCCTCTAAGGTTCACACCCTTATCCGGTACGAAGGCGACGCCGCCATCGTCGACTGCCTCGACTCGAAATTGAACGAAGAACTGACCATTCAATCTTGGGGCGAAGAGCTGACCAACTCGATTGAAAATATCGGCGGTTATAAACGTCTCGTCATCAACTTCCAGAACGTCAAGTTCATGTCCAGTTCCGCGTTGCGCGTCATCATTACGCTCAATTCTCGCGCGAAAGCGAAGAAGATCGTCCTCTTCCTCTGCGCGATTAACCCGGATATCATGGAAGTCTTCAAGATAACGAAGCTCGACTCCATTTTAAAGATCCGCGCGACAGAAAGCGAAGCGGTTCATTCCAAACTCTAAACTTGCGAATCTCGTCGTCGCGCGCGTCGCACGCGTCGCGCGTCGTCTCCGACAGTCGCAACGAACCAGCGAGAAACCTATGTCCGACGTCTCTTCTTCGAACGATAGCTTTACGGATTCCTCTGGGCAACAAGAGTCCGCAGCCGCGCAAAACTCCTGCAAGTCAATTCCGTCGCGCCGAATTGAAGCCGAGTTTCCGTCGATTTCCGGAGCCGGTTCCGAATTCGTCGATATGGTTGTCAAAGAGCTGGAAGCGCGAAATCGTTCGCCGCAAGAAATGTTTCACGCTCAATTGGCGCTCGAAGAGGCGATTACCAACGCGATCGAACACGGCAATAAATTTGACGAGTCCAAATTCGTGCGCGTCGCCGCCGATATCGACGACTCTCGCGCGTTTTTCCGCATACAAGACGAAGGCCCGGGGTTCCCCTATTGGGATTTGCCGGATCCCACGCAACCGGACAACCTCGACAAACCGTGCGGACGCGGAGTCTTTCTTATTCGCAACCTCATGACGAAAATCCACTATAACGAGACCGGAAATTGTCTCTTTATGGAACTTTCTTTCCCGAAAGAGACCGCCGAATAATCGTCAAGGTCGTTTAGCCGTTTATGCGACGATAAAATGAACGGGACGACGCGAACCCTTCCGCGTCGTCCCGCTTTTTTTATGCAACGCGAGGACAAAAGAAAAGTTAAAAGGCCGAACGACGTCGGATCGTCGCAAACGCGGCGGAAATTCGCGCAAACGTCGGCGCGCAAACGTTAGGTCCAATAAGGAACGCCGCCGCGCCCTTTCTCACCGAGAGGACGCGGCGGCGTTCCATTAGGAAAGCGACGGCTCGGTCGCAAACTTAAAATTCGACGTCAAAGGTCTCAAAGGCGTCGTCGAGAACGGTCGGTTCGTCGAAATCGAGAAGCGTCGCGTCCGCAGCGTCGTCTTCTTCCACGAAGTACGTCATCGCGTCGTCGATGAGCGACGCGCTCGCGCCGGTCGGCGGCTCCGACGGATAGATCGAATCGAGTCCGCTCGTCGCCGATTTCCCGAGAAGCGGCACGACGAACGCAAGGTCGTTCATATTGACGACGCCGTTCTGGTCGTAGTCGAAAACGCGTCGAGACGCCGGCGTGATATTCGAGACGTTGACGCCAAGGCAAGGAACGAAGAACGCAAGGTCGTTCATATTGAGCGAGCCGTTTTCGTCGACGTCGAAGACGCACGGATACAGTTTCAGACTCGTCGGCGCGGTTACCGTTTCGACGGCGGAACCGTTGAGCGACTGCGATCCGGCGGACGCGGTAAATCCGGCGTTGAGCGCGGTCAGAACGCCGTTTGACGGAGACTGAACGCCGACGCCGCCGACCGGCGCGAATTGGACGCGCGCGACGAGAACCCAGCCGTTCGAGTCCGCCGTACTGGATCCCGTCGCCGTAACCGTTACCGTGCCCGACTCGTCTTTGTACGAGACGTTGTAACCGGTCGCCGCTTTGACGTCCGAGACTTTGAAGTAGGACGACTGATACGAAAGCGCCGCGGAAACGCTCGCTACCGTCGCGCCGCTACCGTTCGCCCAAACGTCCATATAGAAATTCGACCATTCGTCGATCCACGTTCGCGCGGTCGACGTCGCTTCCGCCAAGGTCGCACCCGACCCGGCGGAGAGGGATTGGCAAACGTACTGAATCGCGCCCGACGCGCTCGTGGAATCGCCGTTGAGAAGAACGCCGATCGTCTTGTCTTGCGCCCAGACGAAATCGTACGAAACGTTGCCGGAATCAACGCGCGCGAGCGTCGCGCCGAACGCTTGGCTCGGATCGACCGACGCCTTCTTATTCACGACGGAATTAAAGACGGACGCTTCGCCGTTCGCAATGAGCGCGCTCACGTAATAATTGCCGTTCGTATGCTGGCGAACGAAAGTCAAATCGGAGGTTCCGTCGCTATTCAAATCGACGGCGGCGAGTCCGGAGATCGAAATCGTACTGTTGATCGCGACTTTACCCGCCGGTTTCGAGCCGAGTCCGGAATCTTCCGAACGCAGATAGTAGACGATATTGGCGTAGTTCGTGCCGGTCGAGGAATTGAGCACGGCGAGATCGGCGAGTCCGTCGCCGTTAAAGTCGCCGATCGTCGCGCACGTCGGATACGCGGTCGAACCGCTGTCGTACACGGTCGTAATCGTCGAAGCGTCGCCGAAGGACGATCCGCCGTTCTTTACGACGGAAATCGAGTCTTGCGTGGAATTCACAACGACGACGTCGTCGTACGCGGAACCGTAGAGCGCGCCGACCGCGAGGGAAGACCCGACGACCGACCCGAGCGTCTTCGTGCGCGTCGCGACGAGCGAAACCGCGCCGCTCGTCTGTAATTTCAACGCCTGAACCGTCGAAGAAGTCGACGAACCGGAACGAACGTTGAGCGCCGCGATCTCGTCGACCGTCGTCTGACTGAACTTACCGACCGCAATGTCGACCAACGAACTATTGAACGCCTGAGACACGAGCGCGACGAACGTTCCGTCGGAAAGCTGTTGGAAGACCTGGAGACTCGATCCGACGTTCGCCTGATACAGAACCGCGACGTCGACCAGCCCGTCCCCGTTGAAGTCGCCAAAAACGCCCTTCTTGACCGGCTGGCTGAATTTATAAAGACTTTTCGGTTCCCCGACGTTCCCGGACGCGTCGACGTCCGCCGTATAAATGCGCTCGGCCCCAACGAGAAGCGCCTCCGTTTCGCCGTCCCCGTTGACGTCGCCGACGTAGACGGAGCGGTAATTCGGGGTCGAAACGACGAGAGACGCCGGCGTGAAGGTATGCCCGTAAGCGCTCGAAGACGAACCGACGTAGAAGAGATACGACGAACCGTTGACGGCGAAGATCTCCGGATTCGAGTCGCCGCCGACGTCCCCGAGAGCGCCGCAAGACGAAGCGTCGAAGCGAAGATCGTCGCAATCGATCCATTCTCCCAGTTGCGTAACGTCCGCGCCGTCGACCGGCGTCGCCGCTTTAATCGTAATGACGCCGCTCTTGCCGCCCGTTTGCGCGCCGACGACAATAAATCCGTCTTGCGCGTCGACCCAATCGAAGGTCAAAGCGGAACCGTAAGCGTCGAAAGAATACGTATACTTAGAGACCGTCGTTCCAATATTGGCGAGAACGAGATTATTCGCGTTTGCGGTCGCTTCTTTTAAAATGAGATAATCGGTTCCGTTGATTTTCGTCGAACCCATCAGAGTTTCGGAGATCGCGCTAAGAACCGTTCCGGTCTTACCGAAGTTCGTTTTTCCAAAACCGGCGTAAGAGACGGTTCGCGTGGCGCTAACGCTCTCGGAACCGACGAGCGAGATCGTCGACGCTTGAACGACGAGCGTTCGATTCGTTCCGGACCCGGTAAACGCGGCGGAAACGCTCACAAAGAGGCAGATATCCGCGTTCGCGCTATTAAAAGGCTTCGCGTTCAGGGAATATTCCGCCGATTTATCGAGCGTCGACGTCGTCGAGTTCCAGTCGTAAACGGTCGCGGTGAGCGCGGAGCCGTCGCGAGACGAGACGACGACGAGCGAGTTGTCGACGGAAAGAATCGCGTCGTAGCCTTTGAACCCGCTGAGCGCGTCGAGCGTTTGACTACTTTTCAGCGTAAAAGCCGTCGAAGTCGCCGTATTCGAATAGACCGAAATCGTCTTGTCGGAATAGTTGACGGCGACGAGTTCGTTGCGTCCGTCCCCGGTCAGGTCAATTAATTTGCACGCGTCGACTTGCCCGGTAATGTCGGCGGCGTACGAGTCGGCGCTCGCTTCGTAAACGGACGTCTTTTCCGCGGCGAATCCGGTCCAATTCGCGTCGAGCATTTCACGATTTTCCAACGCTTCGAGCAAGAGACGCCGCGCTCTCGGCAAAGACTCGTGAGACTTTCGTTCGAAAATACGTTGAAAAAAGAGTTTTTTCATCTTCACTGCCTTCTGTATGAACCATGCGCAGGCGTCCGCGACTCCTTATAATCCCTAAGCCGCGCGCACTCGCCGAATACGTTTTCTCAACCAAGCGCCACGCGACGCGCCTGTCGGCGTCCATTATACAAAAAACGACTAACTTGTGAAAGTCAAAAAGCCGTTTTCTCACCAAAATTCCGCGTTCGTTGAAGTTTTGCACAACTCGTAATGGCATTTAGAGATAGCGGCTTTCGTCAAATCGACGCGTCGGAAGAAATTTCCGCCGACGCGAAAACATTTGGAAAAAACCGTCGACCAACCCTGTCGACGATCGTTTCGTCGGCGGTAGGCGGTCTGCGGTATGCGGCGCGCTCGTCGAAACGTTGAAAGAAGAAACGTTGAAATGATCGCGCAAAGAAAAACGGCGCGGACACGAAAAATTCATGTCCGCGCCGCGCAATGAACCGCGCCGTCCGAAGTCGCGCGCTATTCGTCCCACTCGCCTTCTTCGGAATCGGCGTCCTCGTCGTCAAACTCTTCCGTTTCGTACTCTTCGTCGTTCTCCGACTCGTCGAACGCCTCCGTCTCGTCGCCCTCTTCGATCTCGTCGGCGTCGTCGGCGTCGTCGGCGTCGTCGAGACGGCTCGGCAATTCGACTTCGGCGACTTCCGGCGAGTCGAAATAGTCGAGGAACGCCCCCGTCGGTTCGGAGGATTCGGCGCGATCTTGATCGGAGAAGACCTTCGTCCACTCGTCGTAATCGAGGGAGTCGGCGTTTTCGAAAGAGGATTCGTCGACCGGCACGTAATCGACGCCGTCGACGACGCTCGGCTGACGATCGATTTCCGCTTCGATCTCTTCGTCGTCAAAGTCGTCGCGAATCGCGATCGGCGAGGCGGAGACGTCGAAGGAACCTTTCGCGCCGGTTTGCGACGTAAAGGTCGGACTGATCTCGGAAAGCGCGCGGAATCGCGCCGATTGACCTTCGAAATCGACGTTGCGAGTCGACTCGGCGTATTCGGTCGCGCCGTCGCGTCGCGCTAGGTCGACGTTCGCGCTCAGATCGGCGATCGTTCCCGAGGTCGGAAGCGGCGCGATCTCCGAGACGAGCGGCGCCGCCGTCGAGAAGTCGCGCGAAGAATAGAACGGATTGATTCCGCCGACGGCGACGTCGGAACTCGTCGCGTCGACGTCGCTGTAAACGCCGATCGTATCGAAAGATCGGCGCACGCGCATCTCGTTCGGATCGCTCATGCGGAGTCCGAACGCGGCGGGATCCTCCGCTTCCACGACGACGTTCGGTCGATCGCCGAAGAGATACCGGAACGCGTCGCGAGTCGCGCCGCGCGGCGTTATCGGATTTGCGGCGTAACCGACCTTACTCTGCACGGCGGCGCCTTCAAAGGCGTCGAGCGGGAATCGCAACGCGTCAAAATCGGTGCCGTCGACGGCGAACTCCTTCTTCGACTCCGGCGCGCTCGGCGTTTCGCAGAAGTTCGGACCAAGTTCGACCGGCTTCGCAACGTTGATCGTAAGTTCCGCTTCTCCGGCGGCGAGGCGCTTGCGCAACGGGGTCAGCACGCGGAAGCGACGACGTTTCGGATCGTTCGAGGTCGGCAACACGCAGACAGGGGTACCGAGGCGCAGGAAGAGTCGGCAAATATGCTCGTGGCACGTGAACAGGAAAACCTGTCGTCCGGCTTTCGCGAAGTCGTAGAGCAATTTCGCCGCGGTCGCCGCGCGTTTGTAGTCGAAGTTGACGAGCACGTCGTCCCAAATCAACGGCATCTGCACGCCGTGTTTCTCGAAGGAAACGACGAGCGCGAGTCGAATCGCAATAAAGAGCAATTCGCGCGTGCCGCGAGAGAGCGCGGAAACTTCGAGCGTCTCGCCGTTCGACGCGTCGACGAAGAGCATGTCTTCGCCGAGCGGCGTCCATATGTTGACGTACATGCCGTTCGTAAGGCGCTTGAGATAGCGCGACGCTTCTCGAAGCGTTTCCGGCTGTCGCTCTTTTTCGTACGCGCGGCGAATGTCCTCCATCATCTGTCCGGCGACGGCGCGCGACTGCCACAGCTCCGCCATCTTTGCGAGTCGGAGATCGTACGCGAAGGAGTCGAATCGCGCGCGAACGAAATCTTTATTCGCCGCCAACGCGTCCGCCTGTTGCCCGAGACGTCCGGAAAGTTCCAACTTGCCTTTCAATTCGACGTCGAGCGCTTCGATTCGCGACGTCAAATTGGAGATAACGGTCGGAAGATCGTTGCGAATTTCCAAGTCGACGAGGAGCGCGGCAATCTCGTCCTCCGGGCAAAATCCGCCGAGCGCCGCGTCGAGTCGGCGTTGTATTTCGTCGATTTTCGCGACGCGAGCAAGGTAGAGTTCGCGCCGCTCGACCGCCGCGACGAGTTCGTCGCGCGAATGAACCCCGAAACCGTTGAGGAATTTGCGCGTCTCTCGCGATTGTCGACGCCAGGTCGTAATGAGACGCTTGCACTGCTTCTTAACGGCGTTCATCTCGAAGAGCAGATCGGCGCGTTCTTTAAGCGCCGCCGCGTGCTCGTCGAGGAGTTCGCGCATTTTCGGCGTAACGTAGAACGGCGAGCGATCCTCAAATTCGACGCGCGGCAAGAGGGCGACGGCGGAATCGAATCGATCGACGATCCCCTGACGTTCGCGCCCCAAATATTCGATTTCGGCGAGAAGCGCGGCGACTTGAGCGCGCAAATCGTCGGCGACTTCCACGCGCGCGAAAAGATCGCGAACGTCCTTCGGCTTGAGCGTCGTCGGCAAGCACGCGTTGCGCAACCAGACCTTCCAACGCTTGTGCGACTTTTTCAAAGCCTCTTCCGCGCGCTTAACGGCGTCTTCCTTCGCGCGCGTCTGCTTCGTCGTTTCGCGCCACTGCGTCTCGACCGGCGCGAGCGCCTCGAAGAACGCGAGATCCGCCTTCGCCTTTTGCAAACGCGACTCAAAGGTCGCGTTCGGCGAACCGACCGGCGCCGGAAACTTCTCGTCGAGCGCCTGCGTCTCCGCGCGCGCTTGCTCCATCTGCTTCGCGAGCAGCCCGAGTCGACGCTGGTTGTCCTCGAGCTTCATTCGATTGCGCTTCTCAACCGTCGTCTTATAGAAGATGCAGCCGATCATCGCAAGAAGCCCGAAGAGTCCCGCGACTATATCGACGCGCGAAGAGAAGAGCGCGAGTCCAAAGAGCAACCCTCCGACGACGACGCCGGCGCCAAGCGCGTAAAGCGGCGCTCCGACGATCGCCTGATTCTCCACGAGCGCGCGATTCTGACGCTCCAACTCTTTGCGATAGGTCGCCATTTCGACGACGCGCTTCTCGATCTCGACGCGTCGGCGCAGTCCGGAAAGCAACGCGCCGGTGCGATCGATCGCTTCCGTCAAATTCTTCTGACCGTGCGACGTCAAGCCTTCCTCGAGCTTGGCGACGAGACCGGCGAGGCGTTCGCGAATTTGGTCGAGCTCTTGCCGACGCTCTTGGAGTCGGCGTCGCGCGCGACGAATGCGGCGCGCGGGAATCTTAAAGTCTTCAACTTCCTTAAAGGCGGCGCCGAGTTCCGCCAAATGATTCGGCGCTTTCGACGCGGCGGCGTCGTTCGGATCGCCGCCGCTTTTGGCGACGCGCTCGCGCTCGGACGCCGCGAGGGACGCGTTGATCGCGTCGAGCGCAGATTGCGTGAGAATCAACTTGCCGTTCCGCGCGCTACGAACGCGCTGCTCTTCTTCGTTGAGTCGAGCGTTCAACGTCGTGAGCTCGTCGCGCAACTTCGAGACTTTTTCGTCGATCTCGGTCAAGCGCGGCAAATCTTCTTCGAGAATAGCGACTCGCGGCGCCAATTCGTCCAACGCGGGATCGATCTGCACGGCGTCCCGCTCGTCGCGCTTCGCGCGATAACGCAACTTCAGCTCTTTCACCTTGCCGGCGGTCTCGCGCGCCTCCGCGACGAGCGCGTCGCAATCGGCGATCACGCTGCGCGGAACGTCCGCGACGTCGCCCATCGCTTCGAGTTCCGCGCGCGCCGCGTCGCGCTCGTCCCAAACGGGCGCGACCTGGAGCGCGAGCTCGCGCGTGCGCTTCTGGCGCCCCGCCTTGTCGAGACGCTCTTGCAACGACTTCACGGCGTCCTGAACCGCGCGGCGCTCTTCCACAACGCGCGCGTATTCGCGCATATTGACCGCGCTCTCCGACGCCGACGCCCGGGATTTATCGCGCTCTTTGAGCAAATTGTCGAGAATCGACGGCCCGCCTTTAACGTCGAGCATATCGTTCCGCTCGGCGACGATCTGCTGAAAGACCTGAACGAACGCGCCGCGATCGACCCCGACGCTTAAGCGGTACAACATCTGCGCCGCTTCCGTCTCGTTGAGCATGCCGAGACGCTGCAATTCGTCCAAACCGATCGCGAATATGCCGTTGTACGTCGATTCGTCAAGATTGCACGTCAACGATTTGGCGAAGTAGTCCCCGACCCGCGCCCCGTCCGGGCCAGTAATGACGAGCGATTCCGCGATCTTGCGACCGGGCAACGCGTAGAAACGTCCGCTCCAATTCGCCAGGCCGTCCGTCGCGACGAATCCGCCGGCGCGTTCCAAGCCCGCGCGATAGTTGGAATCGCGACGAATGTATCGCCGTTCGAGTCGATGCGCGCCGAAGTCCGACTGCACCGTAGCGACCCCGCCGATCCACGACCGAGCGCCGCTGCGCGCCGCGCCTTTCGAATCGACCGGTTCGTCCTCTTTGCGTCCTTTTTTACCCGCTTCGAGGAACCGGCGCACGTCTTCCGGCGCGTTCGAATCGCTCGCGCTCGCCAAGGACGCGGCAAAGGTCGTTCTGCGCGGATCGTCCGAATCTGCGGAGCGCGCGCCGCGTCGTTCGCGACGTCGACGTCCGTCGAGCGCCATCTGAATATACCGCGCTCGATCTTCGTCTCCGCCGCCGTAGAGACACGTGCGGATAAACTGCATAAGCGTCGTTTTACCCGCTTCGTTGGGTCCGAAAAAGACGTTTAAACCGCGCGAAATCTTCGGAAGATTGAGATTCTCCCAAACGCCGAATCGCTCGATTCTAAGCGATGTTATTCTCACGAGCCAATCTCCTTTCCGTCAAGGTTCTTCTGAAGATTGCGCAGTTCAGTCGCAACAAACCGATTCTTTTTCGTAAGTCCTTTGCTCGATCCGTTTCCGGCGAGAAGAGCCGCCGGGGAATCGCCTTCCGCGAGAAGATCGACTCCGAGCGCCGCCGCTTCCAGAAGCGCAAAACGCCGCTGATTCAGCTTCGCCGCGCGAGCGAGTTCGTCTTCGCTCGCGTCCGCGCCGAGCGTCGGCGGCGTAAACGTCGTCAATTCGTACAAGACGGAAACGTCGACCGGATACGTCTTCGACTCCAACGCCGCGAGTCGGGTCGTCAGATCCGCAAGATCCGCCGACTCCCCTTCCGCAGCCCGACGCGTCGCCACTTCGCGCTTCAAACGCTCGCGCGTCGCCCATTCGCGCATCGGTTCCGGCATGAACGTTTCGAGATCGATTTCCTCGCCGGGATTTTCCCAATAGTACCGAATCATGCGAAGATAGTCGCCGAGAATCGTCTGACGCTCGTAAAGCTCTTCCGGCATTTTCTCCGGCAGAACCGGCTCAAAGTCGACGACGTAAAGAGCCGGAATATTCTTCGAGAAATCGGAGCGCAAATCGCGCATGATCGTCTGCGTCGCCGCGCCGTATCGCAACGCCGACAACGCGGCGCCTTCCGCGTCAACCTGATACGAAACCAGTCGCAGATCGCCGTCGCACGATCGCCCGGCGAACGCCGCCTCTTCGCGCTCTTTCTCTTGAATTGCGGTCAGTTTGGCGCGCGCGTCTTCGAGCGTTTCCTCTTCCGTTTCGTCTTCCCGCGCGACGAGCGTCTCCGTCGACCAACGCAACGGCGACGTTCTCAAGAGCGTCGCCGTCGCTCTGCCCGACTCGCCGACTTCGACTAGGGTCGCGCCGAAATCGCCGGGCTCGCTGAAATTACGCGCCAACGTGGAACCGGCGTAAATCGCAAGGCACGGCGTGCGCGACACGACTTCGCGAACGCGCGTTCCGCCGAGCGCCCAGTAGTTCACCGAATCGTTCTTCAACGCGTCCGCCGGCAAACGCCCGTTATACGCCATGATCGTGTAATAGCTGTCCGCGCCTTCCGCAGGATCGATCGACCCGCGCGGCGCGACCCCCGCCTTACCCCAACTCGTGCCTAAAATGCGCGCGATCGACGCCCCGTCTCGATTGAAAAAGATCTCTTCGATCGATCCGACCGGGAAAACGTGCACGTTGCTCGGATAGCGAAACGCCGCCGGCATGACGTCGGGAGAATCCGATTTCCCGGCCGCCCAAAAGATCGGTATGCGCTCCGCTTCCAATCGCGCGAACTGCTCGAGCAGAAAGACGAGTCCCCACGCTCCGGTATCGCGCGGTGAAACAAGGTCGCCGGAAAGAACGACAAAGTCGACTTTCTCTTTCAACGCGGCGTCGAAGAGACGCTCGACGGCGCGACGCGGCGCGTCAAGAATCACGTCGCCGAATCGATCGGGCAACTCCAGCAGTCCGTCGACCGGAAGTTCTAATCGAAAGTCCGACGCGTGTATAAACCGAAAACCTTGCGACATGGCGATCCTCAAAATCAAACCTATACCGGCGCAATTAGCGCAGCGTAAAACGACGCGCTAAGACCCTATCCCAGCGCTTACCATTTTAATATAAAAAGAGTGGTCGGGCAGTCGTCAACGCTTGAAAAAGCGAAAAAACGCTAACGAAATTCAAAACGTCGTCAAAAGAAAAGTGTTGTAACGTTTAAGCCTTTAACGCCGATTAACGCGATAAGTTCGTGCGCGCAAGCGGTTTAATCGTTACAATCGTCGCTTCTAAAACGAGCGTCGCGCGTTGGTAAGGAAAAGCTAGAAATAACGAAAAAACGCTCAAGAAAGAAGCCGACGCGAACGAGAACGCCGCGTCGGCTTGCAAATTACGCCGCGATTTCAACTACCTGGCGATTACGATCTCCTGGAGATTATGATCGCGGAGGATCGTTTCCGCTTACAGGGAGATAATGATACCGCTGGAAGAAGAGCCGCCGCCGAGCGTTTTAACGGCTTCGAGGGTCGACTTAATCTTCTCGCGGAGATCTTCGAGGTGAGCGCGCCCATAGGGATCCGGCTTGCCTTTGGCGTCTTTGAAGACGACCTTGTCGCCGGCGTTGAGGATCGATTCGATCTTAGCGAGAGCGCAACGCAGTTGCATACGCGAGAGCGCGGAGACGTCGGCGGGACCGGCGGCGGTCGCCGTCGAGGTGGCGAAACCGGCGAGCTTGCTAACGTACGAACGCTGGAGCGCGCGACGAACCGATTTGATCGAAAGATTGACTTCGCCGTCGCCGCCAAGTCCGTTCGCGGCGTCGTTGATTTCCTTGAAAATGGCGCCGGAGAGCGTGTCGAGAAGTTCGGCGCTCGTGTAGACGTCTTCGTCGGGACCGACGCGGAGCGCGGAATCGGCGAGACGACCGAGAGTCGAGTCTGACGTCAGACGGTTCAGAATGGCGTTCTGACCGGAGAGAATATTCGCGTGGACGTCATAGTCGTACCGAGTCGGAAGCTCCGAACCCCAGTGGTTCCAACGATTCGGCGCCAGATAATTATAGAGTTCGGAGGGAACGTTGAAGCTGTCGACGCCGAAGCAATTTTCGGCGAGGAACGCCATCGCGTCGCGTTGCTCTTGCGCCGGAACGACTTCAAACGGTTTGCGTCCGTTTTCGTCGCCTTTGAAATCGCGGTTCACTTTGAGACCGCCGACGCAATTCGCCGCGAAGACCATACCGTTCAGCTTCCAGTTGTTGAGCATATTAAAGCGCGGACGCATACGAGCGTAGCTGTCGCCGTCTTTGATAATGCGATCGTTAAGGCCGGGGAGAAGTTGGTCGGTGAGTTGAGCGCGAACTTTCGCGTATTCGAGCGGGCTATTGCCAAGGTCCCAAATTTGGACGTAAGGATTGACGGTCGTGCCGTAGCAGTCTTCGTCGGTCGCAAACTTGTATTGCAACGACGATTGCTTCGCGGCGATCTTCTTGAGTTCCGGAACTTCCGCGTCCGTCGATTTGCCGAAGGAACGATAACCGTATTCGATCACCCATTCGTCGTATTCGCCGAGGTGATAAGAGAAGTAATCGCCTTGCTTGCGGCCTTTCGGCATAATGTTGACCGGCGAGTATTCCATAACGGAACCAACGAATCCGTGTTCCGTCCATTTGGAAGCGTCGTTGATTTCGTCGAGGCTATGAATCGTGCTCTGGATGAAGTTGTGTCGCAGACCGAGGGTATGTCCGACCTCGTGGGTAACGAGTTGGCGGAGACCTTGATCGATCATCTTCTCTTGCTCTTTGGCAAGTCGCTTTTTATTCTCTTCACGAGCCTTGTCGGCTTCGGCTTTCGCTTTGGCGTCGGCGACTTTCTTCGCTTCTTCTTCAGCTTTCTTGGCGATTTCGGCTTTTCGAGCTTCTTCAGCCTTCTTGAGTTCGTTGACGGCGGCTTGAACTTCTTCGAGCTTCTTAGCGGCGTCTTCGGCGACGGATTTCGCGACGTCGGCGGCTTCTTTGGCTTCGTTAGCCTTCTTGGTGAGTTCTTCGCGCAGGACTTCGTCGCACTTACCGGCTTCTTCGGCGGCTTTGCGCGCGAGTTCGGCGGCTTTGTCAGCGGCTTCCGCAGCCTTTTGAGCGATCAAACGCGCGGACTCTTCTTCCGCTTTTTTCTCAGCGACTTTCTCGTCGTCGCCGTCATCGTCATCGTCATCGTCGTCGTCAAGCGCCGCCGCAGTTTCGAGAACGGTCGCGTCGACGGCTTCTTCTTCCGCCGCGAGATTGGCGGTCATGACGTCAAAGAACGTGTTCGCGAGTCCGAATTGTTGCGCGTAGAACAGGTCTTTGTCGGCGCCGCAAGCGCAATGCGAAGAGAGGTTCTCAAATTGCTCAAGTTCTTTCGGTTCCAGGACGTTCTGAGTTCCGGCGAACTTATCGATCAGTTGATCGGAAGTGTACAGCTCGAACTGACGCGTCCAGCTACTGAAGAATCCGACGGAAAGAACGACGTCGGCGTCGAGGATTTCGCCGGTGGTCGGATTCACGCGGCTCGGACCGATCGAAAAACCGGTTTGCGTGGCGCTCCAACGAATCACGTTGTAGTTAATGTCTTCGGCGTCCCAATCGTCGTTGTCTTCTTGTTGGCGAACTTCGATCGCGTTATAGAAACCGGCCTTTTCAAACGCTTTATTCCATTCGAGAACCGCGTCGCGAACCGTCTTGCGATATTGATACGGGGTCGCTTTGTCGAGCCAGTAAACGATCGGCTTCTTCGGCAGAGATTTTTCGGCGTTCGCTTCGAGTTTTTGGAGGTTCCAACGATTGATGTATCGCACGAAATTGTCGTCTTGACGAATCTTGCTGACGTCGCGAATCGCCGTGTTGAAATATCCGACGCGTTCGTCGGCGTAACGAGGTTGGTAACCCGTGTCTTTCAACTGACTAATCGAATAGTGGACGTTAATGGAAATTCCTCGAGTGTCGAGCACTGTTTCGGTCGAACCGGCGCCGGCTGCGTAGGTTGCGGCGACTTCAAGCTCAAGATTGTCTTTGAGCGCCTTGACTTTTTCCCAAGTGGAACGATCTCGCGCGAAGGATCCGCCGACGTATCGTCCGCCGAGTCTCGCGAGCGAGTCGCTCAGGAAGAGCGAGGACATATCGACGACGTCGCCGCCTTGCGGACCGCGCGCGACGATCGGCAGACTAAAGAGCACGCTGTCGGTAAACGCGACGCGCAACGCTTCGGAGTCGGGACCTTTGTCGGCGCGATAACGATAGTTGCGGCGCACGATTTGCACGCGATCGTCGACTTTGCGGAAACGCCAAATCATATCGTTGCCGTAATCGATCGATTGACCGCCGTAAAGATCGGCGGTTCCGATACCGCGCGCGATCGACATAACGACGATCCAATCCGCGTTATATTGCGACGGCGTGAGTTCCCAGTAAAGGCTTTCCTTCTTGCGATACGTCGGAATAGGACCGCCTAACGAGGTCGCGTCGGGAACGACGCGTTCCATCGGAAGAAGTTCGGACGCGAGGGTCTCGGGCGCTACTTGCGTCGTTTCGGACGTCGTCGCTTCCGCAGCGTCGTTCGGAATCGGCGTCGTCGCGTCGTCGGCGCGCGTTACAACGCCGAGTCCCAGCGAGAACGCCAACGTGGAAATAATAAAATAACGGTTCATGGAGCTGTTGCCTTTCGTATTTGAATAACGAAACGGAACCTCGCCGAATGATCGCGTCGTCGACGTCGCGATTCAATCGGTTTAATTCCCATATTATCTTTCTCTTTCCTATTCTACTTTATTCGTTTTATTTTAACAGTGCGCGCTCGCAAAAAAATGAAAATGCGCCGTCCTCATGACCGTTGATCAGAAAAAACGCTTATATTTAAAAAGACAAGAAAAATCAACAAAATCAGTATAAAGCAAAAACTTTTATAATGAACGAAAGACGCGAGGCGTTCAGAAAATCAGCCGACGTCGCCTCGATCAATAAGACGCGTCCTCTCGACATAGGGCGCGAGAACGCGACTCGTTAAGCCAACGCAAAAGCTAACGCAACGGAATCTCCCCTGCGATAATTCGGCGAACGATCTCGGCGTTGTTCGGCAGAAAATCGGGATCGGCGAGAAGGGACGGCAGGCTCCGCCATTCGTAGTCGGAAACCTCGTCCGTTTGCAGTCGAATCGCGGTCTCGTCGAAATCGGGATCGACCGTTTCCGCAGAGAACCAGTAGAGAGGAGCGCCGCTCGGCGTCGCGTTTTGCGTCAGGTAGGCGACGATTCGCACGTCGAGTCCGACTTCTTCGCGGCATTCGCGCCGCGCCGCCGCCGCAGGAGTCTCGCCCAATTCCACGCCGCCGCCGGGAAAACACAACGCGCCCGGCGCCGCTACCGTCATGGATCGGCGTATCGCGAGCGTTTCGAGTCGGTCAAAATCAATCGGCTCGCGCGCGCTGAAAAGGAACGGCGGGCGGGCGATGATCGCAATCGCCCCGCTTCGCCTAAGTTTGGACGTTTCGCAAGACTCAGCGTTAGCCATTCGTTTCCGCCGTTTCCGCCTTGTCGCCCGCCTTCCGCTCGCCCGAGAGACGCTTGATCAAAAGGGTTCGCAAAACGGCGCCGATCGGTAGCCCGACCCCGACGCCTAACGTGTTCTGGATAATGTCGCGCAACTCGAAATTGCGACCGGTGTACCTCTGAAGAAACTCCGATCCGGCGCACCAGACGAACAAAATGCCAAACCAGTAATAGCTCGACGTCTTTTTTCGCGCAAGCCCGACGATCGCGCCGAGAACGATAAACGCGCAAAAATGAACGTACCCAAAATTGAACCGCGCGATCGGCGGAATCGGCGGACGCGGATGCAACAGCATATACGCCATGAAGCAGAAATAGAGCCAACCCGCGACGACGAAAAATCGACGAAAACGCTCGTATCGATTCATAAAATTCTCCTAAAAAACGCGCGACCGGAAGCCGTTGCGATTTAACCGCGCCGCCGAACTCTCGTATTATACCCCGACCGCAAAGCAATGAAACCATGAGCGCGGCGAAAAATGACTAGATAAAATCCTCGCCGTTTCACTTGCGCCAATTCAAAATTTAGTTTAAGATCGACCCAGACGTGTGGAAAAGTCGCACGAAACTATGTATTTTAACCCCGTAAAGCAGGCGCCGTTATGCAGTCAGGTTTTTTGAATTGCCTCGTATCCGCGTTTATTGGAGCCGTCGCTTCGATCGCCGTCTCGTGGTACATGTCGGCGAACGCTTCAAACCTGCCGAACGGTGAAGACGCAATCGCTCAGACTGTCAAAGCGCGAAGAATCGAAGCGGAGTCCCTTGTCGTCGGAAGATCGATCTTACTCGTCGATCCTGAAACGAAAGAACCGCTCTTGGAAATCCGCGACGGCTCCGTCTTCGCGCAAAACGCGCTCTACGCCGATCGAGTCGGCGCGTACACCGTGCGCTCTCAAAAACTTCAAACGACCGCCGACGATCCGATTAACCCGAACGCCAGGCCGACGGGAGAACTCGCCGTCGACGCCGAAGGCGGCGCGTACCTCGATCTCGTCGGACCGCAACGCAGTCATTCGGTAACGATCGGTTTCGACGCCTCGGACAAAGGCTTCGTCGTTTCGCAAAATAACAACGACAAGTCCCGCGTCGCTCAAGCGGTGTTCCAACGTCCAACGCGCCGAGGAGAGAATCGAATCGCTCCGACAAGCGCGACGACTAGACAATAAAGTCGAACTATGGCGCGAAAAGATCGCACGAACACGGCGCAAGAGCCGAGACGCGCAAGTCGCGCGCGCCTACGCGGTCGCCTTGCTTGGATAACGCGAGGCGTCGGCGTTGCGTTCGCGCTTGCCGCGACGCTGCGCGTCGCGACGTGTCGCGCCGCCAACCCGGAGCCTGCGCTCGCCTTCCCCGGCGCCTCGCTCGTCTCGCAGGAGGTCGCCAACGCCCTTCTTCCCGCCGATTTCAACGCGTCCTCGTTCTCGCCTGTCCCCTCGCCTGCGCCTGCGTCGGACGGCGTTCCCTCGCCTTCCCTGCCTCGCGCTCTACCGGGAGAGTCTCTCGACGACGACGCTTTGCCGGAGCCTATCTATCGCGGCGCGCTCGTTTCCGATTTTCCAATCTCGCCCTTTAGAAAGCGCGTCTTCGGGTACGGAGTCGGCTCCTTTGCGGAACAAGACGCAGGGGAATCGAAAGGCGGGGTTCCGGGCTTTAAGACGACGACGTGGCTCGGCGGCGCCGGACAGGACTGGAACGTTCTCGAACAGAGCGTTTGGGGTTTCGGCGCGCAAGGGGGCGAGGTTAAGGTCGACCCGAAGGCGAACGGAACGTACGACAACGAGATCACGTCGTTCTCCGGCAACCTTCACATGAGCATATTCGGGGCGTTGTGGCGTTTCGACGCGCTCTTCGGCATGGCGAAAGCGTGGAATAATCAGCATTCGTACAGTCGCCGGGAGTCGAACAAATTCTCGTCGTCGCAATGGCTTCTCGCGGCGGAGTTCGGCGCGCGCTTCGACAAAGGCTACACGCGAATCGAGCCGCTGATCGGTCTTCAGATTCTCAATTTAAACGAACCGACGAAGGCGGACAAATTCATTTCGTCCGACTCTTACATGACCGATTTTGCGGACGCGTCGTATCGAGGACGAATTGGCGCGCGCTTTCGTTGGGAACGCGACGTGGCGCTCGCGACGTTAAAGCCGTATATTCAGGCGACGTGGACGCACGAATTCGGTTCTCGGGAAATTTTTATCGCCGGAGATCTCTCGCCGTTCCCGATTGCGTATCGTTACGGCGGTCGCAAAAAGGCGCGGGATCAATTCGATTTGAGCGGCGGAATCGGCGCGGCGTTGCGCGATTCTTTGGACCTCGACGCGAAATATGACGTAAAATTTGGCAAGGACTATGTTGAATACATGTTTTACGTCGGGTTTAATAAGAAATACTAACGAGTCGGTCGGCGCGCGGAAGAAACGGCGCGACGATGTGACGATATATCGAAGCAAGAAGAACTGTCAATCACGACAAGACAACAACGCTAGAACAATAAGGAGAAAATTAGCGGTGGAATCGAAAGCTAATCCCTACGCCGGAACTCAAACGGAAAAGAACCTGGAAGCGGCGTTCGCCGGCGAATCGCAAGCGCGCAACAAGTATACGTACTTCGCGTCCAAAGCGAAGAAAGAAGGCTTCGAACAGATCTCGGCGATCTTTCTGAAGACGGCGGACAACGAAAAAGAACACGCGAAAATGTGGTTTAAAGAACTCAACGGAATCGGCTCGACGTCGGAAAACCTCGCCGCCGCCGCGAACGGCGAGAACTACGAGTGGACCGACATGTACGAAGGTTTCGCTAAGACCGCCGAAGAAGAAGGGTTCCCCGAACTCGCAAAGAAATTCCGACTCGTCGCCGCGATCGAAAAGAGTCACGAAGAACGCTATCGCGCGCTGCTCCACAACGTCGAAGCTCAGGAAGTCTTCAAGAAGAGTTCCGTCAAGGTCTGGGAATGCCGCAACTGCGGACACATCGTCGTCGGCGAATCCGCGCCGGAAATTTGCCCGGCGTGCGCGCATCCGCAAAGCTACTTTGAAATTCACGCGGAAAACTACTAAGAGTCAACGCGGAAATTACCGCGTCTTTAACCAAGCGCCAAGGAGAAAATCATGTCGCGTACTGATCGTCGTTCCTTTTTGAAAACAATGGCGGCCGCAGGACTCGTTTCCGGGGTCGCGTTTCCCGCGCCGGGTCTGGCGCGCGAGCTAAACGCCAATTCCAAATTGAACTTGGCGCACGTCGGAGTCGCCGGTATGCAAGGCGATTTCCACCGTAGTTCCTGCGCCGCTGAAAATCGCGTCGCCATTTGCGACGTCGACGAAAATTTCCTCGAAAAATACGGCGCTGAGATTCCCGGCGCCAAACGTTTCGTCGACTTCCGCGAAATGTACGACAAGATGGGCGACCAAATCGACGCCGTCGTCATTACGACCCCCGACCACACTCACGCGTTCGCCGCCGTCGAAGCGATGAAACGCGGTATCGCCGCTTACGTCGAAAAACCGCTCGCTCACGACGTCTATCAAATCCGCCAAATGCGCAAAATCGCGCGCGAAAAGAATCTCGCGACGCAAATGGGCACGCAAATTCACGCGCTCGACAACTATCGTCGCGTCGTCGAATGGGTCAAGTCGGGCGTCATCGGCAAGATCAAGCGCGTCGACGTCTGGTGCGGAGTCGTCTGGGGCGGCAAGCCGCGAACGAACGACGCCGTCGACGTTCCGAAGGGACTCCATTGGGACCTCTGGCTCGGTCCGGCGCCGGTTCGTCCCTTCCAGCCCTGCTATCTCGGCGGCAACTGGCGCTCCTTCTGGGACTTCGGCAACGGCGGTATGGGCGACATGGGTTGCCACTTCATGGACCTGGTATTCTGGGCGCTCGATCTTCAATATCCGAAGACGATCGTCGCGACGGGTCCGGAACCGGCCGACGCCGACTACGCGCCGCGCGATCTCCACGTGGAATATGAATTCGCCGGCGTGAACGGCGCAAGCGATCCGCTCGTCGTTACCTGGAGCGACGGAGCCGTGCGTCCGGAATCGCTGAAAGAATACGGGCTCGACAAAGGCAACGGAATTCTCTTCATTGGCGAAGAAGGCGCGATCTACTCGAATTACACCGAACGCGCGCTCCTCCCGGTAGAGAAGCAAAAGACCTTCAAAGAGCCGGAACAATCGATTCCCGCCTCGATCGGTCATCATAACGAATGGCTCAAAGCGGTCAAAACCGGGGACGCCACGACGTGTAACTTCGAATACTCCGGTCGCGTTGCGGAAACGATCCTCCTCGGACCGATCGCGTACCGTTGCGGAAAGAAACTGGAATACGACGCGGAAAAAGTCGCCGCGACGAATTGCCCGGAAGCCGCGAAGTACCTCAAGCAAGACGTCCGCGAAGGCTGGGAAGTCTAGTTTGACGCGCAGCCAGTAAGCGCGCAACCAATAAAAACGCGAAAGTTCGCCGAACGATTCAACGTTCGGCGAACTTTCGCGGCAAAGTTTCAACGCGTCAATTTCAACGCGGGACGAGGAGCGAGCGCTTACTCGTCCTTTTTTAATTTCAAGAGAACAAATTGCGCGTTCTGATAAACGGCGTCGTTTTCGATAAACTCGTTCCAACGCCGCGTCGCCTCCTTGTTCGCAAAGACGGCGTAGGTCGCGCTTTCAAGAATCGCGTAGTCATAGCCGCCGATTTGACATTCTTGCAAAATACGCGGTCGACCCTTGTTAATAAAGACGACGCTAAGCGCCTGATTCCACCGCATCGGCGACCCTTCTTCCGCGCCGGGATTGGCGTAGAAAAGCTCCATACGGCGATTCCATTCGACGATCGATCGGGCGTCCTGCGGAATCTCCTTCCAGCTTCCCGCTTCCGCGCGACCGGCGAGCCATTTAAAGGAATCGCATTGTCGCGGCGCGAGAAACACGGCGTCCTTCTCCGTATTCTTCGCGATCCAACGGCACATATCCCGCCATCCGTCGGCGATCGACTCCTTCGGCGGCTCGCTGCGCGGCACGACCTTTTCTCCGCGAAGATTCACGAAATATCCCAAGCGTTCCGCCGGCGCCGCGATCAGAAGAAAAACGAGCGCCGTTCCGAGCAGCGCGACAAACGTCGTTCGCGGCGCCACCCCGGACTTAACCCTTCTCGAGAAAAGACGCGATACGCCGCAAACAAACATGATCGCGACGACGAATAAAACAAAGGCGACGATAAAGGACGGACGCTCCGTGCTCTGAGGCGTCGGAATCGACCCGGCGACGGCGGCGGCGCGCGCGGTCTTAGCCGCCGCTCGATATAAAACGTAATGCGTCGCCCCGTAGAGCGCGCAACCGAAAGCGGACGCGATCAGGAACGTTCGCAAAATCGCGACGAAACGGTTCGTCAGCCCGCCGCGTCCGAGCGACCCTTTCGTCAGCAAATCGTAGCCTCCGTACGCGACGGAAATCGCAAGGCGTCCGGCAAAGGCGACGACCCCGAGCGGAACCGCCCAATCGGAAAGACGATACCAGTAATACCGCAGTATCCCGGCGACGTCGCGCGGGTCGGAGATCAGTCCGAGCTTCGCCCAATATTTGGCGCCGAAGTCGACGACGATCCCAAAACAGGCGAAAAGAACGGACGCGACGACGAAGCGCCTAAGGCGGGCGAATCGAAGCGTCGTTTCTTCCGCCTGCGCGTCGAGGCGTTCATATTCCGGCGCCTTGAGTCCGCGCGCCTTTGCGTATCGGAAATAGATCGCGCACAAAGCGACGAGCAGAAAGAACGCGAGGGTCAGCGCGCCGAATCGGAGAAGAAACGACCAAGGTAAACTCGACGCGACAAGGTGGTGCGAGAGTCGTTTGAAGACGTAGATCTGGCGCGACGCGGCGACGACGTCCGGCGTTGCGCCTGCGTCGAGTCGCAACGCCGGCACGACGCCAAGGAGCGAAACGGCGCCGCCGAGCGCGAGACCGGGTAAGAATTTGAAAAACCTGGGCTTCGACGAACGGCGCGAAAAAAGCGCTTCGATCGCCCAGGAAAAAAGACACGCGAGAACCGTCCAGCCGCCAACGAGCGGATGAAACGCCGACGCGCATCCGAGACAGAGCCACGCGCGATTCAGCTTGCCTTCTAAAAAGAGCGCAAGTCCCCAAAAGACGAGAGGAAACGCGAAACTTTTCCCTTCGACCCCGCCAATAATCCATTCGCCGGCAAGGTGAAACGATTCCAGATAGAACGCGAACGCGGCGGCGGAGAGTACGGAAAACCACCGACACGGAACGAGCGCTCGCGATAGTCGACGCCATGCGAGCGCGGTCAGTCCCCACGCGAGAACGCGCCCGATCCAGACCATCGCGTTCTGTTTGAAGCAGAAAGAGAGAAGTCCGAAGGTCGCGTAAAAGAGCCAGTGCGAATCTGGCGTCGTGAGAAAAGGATCGTTCGCCAACCATTCGCGATTCCAGAAATGGATCGCCTTCCCGACGTAATACTGCTCGTTGACGTCGGGAGTCGGCCATGCGCCGTAAACGAAGAATATACCGAAGATGAAGGCAAATTCTAAAAACGCCGTGAGGAATCCGTCGACGCGTCGACAACGCGATTCGCGTTTAAAAATCGCCTTGCGCGCGTCGTCTAATTGATCGAAGTCTTCCGATCTTACGACGTCTTCTGATTGGTCATAGGAATTCGACGTCCCGGTATTCGCCATAACGCGCCCCCACTAGGCAAGAAGAAGAAAGCCGACCGCATAAATTCCGGCGTCGACTAAACAGTGACTAAGCCAACCGCCGTAAATCGAATCGGTTTTATGGTACAACGTTTGCCAAACGAATCCGCCGACTCCGACTCCGAAAGAGCAAAACCACGTCAACGCGCTCGAATACCCGAAGTACGTTCCCAGAACAACGATGTGATGAAGCGAGAACGCGACCGCGCAAATAACGGCCGCCGGAACGAAAGAGAAACGACGCGCAAGTCGACCAAAGGTAAACCATCGCCAATAGTACTCTTCCAATCCCGAGTGAACGAGCGAATAGAATAAGGCGACGACGGCGAAAGTAACTTTCGTTAGACCAAAGGATCCCACGCGCGCGTTGAATTCCGTGCGCAAACGGACGACGAAATCCGAATCCCGCCAAGCGGAACTCGCGAGTCCGTAACGCGCCGCAAAGAAAATCGTCAGTCCAACGACAAGTCCGAAAAGGAAACCGAAGAGAAGTCCGCGACTATTCGGCTTCCGAACCAGAACTCGTTCTTTAAGAACGAACGCCGTAATCGCCGCAGGAAAAAGAAATTGCAACGCCTTCCCTATGGCATAGACGGATTTCGCGGCGTCCGGCGCGTGGTTAACGCACCAAACGAAATACGCCGCCGTCATCGCCAGCGGATAAAACAGCGCGAACGTGAGAATAAAAAAGTCGCGCGCCTTGCGTGTCTCTGCGCTCATATCGAATTTCCAATTCTAAGGTTACAACGCGTTGAACGCGTCCTTGGCGACCGCGATCGTTTCGTCGATTACGGCGTCCGTGTGAACGACGCTCGTGAACATCGTCTCAAATTGACTGCACGGGAAATAAACGCCCCCGTCGAGGAGCGCGTGGAAGAACTTCGCAAAACGCGCCTTCTCGCATCGCGACGCCGACGGCCAGTCGATCACCTTCTCGTCCGTATCCGAAAGGAAAAAGAGCGTCGACATTCCGCCGATCCATTGAACCGCGACCTTGACTCCCGCCGCGCTCGCCGCCGTCGTCAACCCCTTGGCAAGGCGTTCCGTCGCCCGCGAAATCGTCCCGTAGAAATTCGGATCCGCGTTGATCGCCTCGAGCGTCGCTATTCCCGCCGCCGTCGCTAGCGGATTGCCGCTCAGCGTCCCCGCCTGATAGACCTTGCCTAACGGCGCGACCGAGTTCATGATCTCCGCGCGCCCGCCGTACGCGCCGACCGGTAGTCCGCCCCCGACGATCTTCCCAAGCGTCGTCAGGTCCGGCGTGATTCCGTAACGCTCTTGAGCGCCGCCACGAGCGACGCGGAATCCCGACATGACCTCGTCGAAAATCAAAACGGTTCCGCTCTTCTCCGTCTCCGCGCGCAACGCCTGCAAAAACTCCGGCGCGCCCGGAACGCAACCCATATTCCCTGCGACCGGCTCGACGATCACGCACGCGATCTCGCGTCCGCGTTCCGCAAAGAGCTCCTCGATTCCCGAAACGTCGTTATATTGCATGACGATCGTGTCCGAAGCCGCGCCCGGCGTCACGCCAAGAGAATCGGGAACCGCGAGCGTCGCCGCCGCGCTGCCGGCCGCGACTAAAAGACTGTCCGCGTGCCCGTGATAGCAACCGCTGAATTTCACGATCTTATTACGACCCGTGTACCCGCGCGCAAGGCGAATCGCGCTCATCGTCGCCTCCGTGCCCGAGTTCACGAGACGAGATTTCTCGATCGACGGTACCATTTCCGCGAGAAGCGACGCCAATCGGTTTTCAGCCTCCGTCGGGGCGCCGTAGCTCACGCCGCGCTCGACCGCCTTCGCGAGCGCCTCTTTCACGCGCGGATCGCCATGTCCGAGAATCATCGGTCCCCAAGACAAAACGTAGTCGACGTAACGGTTCCCGTCGACGTCGTAAAGATAAGCTCCTTCCGCGCGATCAATCACGACCGGAACGCCGCCGACCCCTCCAAACGCTCGCGCCGGACTATTGACGCCGCCGGGAATCAACGTTAACGCTTCTTCAAAAATCTGCCGACTCTTCTCTCGATTCATTGCTATTTCTCGCGTAAAAAATGTAGTCGCGCGCTAAGTCGCGCCGCGCGACGCGCTCTATATTAACCTAAGACGCAAACGCGCCGAGCGTCGAAAACGCTACGTTGCGACGCTCGGGCCTGCGGAGATTATCGTTCCAAAATCGGGTTAATCCACTGCGAATGATCCGACGTGACGCCGTCTCCCGCGTCCCCTGCGATCAGTTCGAGAACGTCGACGTCGGAAACGTCGAGCGAAAACGCGCGTCCGTTCGCTTCGTTCGGATCGTCGACGCGCAACAGTTCGCGCCCGTCCCCTTTCACGACGAAGGTAACGGAACCGCGACTCCCTTCCGGCATGCCGAAGAGTCCCGTGAAGGTCTTCCACTTGCGCCCGAGCGTCGTCTTCAAAACGCTCTGCGCGTGCGCGGCGAGTCCGCTCGCGTAACCGATCCCTTTGACTTCGAGAACGGTTCCGTCGAAGGACGCGTTGCGTCCAAGGCGCGCCCAGCCGACTTGAACTTCGTCAAAAGCGGCGTTGGAAAGATCGAAAGAGCGAACGCTCTCGTCGACCTCGCTTGGCTTCTGAAGCGCGACTTTCTCCGTAAGAACGCGAACGAGGGACAGACAAAGATCGCGTCGCGAGTCCTCCGTCGGGTACGTCTCGGCGAGCGCTTTTAACGCGTCGACGTCCTTCGCTACGAAAGCGTCGTTGATTTTGCGAAACGCGATTCGACTGCGAATCGGCGCGAATTCGCCTTCGCTCCCGTCCGGCGTCAGGTTGCAACGGAGAAGTTCGACGGCGTCGCACTCGCGAACGGCGGTTACCCGCAATTGAATCGGCGCGCGAACAACTTCCGTAAGATCGACGGAGAATTTGCCGTCCGCGTCCGGCTTAACGACCCACGTTTTTGCGTCGTAATCGGCGGCGCGCGCGTCCGGGTCAACGTAGAAAATCAGCGCGCGAACCGGGGTCGGCGCGGAAATCTGACCGAACGCGCGAACGGACGTATCGGAAGTTCGTTCGAAATCAAGATCGTCAATGCGAGCGTCGTTAGGCAGGCGCTTCGGCGCGAGCCCGCTAATCGCCGGCACGACGGAAAGACGCGTCGCTTCCGAGAACGTCAGGAACGCGCCTTTCCCTTCCCCGCGCGTTTCGCGTCCGAACGTGTGATTGCCGCCGCCCATGAGCGCGGACCCGAATTCCGGTCGCTCCGCGTTCAGCTCGCAGTCGTGCGGCAAGGTAAGCGCGTGCCCAAGCTCGTGCGCAATTCCGCCGATATAGTGAGAATTAAACTCGCCCACGGAACAAGGTCGACCGACGTAAGAGCCGCCAGGGTCTTTGCTCGAAAGTTTGTCCGGGTCAAGCATCGGATCGTCGTAGAACCACGCCGTACCGTTGAAGGGCGATCCGGAGCCGACGAACGAAGCGACTTCGATCGCGCGCCCGTTTTCCCAACGCAAGCCTTGCTGAAAGATCACGACGACCTCGCGTCCGGCGTCGATCCCATATTTCTTGAGACCTTCAACGACGATTTTGCGCACCGCCCAGTGAGAGTCGCGCCCGTAGGTCGCTTGCGGATCCGGCGCTTTGATTTCATAGAGCTTGAGTTTGCCAGGCTCGGTCGTTTCCAAGCCGAAGGTCATTGGTCCGAATCCGTTGCGATCCATTTCGCGTCGATAAAAGTCTTGAACGCACGTCATCACGCGATAGAGACGTTCCGCACGATCCGGGCACGGCTCGCAATCGCTAGGTGAAAAATAGACGCATTTTAAAGGTCGCGCGGCGCCGCTCGGCTCGACTCCCAAGCCGAAAGACGGAAGCGCTAACGCGACGACAACGCTCAGCGATAGTAATAATGCGCGCATAGTGTAATCCTTTGAGTTTTGCAAGTGGAAGCGCGAACGAACGCGTAAGGAATTGTACGTTCAACGCGGGAACGCGTCAAGAAGTTTGAAGAAGCCGCGCCGGACGCTCGACAACAAGTTGTAGGAATTATTTCTTTTTTGCTTAATTTTTTCATTTTGCGGACGATACTACTAGAAACGCGCCGTTTACTCGACGCGCCCCTCCTAAACAACGAACGACCGCGAAAGCGCGCGACGCGTTTTCGCACCAGACAGAACGAGGATTTCGTATGTCGCAACAATCCGCAACGCTCGACAGTAACGCGCGCGCGCGCCGTCCCGACGTAAGATCGTGGAAACGCGCTCCGATTTCCGTTCCGGAACCGCTCGACGATCCGCGCGATTCCGAACTCGACCGCCGGGCGAGCGCACTCAACGCTCGAATCGCCGCGTTTGAAGCGCACGCGCGCTCGTACGCCGGCGCTGATTTCATTGCGAAGGAGCGCGAGAAACGCGAAGAAGACGAAAGACTCGCGAACCTCTCCGCCGCGCTTGATCGTCGAGAAGAGGAACTCGATAAGAAACTCGACGAAATCCAAGCGCGCGAACGCAAACTTGCCGAGATTTTCGCCGGTTTTGAAACTCGCGAAGCGGAAATCGCGCGAAAAAGTTCCGCCGTGCAGGAAAAAGAGGAACGTCTCGCCATCGCTACGGAATCGAAGCGCAACGATCTCGCGCAGAAAACGGAATTCTTACGCGTTCAGGAAGGCAAACTCGCCGCGATCACGAACGATCTCGAAGCGCGCGAAACCCTCGTCGCTCAGAGATTAGAGGATCTCAAGACGCGCGAACAGAAAATGGCGCGATACTCCCTCGACGTGGAAACGCGCGAAAACGAACAGACGCGTCGCGCCGAAGCGCTCGCCGAACGCGAAAGACTCGCCGTGCAAGTCGATTCGGATCTCTCCGCGCGCGAAACCGAGCTGCAACGTCGAATCGCCGCGTTGGAGGCTCGTCAAACGCAGTACGATCAACGAGAAGCCGCATTGACCGCGCGCGAACGCGAAGCGGATATGCGCGAAGCCGAGCTGAAGGCGTACGAAGCGAAGTTGCGCGACGTCGATCGCGAACTCGCGGAACGCGATCAGAAGCTCGCCGAAAAGAGCTCAAAACTCGATCTGCGCGAAGACAAAATCTCGCGAAATTACGCTAATTTCCAAGCGCGGCAGGACGAAATCGCTCAAAAAGAATCCGCGCTCGCGTCCCGAGAAACGGAACTGCGGAGAATACGCGGCGAGAGCGATAAGGCGACCTTAAGACTCCTCGAAACGCAAGGCAGGCTCGACGAAAAAGAACGACTCTTCGAAGAGCGTTCGCGCCAGGCCCTCGACACGATTCGCCGCCAGAAGGCGCAACTCCTCGAACTGCGACGCGAACTCGAGAGGGAAGTCGCATAACCTCGTATTCGGCGAGTAATCACAACGCGCGACGGCAAAAACGTCGCGCGCTTCTTTTTCGAACCTTCGGTTCAACTCTCTGAGTCCGACTCTCTTTAACGTTTTCTTCCATATGATCAGAATAAGAGATTTCCTCACCTGAGGCAACTTTTGGCGCCTTTCGCACTGTGCGAAATTAAGGTAAAATGAGAGTCCCCAGAAAACGATAATCAGCGCCCGGATCGGCACGGTTGCGACGGCGCGACGAAACGCAGGCGAGAACGCCGCAGGAGTTTTCAATGTTCAGGTCAACGTCGAAGGTCGGTTACAACGCGATCGCGCTCGTCGTCGCGACGCTCTTTTTCATTGGGGTAGGACGCCCCCAATCGTCGGTCGGACAAGACGGTTTCGCGCTACCGGGCGGCCAGAGCTTTTCCGCGCAGAATTTCGGCGCCACAATTCCGTCCTTCGGCGCGGCTAGTTCGAGGCTCTCCGTCAAAGCGCGCGTCGCCGTCTCGAAAAATCAAACGTCCGACCCGATCTGGCTCAACGACTCTGGCGACGCGCCTGTCGCGTACCTCGTCGTAACGACGACCGTCGCCGACGGATGGCATATCTACTCCGCCGAGCAAGGCACAGGGGGTAAGCCTACGAAATTCGTCGACACGACGCTTTCGAACGAGGCGCTAACGCTCGGCGCGGCGCGCGCGACCTCGGAAATCGTCGTCGCGGAGGACGCGCTCGGGTCAAGACTCGAAGAACTCTTCGGCGCCGTCGACTGGATTCTGCCGATTTACGGCGCGGCGGAAGGCGAGTCGCTCGAAAGTCTGACGATTTCGGGAACGGTCGACGCGCTGGCTTGCAGCGAAGGGGAAGGCGGCGCGTGCGTGCCGCAGAACGTCGACTTTACGGCTCGGTACGACGCCGACTACGACGTTGACCCGCTCCTCGCCAAGGCGGCGGAACTTGCGCCCGCCCAGACGCCGGTCGCAAACGCGGCGGATCAAGCGAGCGAAAACGTCGCTCAGCCAGAGGAACAAGGCGAAACGACTAAGGCGGACGAAGGCGCCGCCGTCTCGAACTTCGCGTCGAACAACTTCTTCGTTCTCATACTGATCGCGTTCTGCGGCGGGTTCATTTTGAATTTCACGCCGTGCGTCTTACCGGTCGTCGGTCTGAAAATACTCTCTTTCTTCGAACAGGCGGGAAGGAGTCGCGGAAGCGCCTTCTTACTGAACGTCTGGTACGCGGTCGGAGTTTTGATCGTCTTCGGCGCGCTCGCGTTCGCCAGCGTCGGACTGAGCTTCCTGTTTACGCGCTCCCTCTTCCAAATCATTATGGGCGGAATCGTCTTTGCGATGGCGCTTAGTTTGATTGGGGTTTGGGAACTTGAAACGCCGAGTTTTCTCGGAGGCGAGAAGTCGAGCGAATTAACGTCGCGAGAAGGAGCGGTCGGCGCGATCTTTAAAGGCGTCATAACGACGCTTCTCGCGATTCCGTGCGGCGCGCCGCTCTTAAGTCCGGCGCTCGACTGGGCTAGCGAAACGACGCGTCAGGGTCAAATCGGGCTGGTCGTGATCGTCTACCTCGTGATCGGGCTCGGCATGGCGTTCCCGTTCCTCGTTGCCGGCGCGTTCCCCGAACTATTAAAAATCTTTCCGAAACCGGGCAATTGGACGGAAACGTTCCGCAAGACGATGGGCTATTTCCTGCTGATCGCGGTTCTTTGGATCGTCTATTCCGCGCCTCTCGAAGTGCAATTGTCGATGGTCGCGTTCTTCTTCGCGCTCTGGTTTGCGTGCTGGAATATCGGTCGACTGCAATACGAGTTCGACGCCGGCAAACGGAAAGTCGTCGCGTGGTGCGTCTCTCTCGTCGTTCTGATCGTTACGGCGCTCTTCGTCTTCAGTTTCGACGCCAACCCGATTAAGACGACGCTCCAAAGCGCCGCCGAAGCGAAATTGACACGCTGGGCCGTGCGCGCCGAACGCGACGGCAAACTCAGTCAGGAGCATTGGAGCCTATTCGATCGCGCGACGCTCGACGCGACCCTCGCAAGCGGCCGCCCCGTCGCCGTCGACTTCACCGCCGACTGGTGCATGAACTGCAAATTTCTCGAAAAAACAATCCTCCACACCGACGAAGTTCAAGCGGCGTTCGACGCTAAAAACGTCCTCACTCTGACCGCCGACTGGACCAACCTCGACGCCGAGACTCCCGACGTCGTCGCAATTAACGAACTCCTCGACGCATGCGGCGCTCGTCAGGTGCCAACGCTCATGATCTTTAATCCGAACGCTCCCGACGCGCCCGTCGTACTCCGCGGTCTCTATACGAAATCGGCGCTCCTCGAAGCGCTCGACTCCCTACCCGACGCCAAGTAGCCGCTACAACGCGGCGTTGACGTCGGAAACAAATTCACAATTATTTTCAGAAAGACTCGACGGCGGAGGTCGTCTTTACGTACTAAAGGTTGCGCGATGGCAGATAATCAAGACGCGTTGAACGCGTTGCGCTGGAAGAAATTTAACGTTCTCAACGACGGGTTCGTGTGCCTCGTCGACGTCATGGGGTCCGACGACTCGATCGTTCAGGCCGCTCGCGTCAGTTACGGGGCCGGAACGAAATCCGTGTCCGACGATCGCACGCTCATTCGCTATTTGATGCGCCATCGCCACGAAACGCCTTTCGAAATGGCGGAGGTGAAGCTACTCGTTCGCGCGCCGATGGACGCGTGGCGACAGTGGGTGCGTCATCGCACGGCGTCGATCAACGAGTATTCGACCCGATATTCCGTCGCCATCAATTCCGCGCAGACGACGGAGCCTACCGCGTGGCGTTTGCAAGCGTCGAGCAATCGCCAGGGAAGCGACGGGCTTCTGAGTCCGGAAGAAGGCGCCAAGCTCACCGAAGAAGAGCGCGAATTTCAATCCGCAGCGCGCGCAATGTACGAACGGCGCGTCGAGCTCGGCGTCGCGCGCGAGCAGGCTCGCAAGGATCTGCCGCTCGCGACGTACACCGAGGCGTACTGGAAATGCGATCTGCGCAACCTGTTGCACTTCCTCAGTTTGAGAATGGAATCGCACGCGCAATACGAAATCCGCGCGTACGCCAAGATCATCGGCGAAGAAATCGTGCGTCCTCTTTTCCCGAACGCGTACGAAGCTTTTGTCGACTACATGCTCGACTCGTGCAGTCTTTCCCGACTGGAGCAGGAAACGATCGCCCGTCTCGCGGCTGCCGGTAAGGTTCCCGCAACTTACGAGGATTTCCTCGACGCATGCGACCCGGCGTGGAAAGGACTAACTCGCTGCCGCGAACGCGAAGAGGCGCTAGAAAAATGCGTTAAACTAGGACTCGTCGTTCGCGACTAACGCAAGGCGACGCGACAATCGTTTCATTGCAAAACGCTCGATTTGAGGTATAATTGGCGCGCAGGGAGCGTCCTACATAAGTCGACGCGCGCAGATCGCAAAAGCGAAAGGTGGAAGGGGCGATTCCATGGGACAACCGGACATATTCCTGCGTCAGTTGACGAGAAATCTGCAAATCGTCGCAGATCTTATTAACTTCGTCATTTTCAAAGGAAAAGAGTTCGTTCGACCGGAGGACCTTCTTTTGCTTCCTGAGAGTCAATCGTTCGTTGACTCCGACAACCAATTGCGTGAACTGAGACGCGACGCCTTGATCGTATGGAGCTACGGCGACTCTATCGTTGCCCTCATAGGTCTGGAGAGCCAAACCTATATCGATAAAGACATGCCTTTTCGGGGAATTTCGTACGACGGCGAAAACTATAAGGAGCAATTGCTTAAGGCGCCAAACGGGAGTCGTTATCCTGTGACGACCTTCGTTCTGTACTACGGTGAAAAGCCTTGGACGAAAAATCTCACGATGAAAGAACAATTCAAGATTCCGGAGGTTCTTGAAGAATACGTAGCCCCTTTTATTGACGACCGAAGGATACGAATAATTGACGTCCGCAGAATTTCCCTCGAAGACGCCAAAAAGTTCCGTAGTGTTCTTTCGTTTATTGTGTCCGTCTATCAAATGTTCGACCGACAAATTAACGACGTCAACTTGCCGCCCGTATCGAGTCGCGAAGACCGATATTTAGCCGCGCAATTCCTGGAAGTGTTTTTTAAAACAAAGGATACGAGTTGGATCTCGTTCGACAAACTTGAAGAAGGAGAATATGATATGAACGATTTAGTATCAAGCATGGTAACTTTCCACCGCAACGAGGGCATTGCGATCGGCCGCGAAGAAGGCCGCATGGAGGAAAGA